>VXWI01000022.1 GCA_009835985.1 Acidobacteriota bacterium | reverse complement strand
ACCGATCCCGGCCCCCGCCCCGGTGACCACCGCCACCCGCCCCTCCAGCCGCGTCATGCGCGGGTCCGGCTCGCTCGCCGGCAGGACAGCCCCATCCGGCCGATTCTATGAGCGAAAATGCCCGCGGGGATGGCTCCTTCTTGTCGGCTGGGCGTTCGCACGGCCTTGGCGTTGACGCTCGCGGCCGCGGCCGCGGCCGCGCAATCGCTCTCGTCGGTGCACGGTTTCGTGAGCGACGATACCGGCGCCGCTCTGCCCGGGGTGACGGTCGAACTCGTGGACCGCGAGCGGGGCCACCGCCGGACGGTGACTTCCAACGACCGGGGCTTCTTTGCGCTGCGGGCCGTGCTGAGCGGCGAGTACGACCTCACCGCTTCGCTGCCGGGGTTCCGGACCGTGCGGCGGGAAGACCTCCATCTCCACGTCGGCCAGAGCGTGGAACTCGATCTGCGGCTCGGCCTCGCGTCGGTCGAGGAGACGGTGACGGTGAACGCCGAAGCCCCCGTGCTGGAGGTCGGCAGATCCGGCGTCGCGGGTTACGTGGACGAGGAGGAGATCGCGGCGCTCCCGATCGCGGGCCGCGACTTCGTCCAGTTCGCGTTGCTCCAGCCCACGGTGCAGGTGGACCCGAGCCGGGGGACGCTCTCCCTCAGCGGGCAGCGGGCCGTGAACTCCGGCCTCACGATCGACGGCGCGAACGCCAAGAGCGCCTTCTTCGGGTTCGGCCGCGGCGGACTGGCGCGGGAAGGCGGAGGCGTGCTGGTGGCGCAGGAGTCCGTCAAGGAGTTCCAGGTGGTCACCAGCGGGTATTCGGCCGACGCGGGCCGTTCCGGCGGCGGCGCCATGAACGTGGTGACCAGGTCCGGCGGCAACGAGTTCGCGGGGTCGGCGCTCTGGTTCCTCCGCAACGACCGGATGGTCGCCCGGCTTCCGCAGTCGCCGCTCGACGCGTTCCGCGGCGTCTCGCCCGACGACGACCGCTATCAGGCGGACGCCTTCCGCCGCGCCAATTGGGGCGCTTCGCTGGGCGGCCCGATCCGGCGCGACCGCACCCACTTCTTCCTCTCCTACGACCACACGTCGCAGAACCAGCCCTTCCTGCGGAACATCCGGGGGCGCGGCCACTACGACGCCGTGCTCGCCGCCTTCCCCGAGCTCGTCGCCGGCTACCGCCCGAACGACGACGGGATCGCCGCCCCCGACCCGGAGCGGGGCCGCACCGCCAGCGGCCAGTTCCTGCGCGAGACCGGCAACCTCATCCTCTTCGGCAAGCTGAACCACCGGGTGAACGACCGGCACTCGCTCACCGTCCGCTACAACTTCACCGACTACGACCGGGTCTCCGACTACGTCGGGGAGGAGTCCCGGCGGTTTGTCGAGAGCCACTCGCTGGTGGGATCGCTCGTTTCGCTCGTCGGGAGCGCCGGGGTCAACGAACTCCGGCTCCAGTACGCCTACGACCACTTCGACCGGAGTTCTCACCTGCCCGACAGCGCGCTCCAGGCGCACTTCCGCATCTTCTCGCCCTCCGCGGGCTCGTTCGGCAAGCCCTGGTGGCTCCCGGTCTTCAACCACGAGCGGAAGTTCGAGGTGCGCGAACGGTTCTCGCTGCTGCTGGGGAACCACGAGGTCCGCGCCGGCTTCACCCTCAGCCACGACACCCTGAACGAGTACTTCGTCGGCAACGCCGACGGGGGCTACGACTTCGACACGCTGGAGGACTTCGTCGCCGGGGACGCCGCCCGCGCCGTCATCTGGTTCGGAAGCAAGGCGAAGCCCAACTTCCGGACGGCCCAGCAGATCCTCGGCGTCTATCTCCAGGACTCGTGGAGCCCGAACCCGCGGCTCACGCTGCACCTCGGAGCGCGCTGGGACGGGACGTTCAACCCCGGCGGCATCGAACACGTGTTGCCGGAGGGACGGCGCATTCCCAACGACTTCGACAACGTCTCGCCGCGGGGCGGGTTCGTCTGGTCCCTCGACTCGCGGAGCATCGTGCGCGCCGGGGGCGGGATCTTCCACGCCCGGACGCCCACCCTGCTGTTCTCGACCGCCCACAGCGACACCGGCATCTTTCCCCGCTTCGGCAACGCGATCCTCGCCCCCGGGGATACGGGTTTCGTCCCGCTCGGCCAACCGATCGACAACGAGAACCCGCCCGCCGGGATGATCCCGGCGCTGAGCTACTTCGACCCCGCTTTCGAGGACCCCCGCACGGAGCGCGTGAACCTCGGCTACGAGCGCGAGATCGGGCGGGGACTCGCCGTCTCGCTCGATCTCCTGGCGGCGCGGAGCCGTTTTCTCCAGTCGAACCGGGATGCGAACGTCCCGGCGCCGCATCGCGACGCCTTCGGGCGGCCGGTGTACTCGGGCGAGCGGATCGACCCGGCCTACGGGCCCGTCCTCGTGCGGGCCGCGCTCGGCCGTTCGGACTACGTGGCGGTCACCGCCGCGGTGCGGCGCCGCTACTCGGGCGGCGTCCAGTTCCAGGCGCACTACACCTGGTCCCGCGACCGCTCGAACGACGACAGCGAGCGATCGGGACGGCTGACGCTCACCGATCCCACGGACCCCGACTACGACTGGGGGCTCTCGAACCGGGACACACCCCACCGGCTGGTCGCGAGCGGGGTCTTCGACCTGCCGGCCGGGTTGCAGGCGAGCGGCATCTTCACCGCCCAGTCCGGCTCGCCCTACACCGCCCTCGATCCCGCGGTGGGCTTCCACAACCACCCCGGCTTCGCGGTCGGCCCGCACGGCGCCCATGCACGGGCGGTGGCCGCCGGCGCGCTCGTCCCGCTGAACGGCGAGCGGAACGACGCCTGGGCGAACCTCGACCTGCGGATCACGAAGCGCTTCGGACTTGGACACTTCCGGATCGAGGCGCTGGCAGAAGTCTTCAACGTCCTGAACGCGGCGGCGTTCCGGGTTGCGGGCGCCGACCAACAGGAGGTCTTCCTCGACGACGGCGTGACCCCGAACCCGGAGTTCGGTCTCGCCGGCGCGCTGGTCGGCGCCCAGCGCCAGGCCCAACTCGCCCTGCGCATCGTTTTCTGAACGGTCGCGCGTTCGTCTCGCAAGTCTCGCCGGTCAGTCCTTGAAAAGTAACGCTTCCACGTCAAGGATTCCCGCGTCCCGAAGGACGGGGAACCGCTTCCCGTACCGGGTCCGCCAGGGAGAGCGACGACCGTGCCGAACACCAAGAGCCTGATTGCCGGCATCCTGCTGGCCCTTGCCTTCGCCGTACCGGTCGCGGCTCTGCAGTCGCTCGGAACGGTGCAGGGCTTCATCACCGACGAGAGCGGCGCGGCGCTGCCCGGGGTGAGCGTCGAGCTGCGGGACGTCGAGCGGGGCCAGCTGCGGACCGCGGTCACCAACGGCCAGGGCTTCTTCGCCGTCCGGTCGGTGCCGAGCGGGCAGTACGACCTGACCGCCTCCCTCTCCGGGTTCCAGACGGCGCGTCACGAGGGAATCCGGCTCCTCGTGGGCCAGATCCTCGAGACCGACCTCCAGCTCGCGCTGTCCGGAGTGCAGGAGACCGTGGTGGTGACCGCCGAGGCCCCGCTGCTCGAGGTGGGCCGGGGCGGTGCCGCCGGCTACGTGGACGAACAGGAGATCTCGTCCCTGCCGATCTCGGGCCGCGACTACGTCCAGTTCGCGCTGCTCAAGCCGACCGTGAAGGTGGAACCGCAGCGCGGCGGCATCTCCCTGAGCGGCCAGCGCGGGATCAACTCCGGGCTCACGATCGACGGCGCCGACGCGAAGAGCGCCTTCTTCGGCTACGGCCGCGGCGGCGAAGCGACCGAGAACGGCGGTCTGGTGGTGGCGCAGGAGTCCGTCAAGGAGTTCCAGGTGGTCACGAGCGGCTACTCCGCCGAGGCGGGACGCTCCGGGGGCGGCTACATCAACGTGGTCACCAAGGCGGGCACCAATGACTTCGCCGGGTCCGGCTTCCTCTTCTTCCGCGACCAGCGGATGGTCGCCCGGCTCTCCCAGTCGCCGCTGGATGCCCACCGGGGGATCGACGCCGCCGACGACCGCTACGAAGTGGACGAGTTCGAGCGCTACAACTGGGGCGCCTCGTTCGGCGGTCCCATCGTCCGGGACCGCACCCATTTCTTCCTGTCCTACGACCAGACGGCGCGCAGCCAGCCGTTCATCCGGGACATCCGGGGCGCGGGCCAATACGACGCGATCCAGTCGGTCCATCCCGAGGTGCTTTCCGGATTCAGCCCCAACGGGGACGGCACCGCCAGCGGGCAGTTCGTGCGCGAGACCGACAACCTGATCCTGTTCGGCAAGCTGAACCACCGGGTGAACGACGAGCACTCGCTCACCCTTCGCTACAACTTCACCGACTACGCCCGCACCTCGGACTACGTGGCCGAGGAGTCGCGGAAGCTCGAGAGCACCCACGCCCTCGTCGGCTCGGTGGTCTCGCTGCTCGGCGAGACGGGGGTGAACGAGTTCCGGGTCCAGTACGCCTACGACGACCTCGACCGGCTCGCGAACCTTCCCGACAGCGCGCTCCAGGCGAACTTCCGGATCTTCGAGCCGTCCTACGGCTCGTTCGGGAAGCCGTGGTGGCTGCCCATCTACGTGGACGAGCGGAAGTTCGAGATCCAGGAGCGCTTCTCGTTCCTCGCCGGCAACCACGAGATCCGCCTCGGGTTCGACTTCAGCCAGGACCACCTCAGCGAGTACTTCGCCGGGAACGCCGACGGGCGCTACGACTTCAACGACGTCGCCGACTTCGCGAACGGCGAGGCCGCGCGGGCCCGGATCTTCTTCGGGGACGTGAGCAACCCGAACTTCGACATCACCCAGCAGACCCTCGGGTTCTACCTCCAGGACACCTGGAGCCCGACCGCCCGGCTCACGCTGAACGCCGGGGCGCGCTGGGACGGCACCTTCAACCCGAGCGGGATCGAACACGTCCTCCCCGAGGGAACCTCGATCCCGAACGACCTGGACAACGTCTCGCCGCGCGCCGGGTTCGTGGTTTCGCTCGACGCCGACACGATCCTCCGCGGCGGAGCGGGGATCTTCTACGGGCGCACCCCGACCCTGCTGTTCTTCTCCGCGTACAGCGACACCGGCGTCTTTCCGCGCTACGGCAACGCCGTCGTGGCGCCGGGAGAGACGGGTTTCGTCCCGATGGGCGGCGCGATCGACAATTCCAACCCGCCGGCCGGCCTGACTCCGTCGCTGAGCTACGTCCATCCGGACTTCGAGGACCCGCGCACCACCCGGTTCAACCTGGGACTCGAGCGGGAGGTCGCGGACGACCTCGCCGCTTCGCTCGATTTCGTGTACGCCCGGGGCGATCTGCTCGCCTCCAACGTGGACGCGAACACCCCCGCGCCGGGCCGCGACGCGTTCGGGCGCCCGCTGTACAGCGGCGAGCGCATCAACCCGAACTTCGGGACGATCCTCGTGCGTGACTCCCTCGCCAGGTCCGACTACGTGGCCCTGACCGCCGCGCTCCGGCGGCGTTTCCGGGACGGCATCCAGTTCCAGGCTCACTACACCTGGTCGCGCGACCGGTCGAACGACGACAACGAGCGGTCCTCGGGCAGTCTGACGCTGACCGATCCCTCCGATCCCGACTACGACTGGGGCCTCTCCAGCCGGGACATCCCGCACCGCTTCGTCGCGAGCGGTGTCTTCACGCTGCCCTTCGACATCCTGGCGAGCGGCATCCTGACGGCGCAGTCCGGATCACCGTTCACGGCGCTCGACCCGCGGGTCGGCTTCCACAACCACCCCGACTTCTACGTCGGCCCCTACGGGCCCCAGACGAGGGCGGTGATCGGCGGCGAACTCGCCCCGGTCAACGGCGAACGGAACGAAGCCTGGACGAACCTGGATCTCCGGATCACCAAGCGGTTCGAGGTGGGCGGCGCGCAACTCGAGGCCCTGTTCGAGGTGTTCAACGTCATGAACGCAGCGACCTTCCGCGTGTCCGGCTCGGACCAGCAGGAGCCGGTGCTCAACGACGGTTCCGCGAACCCGGAATTCAGGCTCGGAGCCGCCCGCGTCGGCGCCCAGCGCCAGGCCCAACTCGGGCTGCGGGTGATCTTCTAGCCGCACTACCATCCCGTCACGGGGTGCTTGACGCATGACGGGATCCAGGCGACCGGGCCGGTGGACGGCGCTGCTGCTCGCCGCTCTGGTAGCCGGCGCTCCGCTGGCCGTCGCGGAAGACCGCGACCGGGAGCGCGCCGCCCGGCTGGCCGCGCAGGACGCCCGCGCGCACCGGCGATCCGGCGGCTGGCGCGTTGAACTCTTTGGACGCGGCGGGGCGCACGTCCTGGCCGCGAGCCTCCGGACGGAGATGAGTCTCGCGGGCTTCGAGATCGGCGAGCCGCCGATCAGCTTCTCCGCGGGAGACTCGGAGTCGGCGTGGAACTACCTGGGCGCGGGCGGTGTCCGGCTGGCGCGCGGCCGGTCCGGCGTGGAGATCGCCTGGACCTTCGCCCCGAACCGGCTCCTGACGCCGGCGGTCGCCGACGTTGGTCCCTTCGGCGCGTTCGAACTGGCTGAACCGGGTGGCCGCTACCGCGGCGACGACGGCTACGGGGACGACCGCTACGAGGACGACGGCTACGAATCCGAGTACCGGGCCGATTCGCGCGCCGGACTGCTCGTCGTCCAGGCGTTTCACGAGGCGCCGGTGTTCGGGCCGGACATCCGGCTGTTCGTGGGGCTGGGCGGCGGCTGGCTGCGCGTCCGCGACGAGGGTTCGGACCGGCTGATGGCGGGCGGCGACGATCCACTCGGCATCTTCGCGCTCGCGCGGCAGGGGTTTCCGGGCGAGCCGCCGCCGATCCAGACGGACTTCAGCCTGACCCAGGCGCGCGACAAGGCTCTCATCGGGGGCTCGGTGGGGGTCACCCTGACGGCGGGCAACCTCATCGTGCGCCCCCGCGCCGACATCTATTGGTCCGGCGCGCTTCTCTCGGACACCGTCCTCACGATCGCGGACCCAGCGTCGTCCATGTCGGGCAGCATGACGCTCAGCGAGCGCGTCCGGCCGGCGTTCTTCCTGTTCAGCGTCGACTTCGGCTTCGCCTTCCGCCGGTAGCGCACCCTGCCGCGGAGTCGCGGGGAGCTGCCGGGCCACCTGCCGAAGGGGCTTGGAGCGCCGGCTTTAGCCGGCACAGCGGCCCGCGGGGCCGCTACGAGGTCATTCTTCCCGCCGGCGGGGCGATCGGGCCGGGAGCTCTGACGGTGAAGACGCACCCGCCGCGGCGGATTCGGTACGGCTCCTTCACCGCCGGGGAGGCGAGGAAGTTCTCCCCGGCCGGATAGATCGCCCGGAAGGCTTTAGCGGCCCGGCCGTCGAGTTCGTCCGGGTCCAGCTTGCATTCCACGAGGTCCACGCGGTCCCGGGCGCGCCGGATGACGAAGTCCACTTCCCGTCCGCTCTTGTCGCGCCAGTAGAAGATGCGGTCGTCCGAAAGGCGGAAGCGCAGCGAGTCGAGTACGAGGTGCTCCCACAGGATCCCGCGATCCTCCGGCCGCAGCGCGTCCCATCCCTTCTCGAAGGTGACGAATCCGGTATCGAAGGCGTAGCACTTCGGACGGGCCACGATCTCGCGGCTCCCGCCCCCGTGGAACGGGCGGAGGAGGTGCACGGCGTGTGCGGTCTGGAGCGCTTCGAGATACGTCCCGACGGTCAGACGGCTCAACTCGGACTGCCGGGCCACGCGGCCGATGTCGAGTTGTCCGCCGCTCGAGCGCAGGAGGAGCCGGAACAGCGACAGGAATCCCTGGCGGTTCCGGACATCGAACAGCTCCAGGATGTCCCGGGCGTAGAAGCTGTCGATCCACTCGCCGAAGGACGAGGGGCGTTTCTCGTCCCGCAACAACGCCTCCGGCAGCCCGCCGTGCAGCAGGCGGCGGTCGAAATCGCTGACCCCGAAGGGTTCCGCGCACTCTTCCCAGAGCACCGGACAGAGATGGACCGCCTCCTTGCGCCCAGTCAGGGAGTCGCGGAACTTGCGGGTGGCGGCCGGTGTGAAAGACCCGGTCGCCAGAATCCGAAGGCCCGGGTACCTGTCGGCGGCGATCTTCAACAGCAGGCCCGGGTCCGGCAGGCGGTGGATCTCGTCGAAGACGACGGTGGCGCCGGGCGGCTGGCCGCCGAAGAACAGCTCCGGATCCGCCAGTGTCTGCGTGGCGCCGGGAAGCTCACAGTTCAGGTGCTCCGCATCGGGCAGCATCCGCACTAGGTTCGTCTTTCCCACCCCCCGAACGCCTGACAGCCACACGATCGGGCGGTGCGACCAGGCCCGGTGGATCCGATCCAGCCACAGGGGCCGACTGATCATGCATCGTATTATACATTTGGACTGTCTGAATGACTAATAGGCAGATGTACCGGGATCGTGAGCGATCCGGCGGTTAGCCCGCGCTGTCGTCGAAGGCGGCCAGGATCGCCCCAACCGTGGCGTTCAGGTATTCGTCGTGGCCTCCGGGGCTTGGCCCCAGGCGGACCACCACCACGTCCCGCGACGGGATGACCATGGTGACCTGGCCCATGTGGCCAAGCGCCCAGTAAGCGTCGCCCGGGATGTCCGCGTAGCGCCCGCCCTGATTCAGCCACCAGAGGCCGCCGTACTCCCCTTCCATCGCTCCCGGCGACAGGCTGCTCACGAACTCGGACCAGTACTCGGGGAGGATGCGGTCGCCTTCGAACATGCCGTCCCACAGGTGGAGCAGCCCGAAGCGCATCCAGTCCGCCGCGCTTCCGTACTCGTACCCGCTCAGGATGAAGTTGCCCCACGGGTCCGGCTCGAGCACGAAGTCGCGGGAGCCGATCCTGTCGAAGAGCATCCGCTGCGGGAAGGTCAGGTAGTCCCCGCCGGCGCCTTCCACGGTCTCCCGCACGATGCGGCCGAGGGTCAGCGGATCGGAGTTCCGGTAGCGGAACTCGGTGCCGGGCGGGATGCCGTAGGGCTGGCTCGACGCGTGCTCGAAGACGTCCAGCGCGTCGAAGTAGACCCGCATGTGCTCGTTCTCGGGGACGAGCGACGGCGGGCCGTCGAATCCGGTGTTCGTCATGTCGAGCCCGCTGGTCATGGTGAGCAGGTGCCGCATCAGGATCACCCCGCGGGGGTCGCCCTCCTCGCGCCACTCGGCCACCGGCGCCGGGTCGTCGAGCCCGAAGTGCCCCTCCTGCATGAGCACGCCGATCAGGGTGGCGGTGACGCTCTTGCCCTCCGACCAACTGATCTGCGGGGTGTTCCGGTTGAAGCCCGGCGCGTAGCGCTCCCCCACGATCCTTCCGCGCCGGACCACCGCGAGCGCCCGGGTGTTCTGTTCGGTGCCCATCGCGGCATCGAGCGCCGCGTCGAGCGCCGCCCGGTCCACGCCGAGCTGATCGGGTTCCTCCGCCCCGACATCCCCGAGCGGCCAGTCCTGTTCGCCCGCCGGCGGGAGGTTCCGGGGAACCGGAACCGGCGTGAAACGGACCGAGTCGGCGCCGTCCTCCAGGAT
Organism: Acidobacteriota bacterium; assembly: GCA_009835985.1. Lineage (GTDB taxonomy): Bacteria > Acidobacteriota > Vicinamibacteria > Marinacidobacterales > Marinacidobacteraceae > Marinacidobacterium. The sequence goes on along the minus strand of VXWI01000022.1, from coordinate 14,223 downwards.
CGTGCATCCCTGATCGCCGTGGTACTTCGCGGTGCGCGGGGCCACGTCGGCCGCCCAGACCGTGGCGCTCTGCGCCTCCATGTCCACGTCCCACTCGAAGTCGGCCTGCCAGGCCCAGTCGTCGAAGGGGACGATGTCGTCCGCCAGCACCGTCTCCGGCGAGCGCTCGGTCACCCGCCCCACGACGAACACGCCGGAGCAGAGGTGATGCGCGCCGATCCCGGCGGCGTACTTGCGGAAGCGGCCGTCGTCCGCTTCCTCCGCGGGTTCCATCCCGCCGCCGCATCCGGCGAGCAACGCGACTGCGGTCGCAAGTCCCGGTATGGCAATCCACTTCTGTGGTTCCGTCATCGAACGTTCCTCCTGTCCGATTCGATTCTACGGAACCGGACGGCGGTGGCGGCTAATCCGCGCTGTCGTCGAAGGCGGCTAGGATCGCGGAAACGGTGGCGTTCAGGTAGGGGCCGAATTCGCCCGGGCTCGGGCCCAGACGAACGATCACCACGTCACGGGACGGGATGACCATCGTGGTCTGTCCCATGAACCCCGAGGCCCAGTAGGCGTCGCGCGGGATGTCCGCATAGCGCCCCCCGAGGTTCAGCCACCAGAGGCCGCCGTATTCGTCTTCCTTCGCGCCGGGCGAGGGGCTGCTCACGAACTCCGACCAGCCCTCGGGGAGAATGCGGTCGCCCTCGAAGACGCCGTCCCAGAGGTGGAGGAGCCCGAAGCGCATCCAGTCGGCGGCGCTGCCGTATTCGTAGCCGCTCAGGATGAAGTTGCCCCAGGGGTCGGGTTCCAGCACGAAGTCGCGGGAGCCGATCCGGTCGAAGAGCATCCGCTGCGGGTGGGTCAGGTATTCCTTGTCGTTGTTCTCGACGGTTTCGCGGACGATGCGCCCGAGGGTCAGGGGATCGGAGTTCCGGTAGCGGTACTCGGTGCCCGGCGGGATGCCGTAGGGCTGCCCGGAGGCGTGCTCGAAGACGTTGAGCGCGTCGAAATAGACGCGCATGTGTTCGTTCTCGGGGATCAGCGACGATGGTCCCGCGAGTCCCAGATTCGTCATGTCGAGTCCGCTGCTCATGGTGAGCAGGTGCCGCATCGTGATGACGCCGCGGGGGTCGCCCTCCTCCCGCCACTCGGCGACGGGCGCCGGATCGTCGAGCCCGAAATGGCCCTTCTGCATCAGCACGCCGATCAGGGTCGCGGTGACGCTCTTGCCCTCCGACCAGCTGATCTGGGGCGTGTTCCGGGTGAACCCGGGGGCGTAGCGCTCACCCACGATCTTGCCGCCCCGGACCACCGCGAGGGCGCGGGTGTTCTGCTCCGTTCCCATCGCGGCGTCGAGCGCGGCGTCGAGCGCCGCCCGGTCCACCCCGGCCTGGTCGGGTTCCTCGGCGCCGACGTCCCCGAGCGGCCAGTCCTGCTCATCCGCCGGCGGCTGGTCCCGGGGGACGGGCACGGGAGTGAAACGCACCGAGTCGGCGCCGTCTTCCAGCAGCGTGCACCCCTGGTCGCCGTGGTACTTCGCGGTGCGCGGCGCCACGTCGGCGGCCCAGACGGTGGCGCTCTGCGCCTCCATGTCCACTTCCCACTCGAAGTCGTCCTGCCAGGCGAAGCCGACGAAGGCCTGGATGTCCTCGGCCAGCACCGTCTCGGGTGAACGCTCGGTGACCCGTCCCACCACGAAGGTGCCGGAGCAGAGGTGGTGGGCGCCCATCCCGGCGGCGTACTTGCGGAAGCGTTCGTCGTCCGCCTCCTCGGCGGGTTCACTACCGCTGCCACCGCAGGCGGCGAGGATCGCCAGGGCGATCCCCAAGGCGAGCGTCGAGCGCCAGTTCCGTGTTTCCGTCATCGGGCGTTCCTCCTGTTCCGGTGAATTCCGATTCTACGGGGAACGGCGCCTCGCCGCTGGAGGGGTTCCGGTTCAGCCGGAGAAGGCTCCCATCCGCTCCAGAGCCTCGGTGATCAGTTCCTCCGACTGCAACATGGACACCCGGGCGTAGCGGTCCCAGCGCTCCCCGAAGGCGGTCCCGGGGAAAATCAGCACCCGCGCCTCGGTAAGCAAACGCCGGCAGAACGCCTCCGCCGAAAGGCCGAAGCGCGAGATGTCCGCCCAGACGAAGAATCCGCCCCCCTGCGCCGCAGTGGGGATGCCGAGCCGGGCGAACCCGTCGAGCAGAAGTTGCCTCCTCGGCGCGTAGATCTCCCGGAGCCGGGCCGGGAAGTCGCCGCCGCCGGCGAGCGCCGCCGCCGCCGCGCGCTGGGAGAAGAGCGGTCCCGGGCCGGAGAGCGCCCCCTTGGCGCGGGCGCAGGCCGCGATGGCGTCCGCGGGGCCGGTCAGGTAGCCGACGCGGAAGCCGGTCATCGCGTAGCTCTTGGAGACGCTTCCCATGGTCAGCGTCCGGTTCCGCATCCCGGGGAGCGTGGACGGCGAGAGGATCGGCCCCTGGCCGTCGAGCGCCATGTCGGCATAGACCTCGTCGGAGAGCACCCAGAGGTGGCGGCGGTCCGCCAGCCGGCAGAGTTCCTCGACTTCTTCCGCGCGGGTCCTGGCGCCGGTCGGATTGGAGAAGTTCACGATGGTGAGGAGCCGGGGCCGCTCGGCCTGCCGGAGCACTTCCTCGGTGGCCGCGGCGCGCATCCCGAAGTCCTCGCCGCCGTCGCCCTCCACTCCTCCGCACGGCACCGGCGCCATCCGGCCGCGTGCAAGTCCGATCGCCTGCACGTACGAGGTGTAGCGCGGGTCGGCGAGCAGCACTTCCTCCCGCTCGCCCACGAGCGCCAGCATCGCGAGGGTGATGCCCTCCTGGGCGCCGCCGGTGACCAGGGTCTCGGTGTCCGGATCCCAGCGGATGCCGGTGCGGGCCTCCTCGCGCTCGACGATCCGCTCCCGGAGCCAGCGCTGGCCGAGGGGATCGAGAGGTTCGGTCTCCGCGATCCGGGCGCAGGCGGCTTCCAGCACCGGCTCGGGAGCGTCGGCGTCGGGGTCGCCCCTGCCGAGGCTGACCACGCCCTCGAGGCGGGCGGCGAGCTCCATCAGCGAGTAGCGCGAGTCGTCCTTGCCCGGTCTGGCGAGCGTGGGCCGCGGCCGCGGTTTCGCCGGCCCGGCTCCGAGCAGGAGCGCGGCGGTCCGCTGCGAAGGGGCCGCGGTGCAGATCGAGACCGCCTGCTTCAGGCTCCGCAGTCGGCCCAGCAGCCGGGGCGGCACCCGGAAGAAGCCCACCCGGAACGGCGCGAGCTCGGGGAGGCCGTCGAGCGAGCCGACGATCACCGCTTCGTCTCCCACTCCGGCGAGAAAAGGCGCGCCGGTCGGCAGGAGCCGGTCGCCGCAATCCACGATTTCGACCGGGGTTCCGCCGTCGGACTCCTCCGGCGTGGCGATCCGCGCGACGGCGCTTTCTCCCGTCCCCTCGGCCACCGGAAACAGGTCCAGGAGGGCGCACGCGGCGAGCACTCCCGGATCCCCGTCGATCAGCGGAGAGAGAGCCACGCGCCCGGGCGCGTCGCCGGCTTCCGCCCGCGCCCCGGCGAGCGCGACGAAGAGCGCTTCCTGCCGTCCGCCGGTGATGACCACCGTTCCCCCGGGCGGCGCTCCGGCCGCCTCGAGCCGCCGGCCGAGCGCATCCTGCAGTTCCGGAAGACCCGGCCGGGGCGTGTAGTGCGTCTCCCCACCCAGCAGGGCGGACCGGAGCGCGGCGGCGGGCTCGGGAGCGAGCGCGACTCCGGAGTCCGGGAGGGTCCGGCCCGCGCCGAGCGCATGCGACCGGTCGGAAACCGGAATCGGGCAGAAGTGGTTCACGTGGCGAGCTCTTCCCAGGTCTCGCCCGGTAGCGGCAGCCCTCTCGCCCGCACCGTGTCGGCGACCCGGTCGGCCTCGAAACGGCGGCCGTTCGGCGCCCCGTCTCTGGCGAAGGGCAGGAGAGCGAAGGCCGCGAAGGCCGGACCGAGCGCTTCCGAAGACCCCCACGTCCGCTCGGCCTCAGGGATCGCCGCTTCCTCGGCGCGGGAAATCCCCGTGGGTTTGATGCGGCGGGACCCCGGCGTGATCGTGTTGGCCAGCAGTCCGGCTTCCCCGCACTCTTCGGCGAGCGCCCTGGCGAGGCCCTCGATCCCGAACTTGGTGGCGCAGTAGCCGCTCTCGCGGGCAAAACCCATGATGGCGGCCTGCGAGCTGGTCAGCAGGACCGAACCCCCGCCTCCGGCCCGGAGTTCGGGCATGAGTTCCCGCACGAGCAGGAACGCCGCGGCGAGGTTCACGGCCACCATCTCGTCCCACTGCGCGTCCGTCGTCTCCTCGACGGGCCGGACATGGAACAGCGCGGCGCAGTGCACGAGCAGCGTGAGATCTCCCTGCGCAGCTTCCCGGGCGCGGGCGGCGGCGTCGAGCGTCGCCTCCCGGCTGGCGAGATCGCACACCAGGGGATGGAAGGGACCGGGGCCACGCCGCGCCGCCGCCTCGACCGTCGCTCGGAGTTCGTCACCGGAGCGGTCGAGCAGGATGCACTCGGCGCCCTCCTCGGCGAGGCCCCAGGCGGCCGAGGCGCCGAGTCCCCGCGCCGCCCCGGTCACCAGAACGCGGCGCCCCCGGAGTCGTTCGCCCATCAGCCCGGCAGCACCCCCCGCAGCAGGTATGCCACGCCAAACCCCAGGTAGTTGCCGAACCCGTAGCCGAAGATCCCCATGATCACCGCGGGTGCGATGCGGTGCTTCCACTTGAGCGCCATCCCGAGGGCGAGCGCCGATCCCGGCCCGCCCACCGCGGCCTGGCTCGACAGCGTGATGGTCGCCAGGTCGAACCGCAGCAGCCAGCCGATTCCGTAGAGCACGGACGCGTGGATCAGGATGATCAGGATCATGTAGAAGAAGAGCCAGGGGCCCGCGGCCACCACCTCCCGCACGTCGGACCCGGCGCCGATCACGATGAAGAAGAGGTGGAGGGCGAAGTAGGAGAGCATCGCCGAGCCCTTCAGCCGCTGGATCGCCGGGACCTGTCCCAGGATCAGCGCGAGGGTCGTGAGCCACAGCACTTCCGGCACGCCGGGAAGCACCCGGGAGAACTGCCCGGCGGCGACCAGCGCCAGCAACGGGATGGCCGCCAGGATCGCGAGGTGGGTGATCGAGATCGAGCCCTCGGTCCAGGTGCGCCGGAGCGCGTCGGTGTCCACGTCGGAGTCGTCGGCCGCGGCATCCAACGCGTCGGGTTTCGCCCGGCGGAGGAAGACGCCGGCGAGCGCCGAGGCGAGCGCGACCTGCCCGAGCATCCAGGGGACCGTGGAGAGGTTGTCCACCACGAACGCCCCGGCGAAGAGGCTGGGGGTCATCTCGAGGCCCTGACCGACCGCCGCGAAGTTCAGACCTCCGCCCCAGAAGGCGCCGGCGAACGTGCCCCCGAGCTTCCACGTCTCGGGCCCCAGCACGCCGGCGAACAGGAGGCTCGCGACGAAGGCCCCCACGAAGGTGCCGAAGCCGGCGATCCCGAACCCGAACACCATCCGGGGACCGGCGGTCCTGAGGTCGGCGAGCCGGGTCGAGAGCACGAAGAGCACGATCGCGTAGGGGATCGCGTAGCGCGAAAGCGAGCCCATGAACTCGCCGCCGCGCGGGATGAGCCCGATGTTGGCGAGCAGGATGCCGAGCAGCGTGCAGACGACCGCGGAGCTGATTTTCTGGATGACCGGGAAGCGCTCCTCCGCCTGGCGCGCCGCCGCGATGATCAGCAGCAGGAAGGCGAGCAGCAGCAGCGGCTGGGCGATCACGGCACGCTCCCCGGCTCGCGCCGTCTGGGAGGCTCGACCGCAATGAACTCCGCTTCTCCGCAGAAGAGCGTCCAGTCCCCGGCGGTGGTGGAGGGATAGGTGCGGAACCCGAAGAGCACGCCGTCGCAGGGAGCGTTCAGGTCCTCGACCGGGTTGCCGAGCAGGTCGAGGATGCGCAGGAGGGTCTGGCCCTTGCGGATGGGCTTTTTCAGGTGGTCTCCCGCCTCACCGGCCGCGGGGCTCAGGATTCCGCTGCCGCTCGCGCGGAGCACGTTCTGCCGGCCGCGCCAGAGCTTCGGTGCGTAGGCGGCCTCGCCTTCCAGCAGGCCGTAGTGCCGGCAGACGTTCCCGATGGCGCGCTTCAGGATGTCCACGTTCTCGCGGTACATCCCCGGCATCGTCCCGGCGCTCCCTCCGAGCTCCACCGTGATGGCCGGTTTGCCGGCGGGGGTCATCGCCGCCATGGGAGAGCCGGCCGGGTGCGGGGTGTCCAGCACGATGGTCCAGTCGGGTCCCATCGCCTGCGCGAGCTCGAGCCCGAGCGGATCGTTCGAGGTGGTGAAGATCGTCTCGCCGAGATAGCAGATGTTGCCGCCCGAGTGGAAGGTAATCTCGATGTCGGCGACGGCCGCCGCCGTTGCCGCATGGGTGGCGGCGATCCGGTCCGACAGGTAGCCCGACGGGTTCCCGGGGTAGATGCGGTTCATGTCGTGGCTGTGGGTGTCACGCGGGTTGCCGCGGGACATCGCTTCGAAGGCGCCGACGTTCATCAGCGGCACCGCGACCACCGCCCCGGTCAGCTCGGCGGGGTCGGTCTCCCGGACGAACTCGGCGACCGCGAGCGTCCCTTCCTGTTCGTCGCCGTGGATGCTGCCGTCGATCAGCAACACCGGCCCGGGGCGGACGCCGTTCGCGATGAGCACCGGGAACCCGAGGGAAGTCCCGTCCACCCGCTGGACGGCCGGCACGAAGCCGGTTGCGCGGTTCCCCGGAGCGCAGCTCACGGGGCCGACGGAGAGTTCCTGGTTCGTCATGTTGGGTCGCTCATTGTTGGGCCGCCTGGGCGGCATGGTTTCTGACGGCGGCGGCGACGCGGACGAACAGCTCGCGCTGGCCGCCCGCGCCCGCGCCTCCGGTGTGCGGCGCCAGCACCAGCCGGGGAGTGTCCACGAAGGGGTGGCCGGCGGGAAGGGGTTCCTCGCGGAAGACGTCGAGCCCCGCGCCGCCGAGCCTTCCGTCCCGGAGTCGCTCCGCGAGGGCGGCTTCGTCCACGAGGCCGCCGCGCGCGGTGTTCACGAGGATCGCTCCCGGCTTCATCCGGTCGAGCATCGGGCCGTCGAACAGGCTCTCCGTCTGGGGGGTGTGCGGAATGTGCAGGCTGAGGACATCGGATTCCTCGATCAGTTCCTCCACAAACCCAACCGGCTCCACCTCCAGCCGCCGGTTCCATCCCTGTTGCAGCAGGTGGCGCTGGTGATAGCGGACCCGCATACCGAAACCGAGCGCGCGGCGCGCGACCTCCTGGCCGATCGCCCCGAAACCGACGAGCCCGAGTTCGAGGCCGTCGAGGATGAAGGCGTCCTTCCGCCCCAGCCAGTTGAAGGCGAAGAGGCGCTCGGTGGTGACCGCCGGTTCGAGGCCCCGCTCCCGGTAGGCCCCGGCGCGCACTCCCTCGTGCCCCTCCACGATGCGGCGCGCCACTGCCAGGAGCAGCCCGAGCGTGTGGTCGGCGACCGCGATGGCGCCGGGGTGGGGGATGGGGGTCACGGGAATCCCGCGGTTCGCGGCCGCGCGCAGACTGACCGCAATCGGATTCCGGCCGAGAGCGAGGATGAGCGACGGCTCGGCGCAGTCCATCTCCCGGGACCCGACCCGCCGTTTTCGGGCGATGAGGACGTCGGCCCCCCGGACCGCGGACTCGACCGCCGCACGGGAGTCGTCGTCGGGAATCCGCAGGTCGAATCCGGTGAGCGCCTGGGTGGCCATCTGGCGCACGAAATCGGGGGGCCGTTCGGCGAAGGCCACCGTGAGGGATGCGGAATCGGTCGTCATTGCGTCACAGCACCACGAAGATCAGGTAGCCGGCGTAGGCGGCGAGTAGCACCGCGCCCTCCACCCGGGCGACCCGGCGGCCGGTGAGCATGAACACCCCGGCGAGCAGGGTGAGGAGGACCACGCCGGGAACCTCGGCGGTCGTGAGGCTGGGTTCCATCGCTACCGGCATCACGGCCGCCGAGATTCCGAGCGCGCCGAGCACGTTGAACAGGTTGCTACCGATCACGTTGCCCGCCACGATCTGGATCTGGCCGCGCCTCCCGGCGGCCACCGAGGTCGCAAGCTCGGGCAGCGAGGTCCCGATCGCGACCAGCGTGAGCCCGATGACCGTTTCGGAGGCCCCGAGCGCCCGCGCGATGTCGCTCGCCCCCCGGACGAGCAGCTCGGCGCCCACGAGCAGCGCGATCAGCCCCACCGCGGTGGTCGTCAGGCTCCGCCCCGCATTGGACTCGTCCGCCCCGTCGTCCGGGCCGCCGGCCGACCCCGGTTCGGCGCCGCGGCCCCAGCGGATCGAGAGGACGTTGAACGCGATGAGCAAGGCTGCGAGAACGAAGCCCACCGGCCGGGAAACCACGCCCGCCGCGGCCAGCGGCCAGAGCAGGATGGTGGCGCCGAGCATGAACCAGAACTCGCGCCGCAGCAGGCCGCGCGGCACCGCGAACGGGGTCATGACCGCGGTGATCCCGAGGATCAGTCCCAGGTTGGCGGCATTGCTGCCGATGACGTTCCCCACCGCGAGTCCCGGACTCTCGCCGAGCACCGCCACGAGGCAGGTGCCGATCTCCGGCGCGGAGGTGCCGTAGGCGACGACGGTCAGTCCGATCACCAGCGGGCTGATGTGGAACCGGCGCGCGAGACCCGAGGCCCCGTCCACGAACCAGTCCGCCCCGTACGTGAGGCCGGCGAACCCGAAGAGCGCGAAGACGCAGGCGAGGAGAATCAAGCAGGAACGCCGGCACGGGGCCAGCTGCGCGCTGCCAGGACCGAGCCTTCGGCGCGCGACTGTAGCAGAGGAATCGGAGCGCCGGCCTCCGGCCGGCATCGCCCGCGGAGCGGGCGAAACGCACCGCCTTGCCGGCGCAGATCACCCAAACGGATTGGAATGCCGACCACCGGTCGGCACGCGCGGCGCCCCCCCATCGGGAGAACTGGCGTGCCGCGCACGTTTCAACCCGACCTGTTCTCTCGGCGGGCCGCCCTCCGTTTAATCGCGGGGCAGCAGCACCGCAACGTCGGCGTGAAGTGTCGCGAAACCGGAGTCGAGGGTCGCGACGCGGCCGCCCCGGCGGCGTGCCAGCTCGGCGAGCCATGCGTCCGTCACCTGTCGATGGCCCTGGAGGTTCCGGTGGGGCACGTCCAGATAGTCGAGCGAATCGTTCCACCACTCGTGAGCGGGATGCCGGGACACGGCGCCCAGCGCCTTCCACGCCGCCGCTGCGCTGCCTTCGGTGGAGAGGCGCATGTGTACTCGCAACAGGGTGCCCTGCGTCGCAGGGCACGTCGCGAATCGGTCCTCCTCAAGCTCGGAGAGCCATCGGTGCGCGCGTTCGTGATGGATGTGTGTTTCCAGAAGAAGCGCAACCAGCACGTTGCTGTCCGCGAGCCATGTCACTTCAAGTCGTCCTCGTCTTCGATCTCCTGAACTGTCTCCGCGGTAATCACTTCCTTTCCCCGGCAGACGAGGAGCCCGTTGCGACGCCTCATCCTCGAGACGACGTCGCTCTGGTGGGGCTCCGCGCCCGGCAGCGCCCGGCGGACCAGCCGGTTGACGGCGGCGCTGATGCTGCAGTCCTCTGCCTTGGCGAGCGACACAGCCACGGCGTAGAGCTCGGGCTCGAGGTTGATCGTCAGTCTCATGGATCCATTGTGGTGCAACGGTGCAATGGTGTCAATCACCGCTCCTGTCCGTCGGACGGCGTGCTGAGGCTTGGCATCGCTGGGGATGGGTTGGGGCATCGGGAATTCCTCCGTGGAGATGCGGACAGCGGAAGACACGATGTCTCCCTCTGATTCCATAGACGCAATTCGCGCCCATTTCTTCTCACTTCGGCCGGAAATGTGGAAAAGTCGGAGTGATTGTGCGGAATCGAGACCCAAGCGCCGGCGCACAATTCCCCCTATGAACACGCGCAGCAAGACCCGCACCTGCCTCTGGTTCGAAAGCGGCGGCGAAGAGGCCGCCCGCTTCTACGTGACGCTCCTCCCGGACAGCCGCATCGAATCCATCTACCGCACGGCCCCCGATCAGCCTGCCCTGGTGGTGGACTTCACCCTCGGCGGCGCGCCGTACCAGATCCTGAACGGCGGCCCGGAGGTCGCCCAGTCGGCGGCGGTCTCCATCTCGGTGGTGACCGAGGACCAGGCGGAGACGGACCGGCTCTGGGACGCGCTCACCGCCGACGGCGGGCAGGAGGGACGGTGCGCCTGGCTCACCGATCGCTGGGGGGTTTCGTGGCAGATCGTGCCGCGCGTCCTGATCGAGAGCTTCATATCGGAAGACCGTGCAGGAGCGGAGCGGGCCTTCCAGGCGATGCTGACCATGAACAAGGTCGATGTCGCGGGCATCGAGGCCGCGTTCCGGGGAGACTGACCGGTGATCCGGCGTGGCGGTCCCTAAGCGAAGAGTTCGGTGAGCACCGCCCGATAGGTCCGGGTGGCCTCCGCTCCGAAGCACGCAAACACGACCTCGTTCAGGCCACTACCCGCGAGGAGGAGGTTCCGCGTCTCGGTCACCGCGATACGGGTCGCCGGCTCGAGTGGATAGCCGTAGACGCCGGTGCTGATTGCCGGGAACGCGATGGACTGGAATCCCTGATCCGCGGCGATGCCGAAGCAGCGGCGATAGCAACTCGCCAGTAGCGCGGCCTCTCCCCCGTTGCCGCCGCGCCAGATCGGGCCGACGGTGTGGATCACGAAGCGGGCGGGAAGCTCGTAGCCTCGGGTCAGCTTGGCGTCGCCGGTGGCGCAGCCGCCGAGGGTGCGGCATTCCTCGAGGAGCCGGGGTCCGGCGGCGCGGTGGATGGCACCGTCCACGCCGCCCCCGCCGAGCAGAGTCTCGTTGGCGGCGTTGACGATGGCGTCCACTGCGAGCGTGGTGATGTCGCCTTCGAAGATGCGGACGCGGTCGTGCGGCGTGGCCATGGGGTTTGGACGATAACGGCGGCGGGCGCCCTCTTTGCCGGCAGCCGTACGCGCATCGCGGCCCTGTGGGCCACGTGGCACCCTTGTAAGTCGTTGATTAACAAAGGAATTACACGCTTGGATACTTCCGGCTATCACTCTGCTTACCACGTCTGTGAATTCGAGGCCGGAACGGGAATACCGGGGCATTTCTGGGGCCGGCCGGCCAGTCGCGCGACCGACGATTAGGCTTCGTAATCGAGCCTCAGTGACCGATGCAGAAGCGTGGTCTTCTGCTTCGAAGACTCGTAGAGGACAGCTTGCAGTCGTCGGGAGGCCTCAACCTCTTGGTGGACCAAGTCGGCCAGCTTCCGCACTTCGGAATCGCGGAGCCCAGTCCCACTGCAAATCATGAAGTCAAAATGGCTCCCGTGCCGGAGAAGCCTCCCTGGAAGTGTTGCGAAGCCGACCGCGAGCATGCCGTAACGTAGATACGGCGATACGCCCCGGTGGTCTGCTGCTTTCTGGCTGTAAGTGATGACGGTGTGCGTGTTGATCCGCAGTTTGACTTCAACAGCCACACGCGGATTCCAAGACTTGGCCCCGGTCCGTTCTCCGATCAGCAGGTCGATGGCATAGGATTTGGTGGCCGTCTTCGGTGACCGCACCGCCCCCTCTGATCCAGCCAGCGAGTAGCTTGGGATCTCGAATGCGTAGGGAAGCCGCTGCTCCTCTTGGAGAGTAAGGCCACTGGGCAGCGCATCTGCTAGTCGGGGCTTGAGAATCTCCCTCACCCACTCTCTCTCAGTCATCCGCAGAGTATAGGGCTGGCGGCGGGCTCCATACCGGCTCGACCAAACGATTACGGTCGGCTGGCCAGCCTTGACACGGGTGCGTGACTGTAACAACAATCACGGGTAGCGAACTTTCCGTGGGAGTCCGACTTCGTCGGGCCTCCGCTGAATACAACAGCCATTGAAGGCCCGTGAGTCATGACTCGGGTCGGCGAATAGGCGGGACTCTCCTCCCACGGAAGTTCGCAAGGCCCGGCCCAAGTGGTCCGGGCGTTTCCGAATGACACGCGAACGCCGGGAGCCCAAGCGAAATCGCTGGCTAGTCCTGAGAAGGTGCCCATGCGTTCCTCATGCAGTCAGTCTTGCCGTCCTCGCATTGGTGGCGTGTGGCCCCTCGCCTCCGACGGCAGCACCTGTATTTCCGGAGCCTCCGCCGCCCATTCCGGCTCCGGCGCCTACGCCCGCACCGCAGCCAGAGCCTCCGCGAAGGCCAGCCCCGCCGACGAACGTACGCGTCTCGGAATCCGGTACTGACTTCCTGCTGTGGGAGTGGGATGCCGTAGAGAGAGCAGTGGGCTACCACGTGCGGGGCTGCTGCCCCTGGACGAAGACCGAGGTGATATTCGAAACGCGCTGGAGGCAGGAGGGTTTGCGACCGGATTCGGAGTACGTCTTTCAGGTGGCCTCCATGGACGAGCGCGGCTGGACGAGCCTGTGGGAAGGGATCAGGAACTATGGGCGGACGGACGCCCCTGATCAGGGGTCGTGCTCCGGCGAACGTCAACGAGCCGTCCGGTACGGCGCCGTTCTGCCGCACGAGTGGACGACCACCCCCTTCCGCTTCGACGTGATCGAATCCGACGAGGCGGACGCAACCACTTATTTGCGCGACTCACTCAAAGTAGTCTCCGTGCTCGCAGATCGAATCGAAGACCGGCTCGGCTATCGAATCGTCGAGGCAGGCGACATCATCGCGCCCAGTGAGCACGCGCCAGCGGACTGGCTGTCTACATGGCAGGACGCTATAGATCACTGCGGATCGGAGCGAGAGCCCGGCCAACTATTGGGACTCATGATTGACACACGTCCCTCTAGTCATCGGGGCGGGGGGTCGAGTTCCGCGCTCGTAGGATGCGCGAGCGTCACCTACTACCGGCATCGTGAAACCGAGACCTTCCTCCCCGAATTCAGAGAGGCGGTAGTCCACGAGATATTCCATCTTTTCGGGTTCAAGCACTACGATGTGCCGGACTCCGCCCGCTCTGGAGTGTTTATGTCACCCGACTTGACAGGCATGATTTTCGCGGAAGGCGAGGATTGGCGCACGACCGTCAGCGACTTGGACGCTTTGGGCTGCGTGTTCCCGCACCCCGACTTCCCGCGCTGATCTATTCCGTAGGACAAGATTGTGGAAACCTACCTGGAGCCTCCATCCAACCCGGAGCAGAACGGGACAGGGAAGGTGCTCCGCAAGGGGCGGAAGATCGTCCTCGACCTGACGCCGAAGACTGCGCCCGTTCAGGTAGAGAAGCCGAGCCCCGCTGACGTGAGGCTGCGCCGCGCGGCGAGCGTCGCTGTCTTCGTCTTCGCAGTCTGCGACTCTCCGAATCCGGCCGCCCCGCCTCCGGCCCTGGCACCAGCACCCGAGCCGGTTCCCGTCCGAACTCCAGGACCACCTCTCGGGGAACCGGCCAACATCCGGGTCGTGGATCGCGGGCAGGACTTCATCGTGTGGGAATGGGACCCAGTGGAGGGTGCGACCTCTTACCAGGCCAACGTCTTCCCGTCAGGAACGCCGTCTGCCCAGCGTCCCCCGTTGGTGCTTGTTGCGGAGCCGGCCCTTCGGGCGGACGGACTCAAGCCCGGATTGGCTTACACCTTATTCGTTCGCGCGGTCCGCGAGACAGATGGAGGGCTGGAGCGTGGGCCGTGGCCCCGGGGAGCCCGTGGTTACACAGTTCCACCACAGGAAACGAGGTCGATTGAACGGGGGCCGCTCGCCGCGTGCGAGGATCAGCGTCAGGCCGCACAAGACTTGCACTCGCACCCCGTCTATCCGAACCCTGTCACTCATGCTTGGGACACAACCCCGTTCCGCGTCTATGTGGAACCGGAATTCTCCGACGAGGTTCGAGAGCAGGTCGCCCGCTTCGCCTGGAAACTCGAATACCGCCTCGGCTACCCCATCCTCGAAGGCGAAGTGACGGACGATCCTGATGATGCCGATATTCATGTCCGCTTCGAGCAGGCAGTCATGGACAGAGGCTCACGCGCTTCGGCAAACAGCCGGATAGACCCTCCGACAGTTCAAGTTGCTCCCGAAGGTGCGGACGATGAGGACAACCGCCGGGCGATGATCGAACACGAGGTATCTCACCTGTTCGGCTTCGAGCACAACCAGACGTGCTCCAACGGACGAGGGGTTGGCGTAGAAATGTCCCCGAGCCTGTCTTGCTACTTTGACGGCGAGCGGACGGGTCGGGGCGCGGCCGAAGAGG
>VXWI01000034.1:64014-93830 GCA_009835985.1 Acidobacteriota bacterium | reverse complement strand
CACCCGCCCCGGCGCCCGAGCCCGAGCCGGAACTCGCGGAGATGGCCACTTATACGTTCGGCACCGATTCAATCAAGGCGAACTACGCGAGCCCTGGTTCGCTCCTCCTCGTATTGGGCGCCAAGCCCTACCCCGAGGGCGCGTCGGCCGCGGAGGAAGTTGCATTTGTCGCCCACCCCCTGGGCACGTCGCTCTGGGAACTCGACGGCATGGCGTCGGAGGGTCTCGAGCATCTGGCCTACGATGGCCACGCGCACGACCTGACGCACGAGGCCGAGGAGATGGGCTGGATGGTCCTCGCGGAGGACTTCAGCACGGTCCAAGGACTTCTGACGGCCGGGGAGATCACCCTCAGCGCGGAGTTCCCCTGCCTCAGCTATGCCCAGCAGATCGCCCCGAGCCCGGACTGGTTCGTCGGTTTCAACGTCTGCGCCGTCCATGATCACGACGGTGAGATGCACTGGGAGGAGACGCTTGAGGTCCGCGCCGAGATGTACGACGCCGGAGTCCGGGACGGCGACCCCTACATGGCGGCCACCGGTACGTCGGATCCCCAGGAGCCCATCACCAGGGTGATGACGCCGCCCTGGGACATGGAGGCGGTCCTGGAAATCACGGCAACGCTCGCGGAGGAGTAGATTCTCCTCCGGGATCACCCGGAACCCGGACCGGAGTCCGGTCCGGGCCCCCGGACGATCCACTTCCGGGGTCCGAGTCCACCCGGCCTCGGCCACGGTCTCCATGCCTGATCGCCGCCCGGACTCCGCCGCGGAGAACGGAACGGCGCGGCCGCATGACCTCCCCCGGGTCGTCATCGTGGGTTCCGGACAGACCGGGCGGGAACTCGCCCGCCAGCTTGCCGGCGAGCGCCGGGTGGTGGTCCTCGACACCGACCCGGCGAAGCTGGAACGGCTGCGCGAGGACGCGCCGCACCAAACGTTCGAGACGCTCCTTCGCGACGGGACCAGCGCGCTCGCGCTGCGGGACGCCGCTGGCGACGGGGCCGAATGGGTGATTGCCGCCACCGACCAGGACACCGTCAACATCGAAGTCTGCCGGGTGGCGGCCGAACTGGACCCCCGCCCGTCCACAATCGGCACGCTCCGGGAGTCGCACCGCACCGGAATGCTGCGCGCTACCGGCGCCGAGAGCATCGCCCGGCCCGGCGTCATCGCGAATCAGATCCGGAACCGCATCGAACGGTCCCACCAGGTGGCGACCAGCCTCGGCCTCGGCCGAGGCGAGATCCGGGAGATCCAGGTGCTGCCCACCTCGCCCGCCGTGAACGTGAAGCTCCGGGACCTCGGCGCCCGGAAGTGGCTCGTCGCCGGGATCTACCGGGGCGACCGTTTCGTCGTTCCCGACGGCGACGCGGTGATCGAGGCCGGAGACCGCCTCCTGATCACCGGCGAGCCCGAAGTGGCCCCCGGCGCGGCGGAGTTCCTCCGCGAAGGGAAGTCCCTCTTCCCGTTGCAGTTCGGGAGCCACATCGTGGTCTTCGCGGAGCGAGAGCTCCCCGAGGTCGCCTGGCGGGAAGCCGAATACCTGTTCCGCACCTCCCGGGCGCGCCGGTTCCGGATCGTGGCGCCCGAGGGGGTCGAGCCTCCGGCGGATTTGGACGTGCCCGCCGACAAGGTCAGCCGCGTTGCGCCCGGCGACGACCCTTTCGCGGCCGCTCGCCCGGACGCCGGCTGTGTCGTGATCGACCACGGGGAACCGTCCTTCCTGGCCCGCATGGGCCTGAACGCGGCGCGCTTCCTCTCGACCATGGCCGGGTTTTCCTGCCCGGTGCTCATTCCCGGCGGCAGCTTCCCCTGGGAACGTCTCGTCGTCCCGGTCACCGACCTGGACGGCACCCTGCGCGCCGCGGATACCGCCATCGGGCTGTCGCGGCAGTTCAGCGTTCCGTTGGCGGCGGTGGTGGTGACCCCGCCTTCGTTTATCGGCCGGGGCCTCGAAGACGGCGCCGATGTCGCCTCGGTGCTTTCCGCCATCGAACGGATGGCGGACCTCTACCGGGTGCGGGTCCCCATCGTCCGCGCCGAGGGGAACCCCCCGCGGCAACTGGCCCGCCTCACCGGTCCCCGGGATCTCCTCATCCTGGGGTACGACCAGGGACACGCCGGTTCGTTCTTCCGACCGGACCCCGCGGTCCACATGATGATCCGGGCGCGGGCGTCGGTCCTCGCTCTACCGATCCCGGCGCACCACTGATCCGAGCGCCGCGCCGGATGGCGCGACGGCCCGAGATCAGTGCCGGTGTGTCCGGTGACCGCCGGAAGCGCCCGCGCCGCCGATGGGCGAACCCTGCGGGCGCTCCGGCCGGCTGGCGTCCGGATCGAGGCTCTCGTCGCGGTCGGCGAAGCGGCGGATGTCGGCGACGGCCAGGGCCTCGTGCGGTGTCGCGTCGCTCATGTCGGCGAGCGTCCCGCCGAGCGCCATGAGCCGATCCTCGATGACCGCCCGCACCCGCGCCGGGTTGTCGGGGTTCATGGCCTCCCGCATCATGCCGTTCAGGACGCTGCGCTCCGCGGCGTCCTGCACCATGCGGCGGTAGCTGTCATCCGGCTCCGCGTTGCCCCAGGTTTTCTCCACCAGCCGGTCGAGGACCTCGGCGAGCCCCGGCTGGTCCGGATCCATCGCGTGGTTGTTGACAAGCCGCGCCATCCGCTCCGGGTGCAGCAGCAGCTCCACGGTGTAGTCGGCCGAGGTATCCGCCGCCGCCAGCGGATCGAAGACCAGCCCGGTGTGCCCGTCGAACCCTTCTCCGCCCGTTTCCCGGTAGGCCGGGGGTGGAATCAACTCCACGATCCGCTCCGGCAGCGCCAGGAAGTCCGTCTCCAGCGTGCGGAGGACCATCTCCAGCGCCTCCCGCTGGCGCTCGCCCGGAACGGGCGCGACGGGCCGCTGCCCGTCTCCCCGCACCGCGTAGTAGTACTCCTGGCCGCCGACCGTGTTCAGCGCGGCCTTCATCTGGAAGCGGTGGTGGAGGTAGAGCGGCACCAGCACCGGCTCCAGCGCCGACATGGGTTCGCCCGTCCGGATCACGTTCTCCCCGAAGGCGTCGAGGCCGGCCTGCCGGATCTCGATCTCACGCCCCAGGTGCCGGACCAGGTCCTGGCCGTTGTCCCAGACCGAGGCCAGCGGATGCGCGCCGGCGCCGATGTAGTTGTCGGTGTGGGCCATGAACCGGGTCTCGGACATCAGCCCTTCCTGCATGATCGCGTCGAGCCGCGCGGCGGTCTCTTCCGGCGGAAAGTGGCCGTAGGCCCAGCGGACCGAGAGGATGTCGTAGGAGCCGATCCCCACGCCGTAGGCATCGTCCAGCTTCACGACGCCGTCCTCGAGGACCGCGAGCGGCGCCGGGTAGTCCATGACGCTCGCCCGGCCGCCGTAGGTGGAGGCCATGTAGTTGTGCGGGAACCCGATGGCGTGTCCCACCTCGTGGGCCGAGAGCTGCGCTACCCGTGCGAGGGCCAGGTCCACCGGTGTGGCCCCCTCACCCACCTGTGCGAGGTAGGAAAAGCCCGGCGCCGCGGAGAGCCCGCAGGAGTGCGGGCCGTCGGGGTCGGGCGGCAGGCCGACCGGCAGCGCTCCGGAGGCCGCGTCGAACGGCGCCACCATGCCCACCCCGAGGAGGTGGTCCTGCCTGAGCCGCAGGCTGCCCAGGTTCACGTTACCCTTGATGATCTCGCCGGTCCGGGGGTCCCGGACCCCCCCGCCGTAGGACCAGCCGCGGGTGCGGCGATGGGTCCAGTGGATCATGCTGTAGCGGATGTCCTGGGCGTCGGCGCCCTCCGGCAGCAACTCGACCTGGAACGCGTCGATGAACCCGGCCGCCTCGAACGCCTCGTTCCACCAGCGCGCTCCCTCGAGGAGCGCCGTCCGGACCGGCTCGGGCACTCCCCGGTCGAGGTAGTAAACGATCGGCTCCACAACTTCCGAACGCTCCGCCGAGGGATCCACCTTGTGGAGGCGGTGGCGGGAGGCCAGCTTCACGGTCATCGGTTGATCGATCGGGGTCGCGTAGTCCATGTAGGTCGGGCCCCCCACCCCGATCCGCGGGTCGGCGACCCGGATCTCGAATCCCGGCCCCGGCAGGCGCACGAGCGAGTGGTGGTGCCGGAGCGTCACCGCGTCCCCGCTGCTGGCGACCCCTGAGACGAGCCCACCCGGGTTGTCGCTCGTGAAGGTCAGCATCGTCTCGACTTCGGTGTTGTCGGGGAAGCCCTTGGTGTTGTCGAGGTAGAAGACGCTGCGGCTCCGGTCGAGCCGGAAGGTCCCCTGCCCGGCGCGCGCGATCCGCGCCGCCGAGCCGTGGGCGTCCCTGAGGAGGAAATCCGTCATGTCCACCAGCGCCCGCTCACCGGTTTGCGCCGCGACCTCGAATCCCCAGTGCACCGAGGGGGCGAACGCGTCGCGGACCGCCCGCACCTCGTCGGCGTTGTCGCTGACCGCGCGGTAGCGGTAGTTCGGCTCCATGAGCAGGATGCGCGGGCCGACGCGGATGGGCATCAGCACCGCCCGGCGGCTGATCTGCCCGCGGTCGAGGCCGATGGGGTTGCTGCCGAGGCCGGAAGCCGCGGAAACCGAGTACAGGAACTCTTCCTCCATCTCGGCGAACTCCGCGAACAGGTGTCCGGTGCGTTCGTCCCAGAAGAGGGGCACGAACCCGGAGATCGCGGTCATCCCGGCGGTTTTTTCCTCGATGGTGGGAGGCGCGTCCTGGGCCAGAGCCGGCGCGCCCAGGAGCGCGGCCGCCAACAGCAAGACGCCCGGCCTGAGCAGAAGGCGGGACGGAAGCATCGTCGTCATCATCATGGGGCTCAACCTTTGCGGAAAGAGAAGGCGTGGCCCCGAATCATGCCGGAAACTCCCGGAGCGCGACAATGAGGCACGCGCTGGCGGTCTTCCCGCGTCGCACTCCGGGTGGGGAGACCCGGAGTGGAGCGGCCGGATCAGCGGGAGCGGCGCAGGAAGTCGAGGAACTCGCTGTCGCTGCCGATGACCAGCGTCACGCCTTCGTCGAGCGCGGTGCGGTAGGTCTCGAGCGACTTCATGAAGCGGTAGAAGTCGGCGTCCCGCTGGTAGGCGCGGGCGTAGATGGCCGAGGCCTCGGCGTCGGCCCGGCCGCGGATCTCCTCGGCCTGGCGGAAGGCCTCCGATTCGATGGACTTGAGCTCTCGCTCACGCTGTCCCCGCACCTCGGCGGCGCGTCCCTGCCCTTCGGAGCGGCTCCGTTCCGCGATCCGCTGGCGCTCCGAGATCATCCGCTCGTACACCTTGGCCCGGACTTCCTCGACGTAGTTGACCCGCTTGATGCGGACATCCACGAGTTCGATCCCGAAGCTCGGAGTCACCTCCGAGGCCTTCTCGAGGATGCTGCGGGTGATCGCGTTCCTGCCGAACTCGATCTCGCTTGGCACTTCCTCGGTCGCGAAGGAGACGAGGTCCTCGGTGATCTCGAAGTCGCGGTTGGTGATCCGCACGATCTCGATCAGGTCGTAGGTGGCCACCGAGTTCCGGGTCTCACCGTCGATGATGTCGTCGAGGCGGCTCTGGGCGCCGCGCTCGTCGCGAACCGACTGGAAGAACAAGAGCGGGTCCGCGATGCGCCAGCGGGCGTAGGTGTCCACCCAGATGAACTTCTTGTCGCGGGTGGTGATCTGGTTGGCGTCCCCGTCCCAGGGCAGCCAGCGCTGGTCGAAACGGGTCACCCGGTGGATGAACGGCAGCTTGAAATGGAGACCCGGCTCGGTGACCGCGCCGCCCACCGGCTCGCCGAACTGGGTGATGATGGCCTGCTCCGTCTCCCGGATGGTGTAGGTCGAGGCGAAGAGGAGGATGATTCCGGCGAGCGTCCCCAGGACCGGCAGCGCACGCTTCATCGGGAGTCCTCCCTTTCGGGCTGCTGGCCCGGACCACCCGGACTGGGGGTCTGCCGCCGTTCGCCGTTCAGGTTGAGGAGCGGCAGGATGTTGGCGCCGCTCTCGTCGAGGATGACCTTCTGGCCGAGCTTCGGCATGACCTCGGACAGCGTCTCGAGGTACATCCGGGCCCTCGTCACCCGGGGCGCGTTCCGGTACTCGGCGTACACGGCCTCGAAGCGCGCCGCTTCGCCGCGGGCCCGGTTCACCCGCTCCGCCGCGTAGCCCTCGGCCTCCTGGATGAGGCGCTCGGCGTCGCCGCGGGCGCGGGGGATCGCCTGGTTGTACTCGGCGAGCGCCTCGTTCGTGAGCCGCTCCTTCTCCTGGATCGCCTCGTTCACCTCGTTGAAGGACGGCTTGACCAGGTCCGGCGGGTTGACGTCCTGGAGGACGAGCTGCTGGACGCTGATCCCGGTCTCGTAGCGGTCGTTCATGTCCTGGAGGAGGTCCTTGGCCTGGGCCGCGATCTGCTCACGGCCCACCGTGAGGACCTCGTCCACGCTGTGGTCGCCCACGACGTCCCGCATGGCCGCCTCGCTCATGTCCCGGAAGGTCGAGCGAATCTCGCGCACGTTGAAGAGATATGCCCGCGGATCCTGCACCTTGTACTGCACGATCCACTCGACCACTGCGACGTTCAGGTCGCCGGTGAGCATGAGCGACTCCTCGAGGAACTGGCGTTCGTCGTAGGTGGTCCGCACACCGGCGTCGACCGTGCGGAAGCCGAACTCCTCCTTGAGCTGGCGTTCCACCGGCACCTTGGTCACCGTCTCGAGGAAGGGCACGATGAAGTGGAGCCCCGGATCCGTCACGCGGGAGTAGCGGCCGAATCGGGTGACGACCCCCGCCTCGTCGGGCTGGACCTGGTAGACGGACATGAAGAAGAGGGCCACCGCCACGACCCCGGCCGCGATCCGCAGGGCGGTCCGGCGGGCGTTCCCGCCGAAACGCCTGAGGAGCCCCTCCAGATCCGGCATCGACGGACCTTCCCCGCCGAGCCCCGTCCAGGGACCGTTGCCCCCGGGGTTGTCGTAAAACGCCATTCGCTCTCGCCTCCTGCCTGGTGTGGTGACCCCGCATCGTAGCGCGCGGCCCGGCCGCTACCATGCCCGGAATGCGAAACCAGGTGATCTCTTTCGGACTCTTGATCCTCCTCGCCGGCGGCTGCGACGCCCCCTCCGGCTCCGGCGGCGCGGCCCGGGAGGAACGCCACACCGTGACCCGCGAGGAGGCGGCGGGCATCGAGACCGACATCCGCACGCTCCTGGAGCGGCAGTCGGGCGCCTGGAACGAGGGAGATCTCGTCCGGTTCGTCTCCGACTACCTCGACTCCCCCCGGATGCGGTTCGTCTCGGGAGGGAGCGTCCGCTACGGCGCCGGCGACGTGCTCGACCGCTACCGGCGGAACTACCCGGATCGGGCGGCGATGGGAGTGCTGACCTTCACGGACCTCGACGTGCGGGTGCTGTCCGACGAGTACGTCTTCGTCTTCGGCCGTTACAACCTCGAACGGGAAACCGACGCGCCCACCGGGCTCTTCACCTTGCTCTTCGAGCGCACCGGAGACGGCTGGAAGATCTCGCACGACCACACGTCGTCGGGCTGAGGGGCCCCGGAGGCGGCGTTCCCAACCGGGAGCGCCATCCGGGGGAGCAGGGGGTACACGCTTCCGCTGCGCTGTGCGCAGCGGGTGCCGGTCTGGAGGCCGCTACCGTGAGAACCGGCCGGCGTGCCCTAGGTCGGGCGGCGGGAGAGGGCGCGGAAGTACTCCTCGACCATGTCGCGGTACCGCTCGGGGGCGCGGTCGTCCGAACCGGTGAGGACGTCCGCTCCGGCACCCCCGGCAAGCGCGCGGCGCAGCTCGAACTCGAGTTGACGCAGGGTGTCGAGCACTTCGGCTTCGAGTACCTCCATGCCGCGCGGATCTCCGGTCAGCCGTTCGGGGGTCAGACCGCGGAGGGCCTCCACCACCTCTCCCAGCCGGTCGGTCCCGCGGTCGCCACTGGCCCCGATGCCGGTCAGCTCGCGGCGCAGCGCCTCCGCATCTTCGACCCGCCGGTCGAGTTCGCGCCGGAGTTGACGGGCTTCGCGCCCCTCGGCGGCGCCGCCGCCTCCCTGCCCTCCGCGGGACTCCTCCCCTGCGGAGTCCGGTGACGGCGAGCCGGGTTGGGATTCCGGCTGCTCCGCGCGGTCGGCGAGGCGGTTCCGCAGACCCTCGAGCCCCCGGACCAGATTCGCCGCGCGATCGAGGACATCGTCGCGGCCGGCGCGGTCCGAACCCTCCACCACCTCCCGGGCCGCCGCGAGATCCTGCTCCAGCGCTTCGAGGTCGTTCGCGATCATCGATTCGAACTGGTCGGCGTAGTCCGGTGAACGTTGCGCCGCGACCCCGCGCGAGTAGTGGATCTTCTCCTTCAGCTTCCGGTCGCGGATTCCGTCCGCGGCTTCGCCGACCGCGTCGGCGGCTTCGGGTTCATCGCGGCTCCAGTCGCGGCTGACCTCGTCGAGCTGCTGTTCGAGCCGCTGGACCCGCTCGGCGAGGTCCTGTTTCTGCCCCGAAACGCGCGCGATCGCCTCGCGGGTGCGTTCCTGCTCGAGATCTCCGACGGCAGCGCGAATCCGGTCCTGCGCGGCGCGGAGACGCTTCGTCTCGTCGAGCGCGTTCTGGACGTCGCGCCCGAGGCGCTCGCGCCGCTGCCCGTCGAGATCCCGACGGGCGTTCCGGAGTTCGTTCGCCGCCGACAGGCCGCTCTCGAGGCCCTCGGAGCTGTTGCCCGCCGACCGCATGTCCTGCGCCGCATCGCGGAGTCGTCGGGAGACCGCCGCGAGATCCGGGCGCGAACGCTCGCGGGCCAGGCGTTCGAGCCGTCGGGCCACGTCGTCGGTTTCAGCGGCGAGCTGGTCCTGGGCCGAACCGGCCCCGCCTCCGGACTGGCGCACGCCGCGCCGAATCCGTTCGTTCTCCTGCTCCTGGCGGCGGGCAAGCTCCGCGAGCCGCTGGAGGAGTTCGTCCACCTCGTTGTCCGCGGTCGAGCGGCGCTGCTGCTCCACCGTCTCGTACTGGTTGCGGAGCTTGTCCATCTCGAGCTCGAACAGGCTCGCAAGATCCTCCGCCTGGGCGCGCGGCCCGCCACCGCCGCCGCCTCCACCGCCCTGACCGAACGTGACCTGGACGTCGCGGAACACCGCGTCGGCGCGTTGCAGGTGGGTCAGCGCCTTCTGCTCCCGGGGGAGCGCATCGTCCGGATCGCCGGCAACGAGGAGCTCTTCGGCAACCGTCATCTCCACGAGCCCGGCGTCGAGATGCTCCACGATCTCGGAGAACTCCGGAGTCGCTCCAATGCCGCGGTTGCGGAGCCGCCGGTTCAGGGTCGCTACCTGCTCCCGGAGCCGCCCCTGGGCGAGACCGATGGTGGCAACCGTTTCCGTGACCGCGCTGGGTGGCATTCCGTCGCGATCGCGGAGGACCTTGAAGGTCGCGACGACGATCTGCTTCTGGCGAAGGCTGAGCGTGCCGTCGAGTCCGTCCCCGCCCCCTCCGGCGCCCGCACCCGGCATGGTGTCGCCCTGCCGGTAGGTCCGGTCAAACGGCCGCACCGCGATGAAGAAGATGTCGGTCGCGGCTTCGCCCCCCGCCCCGTCGCGCGCTACCGCGTAGTAGGAAACGAGATCACCCGGCACGAGATCGTGTTCCTCGAGGAACAGCGTGTGCCCGGACTGGATCTCGTCCCGGGCCCCTCCCGAGGCCAGCACCTCGCGGGTCTCCTCGCCACCGTTGACGGAAACGCGCATCTCGACCCGCCGCAACGCGTAGTCGTCCTCGGCGAGGACTTCGGTGAACACCTCCTCCACCGGGTTGGCCTGCGTGTCCCTGCCGGGCCGCAGGAACCGCACGATGGGAGGCAGGTCCTCCAGCACCTCGACGAGGTAGTCGCGGGAGGCCGTGCGCAGGTTCCCGTCCGGCCCGGCGAGCGCCACCCGATAGGAGCCGCTCTCCGCAAGCCGAAGCGTGGCCGTCAGCACCTCGGCGCCCGCACCGGTGCGGGAGTCCTCGGGCGCCTCGGGGACTTCGAGCGGGATCTCGATCGGTCCCGGCTCCATGCGCAACACGCCGGCCGCCGCCGGCACCGTGGGGATCACCGTCAGTTCCACGACGGCGCCGGCTACCGCGGCGATGTCGCCCCCGTCCTCAACCTCGCGGGGGCTGAGTCCGGTGTGCTCCGGATAGCGGTACACCAGTCCGATCCGCCCCACGTAGGGGACGTCCTCGACCTCGATCCGGAAGGTCGGGGAAAGCACCCCGTCCGCATCCACGTAGTAGTCGGTCGCTTCCGGGATCCCGAGCAGCAGATGCCGGAAGACGCCGTCTTCCGGGTCGGGCAGCATGGGGGCCGTTTCCCAGAGCGTGCTGCCCTCGGCCCGGGTAAGGAGGTCCACCCGCTCCGCCGTGAACCCTTCCAACCGGGCCGCGATCCAGCGGTCCGAGTCGCGCGCCACGGCGGCGTCGCCCGGCTCCACCAACACGCGGTAGGGATTCGCGTCGCTGATGTCCCCCCAGGGAGAAAGGAGGAGGGCGGCGCCACGCAGCAGCGCCGGCGGGGCGAGCAGAGAAGCCACGATGGCCACGCCCCCGACGGTGGCGAGCGCTCCTCCGGCCCGGCGGAGCGCCGACGTCTCGATCAGCCGGCCCTCGTTCAGCGTCTCCAGTCGGCGGATGGCCTCCTCCACGACGAGGCGCGTGAGGTCCGGGGAAATCCCGCCGCCGGCGCCGTCCGGCGGCGACCGGTGACCCAGCTCCACCCCGCTGCTGACTGCTTCGCGCAGCGTGGGATCGTGCTCCTCGACATAGAGCGCCACCTGCTCGTCCGTAACCCGGGAGCGGAGGGGACGGACGACGAAACGCCAGGCCGCCGCGCCGAAGGCGAGCCACGCCGCCACCTGGAGCCCGCGAACCACCCAGGGCGCGTAGCGCAGCGCATCCATCGCCGCCGACGACACCCCGACGACGAGCACGGCCGCCGCACCGACGATCGTGAAGCCGAGGATGAGCCGGCGGGTGCGCCACCGGTTCCGCACCCGGCGGATGACCCGGAGGAGGTCGTCGTAGGAAGACCGTGGCGACGAATGCAGCCCGAGTGTCGTCATGGGCGGAGGTTTGTCGGAGTATAGGCAGCGCCGCACCGGGTTGCCGGACCGAGGCTCGTTACGGCCGGACTCATCCCGCAATCCGGGACGCGACGGTCCGGTTGGCCGCCCAGGCTTCACTCACCAGGAGCAGCAGGAACGCGGCGAGCAACAGCCAGGCGGCAGCGCGTCCGGGCAGGTCGGGGGCGACGGGGCTCGCGGCTGCGGCTTCCCCCTCCGCGGCCGCCACTGCCGCGATCCGGACCTCCGCGGCGTCCAGGCTGCGAAGGTCCGATTCGGCAAGGGGGGGGTTCACTCCGATCTGGCGAAACTCCGCCGCCCCGGGCCGCCGCGCGCGGTAGAAGCCGGGTTCCGCCAGGCGAAGCGCGTCCGTGCCGTCGAGGACGGTCCGTTCTCCCGAAGGCGAGTCGGCGAGCACCTCCTCCGCTTCGCCGCCACGCCCGCTCGGCAACCGGAACGCGGCGCCCGGGTCCACGCTCTCTCCCACCCGATAGGCGATCGGGATCCGCTCATGCCCCGCGGCAACCTCCACCATCCGGTGCAGCAGCGGCACGAACGCGGCGCGTCGGGGAAGGTCGGTCCACTCGGCGTCGAGCGAGGAAGCGAACAGCAGGGTCCTCCCTTCGCCCCACGCCGACTCCACAATGGCCGGCTGGCCGTCGTCGAAGCGCGCGAGCACGGTTGCATCCGGGCGGATCCCGGAGAGGATCCGGTAGCGGAAGAACGCGAGCGCGCCGAGCAGCGCGGAGCCCTCGCCCCCGAAGGGCTCGAAAACCGGGTGCCGGGGGACCAGGTCTCCGAGGCGCCCGGCCGGATCGCGGTCCACGAATCCCTCCGGCACCGCCGGGGCGAACGCGGCGAGGGCCTCGCTCGCCGCCCGTGACAGGCGGCGCGGGCCGGTGGCCATCACCAGCCCTCCGCCTGCTTCGACGAAGTCCCCGAGCGCGCGCATCGCATCGGGGTCGAGGCGGCCGGGGTCGCGGACGAGGGCCACCTGGACCTCTTCGAGCGCGCCGCGCACCGCGGCTTCTCCCCGGGCCGGAGCGCGGTCCAGCAGGAAACCGGGCGCCACGCCGACCCCGAGCGCCTCGCTGACGTAGATCGACGGCGGGTTGCCACCGAGATCGGCGACCCGGATCGCCGCTTCCGGGTGGATCACCAGGCGAAAGCGGTCGTCGCCAGGGAAGCCGTCGCCCGGAAGCCGCACTTCGGCTGCGAGGGATTCGCTCGGGCGCAGGACCGGGTCGAACCGGACGGTCGTCATGCGGTCTGCCGCGGCTGTCAGGACCTTCCGATCCACGCTGCGGCCCGAGAGAAACAGCTCGATCTCGCCGCTCCATTCCGGAGTCGCAGGAGACGCCGCAAAGCCCACCTCGGCGCTCACCATGAGCTGCTCCCGGCCCTCGGCCACCACCGTTACATCTGCGATCCAGGCGTTTGCCGGCGGGCTCACGCTCACCTGCCGCACCCGGAGTTCGACGCCGGGCGGCAGGCTGGGCTGCGGGCGTCCGTCCTCGAAACCGCTCCGCTGGAGGTCGGAAATCAGCACGACTTCCCGGCGCCGGCCCGCGGACGCGGGCAACAGGCGGCCGGCCAGGCCGAGCGCGGGGGCATAGCTCGTCCCGCCGCCCCCCGCGGAGAGGTTGGCCACGGCCGGCGCCAGAGCTCCCCGGTCTCCGGTCAGCTCGGTGAGCGCCGCCGCCCGTCCGTCGAAGGCCACCACAATGCCCCGGTCCTCCCGGCCCAGGCCGCTCACTTCCTCTTGCGCCGCCTCCCGGGCGGCCGCCATCCGGTTGCCGACCGTCATGCTCAGCGAGCGGTCCACGAGGACCGCCCGATCGAGTGTTGTCCCTTCGCTGCCGGCGAGGGCTCCCCCGCGCAGCACCGGTTCGGCGAAGGCGGCGGCCAGCAGCAGGAGCGCCAGGCAGCGCAGGATGAGCAGAGGGATGTTCCGGAAGCGGCGGCGCTTGAAACGCGCCGTGGCGCTGGTCAACTGGAGCAGCAGGAACGAGGGGAACGGGACCGGCTCGCGCCGGCGGCGGGTGAGATGCAGGACGATGGGGACGGCGACGAGGAGGCCGCCGAGGAGGAACAGCGGCGCGAGGAAGCTCATCGCCTTCGCCGACGCCCTTCCCGCTCACTCAGGTAGCGGAACAGCGCGAAATCGAGCGGGGTCCGGGTGTCGGTAAGGATGTAGTCCACCTCCCGCCGAACGAGTCCCGCCCGCAGCGCCCGGGTGTGTTCCGCCATCGCTTCCCGGTAGCGCTCCCGGGCCCGGGTGGGCGAGAGGTCGAGCAGGGCGCCCGACTCGAGATCGCGGAACCGCGTGCCCGATTCCTCGAAGCCGGCGACTCCGTCGAGATCGAGGTCCATCTCCGCCGGGTCGAGGACGTGGAACGCCATGATGTCGTGTCCGGCCACCCGCAGCCGGTCGAACGCCGCCAGGACCTGCTCGGGGGGCTCGTAGAAGTCGGACACCACCGCCACGAGGCCCCGCCGTCCGAGCGCCGCCCCGAGCTGAGCGAGCGGTGGTTCCAGATCGGAGGCGGCGGTCCGTCTTCCTCGGGCGTCCGGCTCGGGTGGGGGGATGGCCCGGGCCAGATGCTGGAGCACGGTCTCCAGGTGCCTGGCTGACGGCGGGACGAACTCCCGCAGTTCGTGGTCGAAGATGCCCAGCCCCACCCGGTCGCGCTGGGAGCGAGAGAACGTGGCGAGGCTGCCGGCGAGGAAACGCGCGTAGTCCAGTTTGCGGATGCCGCGCCAGCCGAAGTCCATGGAGCGGGAGACATCCACGGCGACCAGGAAGTTGGCGTTCGTGTCGGCTTCGAATTCCTTCACGTGAAAGCGGTCCGAGCGCGCGAAGAGCCGCCAGTCGAGTCTCCGGATGTCGTCTCCCGGCATGTAGGGCCGGTGTTCCGCGAAGTCGATCGAACGCCCCAGGAAGGTCGAACGGTGCAGCCCGCTGATGAAACCCTGCACGACCATCTTCGCGACGAGCGACAGGTTCGAAATCCGGGCAAGCGCCGCGGGATCGATGAATCGCGTCTCAGCAGCCGGCATCGCCCGATGTGCCAGTGCGGTCCGGAAGCCTCTCCTAGCTACCTGTGGTGAAACCCACGTGAGCGCCGAGACGGGCGAGGCCCAGTTCTCCCGGTGGGGGTCCGGCTGACAAGGCGCGTGAGGGAGGAATACCGGGTGTATTCCGACCGAAACGCAACGATGAGCGCCTCGTAGAGGCGCGGTTCAGCCGGGATGCATCGCACGTAGAACGCCGCGTGGGTTTTGCCACAGGTTGCTACATCCGCGAGGCGGGCACGGGGACTTCCTCGATCAGCCGCCGCACGATGGCTTCCGAGTCCACCTTCTCCGACTGCGCCTGGAAGTTGGGCAGCACCCGGTGCCGGAAGATGGGCGGCGCGAGCGCCTGTACGTCCTCGATGGCCACGTGATGGCGGCCGTGCATCAAGGCGCGGGCCTTCCCGCCGAGCACCGAGAACTGCGCGGCGCGTACGCTGGCGCCGTACTGGACCTGCTCGTTCACGAAGTCCGGCGCGCCGTTCTCCCCGGGTCGGCTGCGCCGCGCCAGCTCGACGGCGTACGCCAGCACCGGCTCGGAGACCGGCACCCGGCGGACGAGCCGCTGGAACTCGAGGAGTTCCTCCCCCGAGAGGACGTTTTCCAGTTCCGGGTCGAGGTCCGAGGTCGTCGCACGAACGACCTCGCGCTCCTGGTCCACCGGCAGGTAGTCGATGATGATGTTGAACAGGAAGCGGTCGAGCTGGGCTTCCGGGAGCGGGTAGGTGCCCTCGAGCTCGATCGGATTCTGGGTGGCGAACACGAAGTAGGGCTCGGGCAGCGGATAGGTGCGGCCCTGGACGGTCACCTGGTGTTCCTGCATCGCCTCCAGGAGGGCCGACTGGGTCTTGGGCGGCGTGCGGTTGATTTCGTCGGCCAGCACGATGTTCGCGAACACGGGGCCGGGAACGAACACCAGGTTCCGCTTCCCGGTCTCCGGGTTCTCCTGGATGATGTCCGTCCCCGTGATGTCCGAGGGCATCAGGTCCGGGGTGAACTGGATCCGCTGGAAGCGGAGGGCGAGGACCTCGGAAAGGGTCTGGACGATCATCGTCTTGGCGAGTCCGGGAACGCCCGTGATGATGCTGTTCCCGCCGACGAAGAGGCTGATCAGCACCTCCTCCACCGCCGCTTCCTGGCCGATGATCCGCTTCCGGATCTCGCCGGTGATGCGCTCGGCGGCCTCCCGCATCCGCCCGGCGAGATCGCCGTCGGAAAGCTCCGGCGGTTCGGCGACCGCAGCCGCGCCCCCGCTTGGGTTCAGGTCCTGATCTGACAAGAGATCCTCCGTTTCGACCACGCTCCGGCGGTCAGTGGATCATTCCGTAGATAACGTAGTTCACGCCGAGCTTGAACGCCTCGTTGGTGAGGTCCACCGGCCAGTAATCGTTGCCCGACCACTCCCAGTAGTCGCCGATGTCGTGGTTGTAGTTGGCGATCACCATCAGGCGCTCGCCGGGATCGTTGTTCTCGAAGAACCCGTAGTACACCGGGACGAGGTCGGGACGCCCGACGTGATGGAACTCGAGCGTCTCGATATGGAAGAAGGAATCGAACACGGGGTGCGAAACGTCGAGTTCCACCGCCGTGTAGCCCGGGAGGACGCGCTCCATCTGGACTAGGAAGTTCTCGAGCGCGCGGGACTGCACGAAGTCGTCCACGACGAGGAACCCGCCCTTGAGGAGCCAGGCGCGCAGGTTCTCGGCCTCCTGGTCGCTCGGGTACCAGAACCCGACTTCGCACAGGTAGGCGAAGGGGCGCTTGAAGAGGGCCGCCTCATTGAGCGAGTAGATGTCCCCGCCGCCCTCGTTGAGGGTGAGCGAGGTGTACTCCCCCAGGATGCGGGTGAAGTTCTGCTCGCCCCACGGATAGTCGTGGTTCCACTTCAGGTCGAGGTCCCAGTAGAACGGTCCCCGGCGGTAACGCGGGGGCTCGAAACGGATTCGGGCGAAGGTGAAGCGATCACTGTAGGGGTAGTTCTCGTAGTCGAGGGGGAGCTCCACGGCGTTCGGGTCGGGACGGAAGGTCGCGGTGAGCCCGAACCGGCCCCGGGTCCCCGGGGGATCCTCCGACCCGGTCTCCAGCCGTCCGGCCGCGAACAGGCCCGCCCCCAGCGCGCTCAGCACGACGACGGCGACACCGACCCGCAGCGCCGGTTCCCGGCCTCCGCGGGTCGCTTGCGGCAGTGACACTCAGCCCTCCCGGCGAAGATCCAGCAGTAGCCGGAGCGCGGGGTCGAAGGTGGGGGCGATCTCGAGGGCTTCGAGCACCCGGCGCCGCGCGGCGTCCCGGTTCCCGGCCCGGAAATGGGCGCGCGCCAGCGAATAGAGGGCGCCGGCGCGGTCGGCCGTCCCGCTGGCCAGCACCGCTCGCCTCTCCCGGACCTCCAGTTCCGCGAGCCCTTGTGCCGCCGCGGCCTCGGCGAGGCGTTCGTGCGGCTCGGGAAGCATGGGATACGCCTCGATGGCGGAGGTCAGCGCGGCTCCCGCCTCCCCGGGGTCTCCGGTTTCGGAGTAGATGGCCGCCAGTCGGAGCCACTCATCGTATGCCGCGGGGAATCGCTTCAGGTGGTCGTGGAGGGAGAGCCGCGCCAGGTCGGGTTGACCGGCGTCGGCGTACAGGAGGGAAAGATAGCGGTAGGGCCCGTCGGGGCCACCGTATTCGGGGGCGAGCTCGGCGGCGCGCTCGAACCGCTCGATGGCCTCGGCTTGCCGGCCGTTTTCGTGAAGGGCGATCCCGGCCCGGATCTGGAGCGCAAAGTTCGCGGGCGCGGCGTCGGCGCGGGCGGCAAGGGTTTCGACTCCCCGATCAGGGTCCGGCCGCGGCGGGGCCGGCATCCCCTGCCCTTCGGGGCCGGACTCCCTCAGCCCGCGCGCCGTTGCCCCGAAACGGGCTTCCAGCAGGGTATCGACCGCTTCGTCGAGGGCTTCCGGGGTGATCCCCAGGATCTCCTCGATGACCCGCGGGGTGTCCAGGCCCTGCCGGTAGCCCTCCAGCATCTCGAGGATCACGGCAAAGCCGTACTCCCGCTCCAGGTGTTCGAGGACCAGTGAGGCGTGAAAGTAGGAGACACCCACCTGGCCCGGCCAGGTCGGCCGGACGAAACCGTCGTCCAGGTGGGGAATGTCGAGGAGGCGCCCATCCCCCAGCGCCAGGTAGAAGGGGAGGCTCGCCCCGTCGCCAAAACGCCACCGCTCCTCGAGCAGGCTGAGCCCCTCGGTGAACCAGCGCGGAACCCGGTTGTCGGTAAGGCTCATGGCCGCCGCGTGCGCCAGCTCGTGCCAGAGCGTCGAGGCCCAGTGGTACGTCCCGACTTCACGGGCCGAAGGGGATTCCAGAGCGATTACGTTCCCGAAACAGACACCGTGGGCGCCGATCCCGGGGATGCCAACCGTCCGCACCGAGAAGTCGGCGGAGCGGTCGTAGATTTCGATGCGGAGGGTCTCGGCGGGCTCGTACCGGTAACGGTCCCGGAAGGAGTCCACCGCTTCCCGCGAGAGGGCTTCCACGTAAGGCTGGAGGACCTCCGCTTCGGCGGCCGGCAGGACGAACTCGAAGGGCGGAGAGCTGATGCTGACGAAGCCGTCCAGCTCATCCAGCAGATCGAGGGTGTTCTTCACCAGCGCGTCGAACGGATCGCGCTGGAAAGCGTCTTCGAGCACCCTCCGGCCCTCGCCGACGTCACCGAGCCGGAGCAGATTGAGACCCAGGAGCCGGAGGGCCGCCGCCGATTCCGGACTCCGCCGGAGCGCCGCCCGGCTGCGCTCGGCGGCCTCCCGGTACCAGCGGCGCCGCTCCGCGGCGGAGGCAAGCGTCAGATCGAGGAGCGGGTCTCCCGCCCAGTCGTCCAGGTAGCGGGCCTCCAGTTCGAAGAGCTCGGAATCTTCCCCTCCGAGCAGGCGGACAGCCGCGAGGGCGGCGAGCGTTTCCGGGGCGTCCGGCAACGTCTCCACGGCGGTGGCAGCCCGGCGATCCGCTTCCTCGCGGCGGTCCTGCTCGAGCAGCCGCTGGACCTCGAGTGCCCGCGCGGGCGGAAAGTGCGGATTGACGGCCAGCGCCTGAGCCAGCGCGTCGATCGGTTCGCCTCCCTCCGTCAGAGCGGCGGCCGGGCGGTCCGGGAGCCGTGCGGCCAGGAAGAGTCCGTAGGGGTGGCGGGGGTTGTTTCGGAGCACCGCGGTGATGCTCTCCGCGGCCTCGGCCGTATTGAACTTGTCAAGCAGGAGTTCCGCCGCCAACAACCGGGGCGCCGGATCGCCCGGATCCAGCACCGCCGCCTCATCGAAGACCCGTAGCGCGTCGCGGAACAGTCCTGAACTCTGAAACCCGAGCGCGGCGGCGGCCCTCCCCACCGCGGCGAGTTCGCGGGCGCGGAACACGGCTCCGGGCAAGGTGTTGTAGGCGTCGATCACCCTGTCCAGTCGCGCGAGGCCCGGTTGCCGGTCGCCGCGCCGCAACTCGAGCAAACCGAGAAGCGCCTCGGCCTCGAGGGAATTCCCGTCGGACGCCGGGCCCACCCGTTCGATGTGCTGCCGCAGCAGTCTCTCCGCCGCTTCCCCCTCCCCGATCTCGAGGTGGATCTCGGCGCGGGCCACGGGCTCGGGAGAAACGACTGTTTCGGCTCCTCCCTCCAGGACGTCGAGAGCCTCGCGGTAGCGGCCGGTCAACCGCAGCGTCTCGGCCAGTCCCCGCCGGGCTCCGGGTTTGGCGAGCGCCGCACGATAGGCGGCCTCGGCCTCGTCGTAGCGGCCGCCCCGCAGGGCAGCCGCGGCGATCTCCGGCCCCCCCGGCCACCCGTTCGCGGCGGAGGTCTCGTCCTGCGGCGGAGACCACGCCGCGGCCGGCAGGCCCGCGAGCAGTGCGGCCAGGGCCGCCATCGTCACCGCGGCCGGCACGGGGCCGCGCGACCGGAGCCTCACGGCGCCTTCTCCCGGAGCGCGGCGATCCGTTCCGCGAGTTCGGCGATCTGGAGGAGCAGCGTTTCCAATTCGGCCAGATAGGTCTCCTCTCCCATCCCTTCCCGGGCCTCCCGCAGGGCATCCACGCGGGCGGCGAGCGCGTCCCGCTCGGCGACCAGGCGGCGAATCTCCGGAGTATCCGCGGATGCATCCGCGACGGCTTCGGCGGTGCGGACGAGCAACGTCCGCCGGCCGGCCAGCACCCCGTCCATCCCCGCCGCCATCTCCGGTTCGAGGCTGCCGACCCCGTCCCCGTTGTCGTCCAGCAGCGCGTGCTCGGTCCGCAGCAGACCTTCCTGCTCGTATTCCCTTTCCACGCCGCGCCGGGCGAAGTCGAAGGCCTCGAGAATCGAGAGGCGCCCATCCTTGTTCCGGTCGCCGTCGTCCCCGGCGAGCGCGGCAACGAAGTGCCGCGGGAAACGGGTCTCGTTCGTCTCGTTGGCACGCGTCGCCGCGAGCACCACCCGTCCGGGTCCGGCGAGCGCCGGCACGAAGGCCCCGGCGGCGCTTCCGAGGTGCGCGACGGTGACCGGACCCGATCCGAAGCCGTTCAACATCTCGCCGAGACGCTCCGGGGACAGATCGGGCCCGGGGAGTTGAAACCGCGGATCCCTGCCCGCATTCCCGTGGCCGATCAGGACCAGCACCAGGCCGCCCTCGAGAGCCCCGGCTCCCGCCGCGGCCTCGATCTCCCGGGCGAGCTCCTCCTGGGTGCTGCGGGCCACGGGAGCGCAGGGATCACCCGGCTCGCCGTCCTCCGGAAGGCGCTCCAGGAGTACTCGGACCCGGCCCGGAACGGGCGTCTGCACGGCGGCGACGCAGAGGTCTCGCGCCCATCCGGAGAACCGTTCCCGGTGGCCGGGGGTGCCGCCGACGCCCGCGACGATGACCAGGGCCGGGACGTTCTCCCTGCGGCCTCCCATCGCTTCCGTCTCGACGCCCCCCAGGGCGAGAGCGCAGAGGAGAACGGCCCCCGGGCGACGGGGAGCCCGGTTCCTCACGGGAGTCCCCGCGCATGCCGTACGCCCCAGTCGGCCGCCAGCAACCCGAACAGCAACAGGAACACCGCCGGCACATTCCACAGTTCCCGCCGCTCCACGACCGTGGTTCCCGACTCCGCGAGACTCAGGTCGGCCAGCAGGGCCTCGGCCTCGTCCGGCTCGAACAGCCGCCCGCCGGTGGCCTCCGCGATGCGGGCGAGCAGTTCCGGATCCGCTTCCGCGTCGAAGAACTCGTCCTCCACGACCCCGGCCTCGAACAGAGTCGCGGCACGGGGAGCTTCCGACTCCTCACCCAGTCCGGCGCCGCCAGCGTGGATCTCCACCTGGTGGATGCCCGGGCCCCCAGGGACGTAGACGCCCGAGTACTCACCGTCCCCCTCTCCCGTCCAGCGCAGCACAACCCCGGAGATGACACCGTCGGGCCCGGTGACCTCGGCCTCCACGAAGGCGTCGTTGACGGCGAGGAACCGTTCGTCCTCAACCCGGGCCCTGAGCGTCACCCGCTCGCCCACCAGGGACTTGGCCGGCGTTGCGGAGACTTCCAGCCGCCTGGGCGCCTCGGACGCGAGCCAGCGGAGCAGCCGGCGTGACAGCACCTCGTGTGTCTCGTCCTCGAGGGGCACGCTCGCGTCCATCTGCCATACCCACAGGTCCTGGACCGTCAGGCTGGCGGAGCGCCCGCGCCCGACTCGCTGGACCAGCAACACCGCCTCGGGTTCCTCCGACGGGCCGAGTCCTTCGAGGAGCACTGTCGCCCCCGGTTTCGGCTGACCCAGCCGGTTGACCGCCGAGAGCGAAGGTAGGTTCCGGTACCGGTCCGCGTTGGCGAGCGGGTCGGGGTCGAGCCGCGCGACCGGGTGGAGCGAACCGGCGCGCGTCGGCAGCACCGAGAGCTCCCGGAAGGCCGTCGCCACCGGGCGGTCCGCCGCGTCCGCGGGCGACGGCGCGACTTCGGGAAGCGCAACCGGCAGGACTTCCGCCAGCGGAGTGTCGCGGTAGCCGCCTTCGCCGAAGGCGCTCGTTCCCCCGAGCGTGAGGAGGCCGCCGCCACGCTGGCTCACGAAGTCACGGAGCATGTTGAGCTGGTCCTGAC
The DNA here is from genome assembly GCA_009835985.1 of Acidobacteriota bacterium. Lineage (GTDB taxonomy): Bacteria > Acidobacteriota > Vicinamibacteria > Marinacidobacterales > Marinacidobacteraceae > Marinacidobacterium. Next base: position 72,634 of record VXWI01000034.1, on the reverse strand, counting down.
TGAAGAAACTCGCTTCCACGCTCCCCAGGATCACCCCGTCATAGCCGAAGAGTTCTTCGCGGGTGTCCGGGAATCCGCCGGCCAGTTCCTCGCTGCTTTGGACATCCACCCGGTAGAACTTCCCCTCGGCGGTGCGGATCAGGCAGGAAACGTGCAACTCCGGATCGCCGGAGACCGCCCGCCGCAGGAACTTCAGTTCCCAGCGCGGCTGGCCTTCGAAATAGAGCAGCCGCAACGGCTGGTCGTCCACCTCCATCAGCACGCTCTGCTCGTTGTTGCGGGTCAGGACTTCCCCGGCGAACGGGGCGACCCGGAACCGCAGCCGGCGGGCGCCGGCCTCTTCCGCGGGCGCCAGCAGGGTTACTGTGGTCTCGACCGAATCGCCAGACAGGCGGACGGTCTCCGTGGCGATGATGCGCCCCTCGTCGAGGGCCTCCACGCGCGCCGTTCGTCCGGCGAGCCCCCTCGCGCGGAGCGGAAGCCGGATTTCGAGCAGCGACCCGCGCAGGACGCGGGCGGGCACGTCCGGAGCCCCCAGCTCGAGGTCGGCATCGAACTCGGGACGACCGACCGCCACCGGGTAGACGCGGATTCCGCGTGTCCTCAGATCGAGGAGCGTCTGATCGAGGTCTTCCTCCCCCCCTCCCGCCACGGTGTCCGCCCCGTCGCTCACGAGCACGATCCCGGCGACCGGCAACGACGCCAGTTCGTCGGCTACCCGCGTGAGGCTGCCGAGCAGGTCCGTGCGCGCTCCCGTGAACCCCAGTTCCGAAGCCCTTTCCACCCGCCGGGTCTGCTCCGAGAAACGGAAGAGCCGGGTCACGAACTTCTCCCGAAGGAGGTCGCCGAGCGCGTTCTCGCCGCGGCCCGCCGCCGCCTCATCGGGAAAAGCCGCGAGCAGCGCTTCGCTCCGCGCCCGGCCATCCTCCCCGTCGGCAATCTGCATGCTCCGGGAGTCGTCGAGGAGAACCCCGACGACGTTCTCCTGCGGCACCACGAGGGAGAGCACCAGTTGCGGACGAAGCAGGCAGAGCACGACGAGTGCGATGGCGGCGAACCGCGCGGTGCCGAGCAGGAGGCGGCCCCGCTTCCCGAGCCGCCTGCCGAGCCGCCGGTATCCGAGCAGGGAGAAGACCAGCGCTCCGATCACCGCGGCCGCGATCCAGAAGACCCCCCAGGGAACGAGCAGTTCGATCTGCCCGCGCTCGAACGCGACCGGCGGACTGCCCAGCAGCCATTCGAACGCGGAGAGAAACACGACGAAGGGGAGGAAAAGGAGTCAGTGCGCCATCGCGTAGATGATGAAGTTGATTCCCATCGCGTAGGCGTAGTTGGAGAAATGCAGCGGGTAGTACGGGTTTTCCGCCCATTCCCAGGCATCTCCGAGGTCCGTGTTCCAGTTCACGAGGACCATCACGCGCCCCTCGTCATCGAAGATGCCCCGCACCACCGGGTGGTAGCCGTCGCGCTCCCAGGTCGGGCCGCCACGCATCCCCTGACCGACGTTGGGGACCTGGACGATCTCGTCCACCTCGAAGAAGGCGCGGAACACCGGGTGGTCCAGCGGGATGTCCTCGATCGGCCGGCCGGGCAGGACCCGGCCCATCTCGTGAGCGAAATTGACCCACTCGGCGGTGCCCCAGAAGTCGTCCACGACCAGGAAGCCGCCCTGGTGCAGGTAGCGCCGCAGGGCGAGCACTTCCTCTTCGGTCATGGCCATGTGTCCGACCTCGACCGTGTAGAGGAAGGGGTACTTCCCGAGGTCGGGGTCCGTGAGGAGGACGCTGTTTTCGTTCTCGTAGGAGTCGAGGTTCGTGATCCGCCGCAGCCCGATCAGGAACTGTATGTCCGCCTTGGGGTAGTCCACGCTCCAGCCGCGCCACCCATAGCTCGTGTAGGCCGCCCGGGTGAAATAGAAGTCATGGGCGGGCGGCGGCCCGAAACGCGGTCCTCCCAGGTCTTCCCGCATCGCCTCGGCGAGCATCTCCCGGATCTGCTGTCGGCTCGGCTGGAACGCGGAGGGCAGGTCGCGCACGAGGCGGGTCCCGCCGAACAGCACCGCCGCCCCGAGGACGAAGGCGGCGGCCAGGATTCCTCGGCGAGACACGGTGCCGGAGCCTATCGCGTCCCGGGCCGATGGTGACACTCGTGCCACCCGGACCGCAGACAATGCTTACGGTGCTGCCCCTGGGCTGCCCGAGTGACGTCAGCGCCGCCGCGCTCCCGGGGCGGGCCGCGCCGGTCTGGGGGCCGCCACCGCGAGAACCGGCCGGCATCCAGGGGGTCCGCGCTGTTCCTGCCGTTGAGGTCAGCGCCGGGACCGCTGGTACCATCCGGGCTCCGTTTTCTCGTGTTTCCGAAGCGGGGTATTGCCATGCGGGTCTTCTCACTTCTCCTCGTTCTCGCCGGTTTCGCCGCTGCGCTCGCCTGCACTCCGGCGGCGGAAGAGGCTGCCGAGGACGTCGCTCCGCCGGTCTTCGTGCCTGGGCCGCCCGCGGACTTCGAGAGCCCCGTCATCCCCGCCGACAACCCCCAGACCCCGGAGAAGGTCGCCCTCGGGAAGCAGCTCTACTTCGACACCCGCCTCTCGGCGGACGGCAGCCGCTCCTGCTACACCTGCCACCTCGTCGAAAACGGCCTCACGGACGGCAGACCGGTGGCGGAGGGCGCCCTGGGCCGGGTGCTGACGCGGTCCAGCCCCACGCTGTGGAACATCGCGTACCACACCCGGTTCTACTGGGACGGCCGCAGCGGCTCGCTCGAGGCCCAGGCGCGCGCGGCCTGGACCGGCGGCAACATGGGGGCTGACGCCGATGCGGTGGTGGCCGAGCTGAACGCGATCCCGGGTTACGCGGAGCAGTTCGAAGCGGTCTTCGGAGGACCCGCCACCCCCGACAACGTGGTGCAGGCGATCGCCGCCTTCGAGCGGGACGCGCTCTATTGCGGCGACACCGCCTATGACGACTGGCGGCGCGGCGACGCGAGCGCCATGTCGGAGGAGGCCATGCGCGGAGCGGAGCTCTTCACCGCGGGTGCCGGCTGCGCCACCTGTCACAGCGGCGTCCTCTTCACCGACATGAAGTTCCACAACGTGGGTATCGGGATGGACGCCGCAGAGCCGGACCTCGGCCGGGCCCGGGTGACCGAAGAGGACATCTGCAGCACCACCGAGGACGAACCCTGCCAGGGCGCCTTCAAGACCCCCACCCTCCGCGACATCTCGAAGAGCGCTCCGTACTTTCACGACGGCAGCGTGGCGACCCTCGAGGAAGCCGTCCGGCTGATGGCGAGCGGCGGGTTGGCGAACCCCTATCTGGACACGGACGAACTGGTCGACCGGCAGTTGTCCGACGAGCAGATCGCCGACCTGGTGGCCTTCCTGCATACCCTCGACTGCAACAGCGGCCCCCAGATCTTCGAACCGCCCGTCCTCCCCTAGACCACTAGAATCCCCCGCCATGCAGGTCAGCTTTGAAGGCCGCGGGGCCCGCTGGGAAGGCGCCGCGGAAATCGCCGAACGGGCCGAAACCGACAAGTACCAACCCTGGTCCCTGAGGGTGGTCTCCGGGAGCGAAACGGTCGAGGGCACCATGCTGGTCACCGACCTGGCGTCGAGCGCCGCCGACGAAGCGGCGGCGAGCAGCGGAGAGGACGTGAACGCCATCCTGGGGCGCGCCTTTTCGCGTTCGCTGGTCGCGGAACTTGGCCTCCGCCCGCTGGCGTCCGGCTTCCGCTTCGTCGTGGACCATCGCTGGGTCACCGGGTACTAGGGGGGCCAGGAACCCGTCCCGGGAATCTCGTGGCATTCGGCGGCCGATGCATCCCGGCTGAGCCGCTTCGCTCGGCGTTGCGCTTCGGTCGAAAGAGCGCCGCTATTCCTCCCTCGCGCGCCTTGTCAGCCGGGCGCCTCGACCGCCTCGGTGCCGACGACCTTCCCGGGACGGGCTCCTGACCCCCCGGGGGGGTTGCCAGGCTTCGCCGCGCAAGAAACAGCGAACGCATGCGCCGCTCCGAACTGGCCGCCTTCCTGAGGGAGCGGCCGCGCGTCGGCGATGGCGCCCTGGGCACCGCGCTCTATGCAGGTGGCATCGCCTCCCGGCGCTCCTTCGAGGATCTGAACCGCTCGGACCCCGACCGGGTCCGGGCGGTACACACCGCCCATCTCGCCGCCGGCGCCGAGGTGATCAGCACCAATACGTTCGGAGCCAACCCGTGGAAGCTGGGACGGCACGGACTGGCCTCGGAGGTGGCGACGATCAACGCCGCCGGCGCCCAAGTGGCGCGGAGCGCCGTCCGGCCGGGCAGCCTGGTGTTCGGATCCGTGGGGCCGAGCGGCGAAGTCGTGGGCCCGTTCGACGAGGAGAAGGCGCCGGAGTTCGCCGCCGGGTTCAGGGAGCAGATCGTCGCGCTGGTCGAAAGCGGCGTGGACGCGGTCCTGATCGAAACCTTCACGAGCCTCGCCGAGGCCCGCCTGGCACTCTCGGCGGCCCGGGAGGTGGCCCCCGACATCGGGGTCATCGTCCTGATGACGTTCTCCGAGCAGGCCACGACCCTGTTCGGGGTGGCGGCGGAACAGGCGGCCGGAACGCTCGAGCGGGACGGAGCCGACGCCGTCGGCTCGAACTGCGGGGTGGGCCCGGACACCACCCTTGCCGCGCTGGAGCGCATGCGGGACGCCGTGAGCCTGCCGTTGGTGGCCCAGCCGAACGCCGGCATTCCCGAGCGGACCGAAGGGCGTTTCCTCTACCCGTCATCTCCAGACTATGTGGCCCACTACGCCAAGCGGTATCTGCGCCTCGGGGTCTCGCTCATCGGCGGTTGCTGCGGGACCGGCGCCGAGCACATCGGCGCGGTGGCCGGGGTGGTCCGGGCGGCGTCCGCGGGCGCTCGCGCGGACCGGGTGAAGGCCCCGGCGCGGCCGGCTACCGCCACGCCGGCAGAACATGCGCCGGCCGAGATCCCTGCCGTGCCGGTGCCGGAACGCTCGGGCCTCGCCCGCTGCCTCGCCGAAGGCCGATTCGCGGTCTCCGTGGAGATGGATCCCCCACGCGGCGCCGAACCGGGCAAGTTCCTCGCCAGGGTCGGGGATCTGGCGGACGCCGGGATCCGCTTCGTGAACGTGGCGGACGGGCCGCGGGCAACCGCCCGGATGAGCGCGATCGCGTTCGCGGCGCTCCTCGAACGGAGCGGCGAGGTCGAAAGCATCCTCCACTACCAGTGCCGCGATCGAAATCTCATCGGCATCCAGTCGGATCTGCTGGGAGCGCACGCGCTCGGCATCCGCAACCTGCTCGCGGTCACCGGCGACCCGCCGAAGCTCGGCGACTACCCCCATGCGACCCCGGTCTTCGACGTGGACTCGATCGGCCTCGTACGAATCCTGAGGGGCCTGAACCACGGGCTCGATCTCGCAGGGAATCCGCTGGGGGCCGCGCTTCCGTTCCACATCGGGGTGGGGGCGAACCCGGCCGCCGCCGATGTCGAGGGTGAGATGGGGAAGTTCGAGAAGAAGGTCCAGGCCGGCGCCCAGTACTGCCTCACCCAGCCGGTGTACGAAACCCGCCTGCTCGAGCGCTTTGTGAAGGACGTCCGCGGCTACGGCATCCCGATTCTCGCGGGGGTGCTGCCCCTGGTCAGCTCCCGAAACGCGGAGTTCCTGCACAACGAGGTTCCCGGGATGAGCGTCCCGCGGTCGGTGCGCGAGCGGCTCGCGGCAGCGCCCACCCGGCAGCGCGCGCGGGAAGTCGGTGTCTCGGTAGCGCGCGACATGGTTGCCGCGGCCCGGGACCTCGTCGCCGGGGTCTACGTGATGCCGCCCTTCAACCGCTTTGACCTCGCCATTCGGAGCGTGACCGGACTGGTTTGATCGGTGGAGCGCCGGTTTCCGGCCGGCATCGCCAGGTGAAACTCCCGACGCCGCGCGCGCACGTGGCCCGAACCCCGCCGGGAGCGTCGCAATGCGCTCGCGTCCCCGTACGGCCGGGTGGGACAATGGCGCGCATGATGCGCCTCGGGGGCCTGATGGGAGGCGGGGTGATCCTGCTCGCCTCCGCCGCCGCCAGCCAGGAACAGGAGATCTTCCAGTTCGAGGGAGGCGTGGACCTGGTTTCCGTGCCGGTGGCCGTCTCCACCGAGGATGGCGAGTTCGTCACCGGTCTCGGCGTCGAGAACTTCCGCGTCCTGGAGGACGGGGTGGAACAGGAGATTCTCGTCTTCGGAGCGGGACTCGAGGAGTCGTGGGTGGATCTGCCGCCGGACCAGAAAGAGGAACTCTCCCAGAAGCAGGTGATCGGGCTCCTCCTCGATTCCTCGGGCAGCATGGAGGAGGACCTGTCGCTCCTCCACGAAGCGGCGATCAAGTTCCTCACCAACATCCCCAGGACCGAGAACCTGTTCGTCATCAGCTTCGACGAGAACATCTGGCTTTCCGAGTACTCGAGCGACGACCAGCGCATCATCTCGAACCGGATCTACGACATCGAAGCGGAGGGCTGGACGGCGCTCTACGACGCGGTCGCAACCTTCCTGGATCGCGTCTACGACTACGACGGCAAGAAGACCCTCGCGGTGCTCAGCGACGGCGCCGACTCCCGGTCCACCCTGATGTTCTCGGAGGCCCTCGATCTCGTGAAGCTCGGGGACACCACCATCCACTCGATCCAGTTCGGGGATCGCGCCCGCCACGCCGCGGTCTTCGAGAACGGCCGTTTCCTGCGGGCCATCGCCGACGCTACCGGTGGTTCCTACGCCCTGGCCTCGTCCCTCGAGAAGCTCGACGAGCTCTACGACCGCATCCTCGACGAGCTCTACAGCCAGTACACGATCGGCTACGCGTCGTCGAACACTCGCCGCGAGGGGCGCTACCGCGAAATCACTGTGGAAGTGACGGCGCCCGGGTTCGAGGATGTGGAGGTCAGGGCCCGCCGGGGCTATTACGGGCCCTACGAGCCGTCGGAGATTCCCCAGCTCCACCGGTAGGCGCCACCCGAGGCTCGACGCACGCAGCCACTAGACTCCGCGCCGATGTTCGCCGCGCTCGAGGAGGTCATTCGGGAGACTGCCGCCCACGCCGGAGCCCCGGATTTCTCCGTGGTATCGGAGATCCCCCCGTCGCCGGACCAGGGGGATCTCGCGTTCCCGGCGGCCTTCGGATTGGCGCGCCACCTGCGCCGGCCGCCCCGGGAGATCGCTCGGACGCTCGCCGACGCACTCGCCGAACGTCCGGAAGTGCGGCGGGTCGAGGTGGCCGGTCCCGGGTACGTCAACGTCTTCCTGAACCGGGAAATGTGGATCCGGCAATCGCTCGCCGGAACGGCCGTCGAGACCCCCGACGGCCTTCATGTGGTCGAGCACACCAGCATCAACCCCAACAAGGCGGCGCACATCGGGCACCTGCGGAACGCGGCGCTCGGCGATTCCTTCGCCCGCATCCTGCGTTTTCTGGGACACCGGATCGAGGTCCAGACCTACACCGACGACACCGGCGTCCAGGTCGCCGACGTGGTCCTGGGATTCCTTCGGCTCCGTGGCGCGGACGCGGAGGAGGTGCGTCGGCTCGCCGCGGAGCCACGCTTCGACTATCTCTGCTGGGACCTCTACACCGAGGTCTCCCGCTGGATCGAAGAAGACCCGGAGGGACCGGCGGCGCGCCAGCAGGCTCTCCACGGACTCGAGCACGGTGAGGAGCCGTGGGCGGAGATCGGGACGATCGTGGCCAACGCCGTCGCGCGCCGGCACCTCGAGACCATGGACCGGATCGGGGTCCGCTACCACCTCCTGCCGTGCGAGAAGTCGATTCTTCGCCTCCACTTCTGGGAGCGGGCGTTCGAGCTGCTCCGGGACAGTGGCGCCATCCGGCTGAGCGAATCGGGCCGGAATCGCGGCTGCTGGGTCATGGACACCGATCTCGCCCAGGACGGCGAAAAGGTCATCGTTCGCTCGAACGCCACGGTGACCTACGTGGGCAAGGACATCGCCTACCAGATGTGGCAACTCGGATTGCTGGACCGTGATTTCCGGTGGCGCCGGTTCCACGACTATCCTGACGGCAGCCGCGCCTGGATCAGCACCTCCGGGCAGGAGGAGCCTGACACGCCCCGCTTCGGTTCGGCGGCGCTCGTCCATCACGTCATCGACGCCCGGCAGTCCTACACCCAGCAGGTCGTCCAGCAGGCGGTCGCCAGCCTGACGTCCGAAACCGACCGCTCCCGGACGCGGCACCTGTCCTACGAGATGGTGGCGCTGACCCCGGGCACGGTCGCGGCGCTCGGCCTCGGATCCGCCGCCGGGGACGGGGCGGTGGAGGTTTCCGGCCGGAAGGGGATCGGCGTCAAGGCCGACGATTTCCTCGACGCGCTGGTCGGACGTGCGGCCGAAGAAGTCGCAGCGCGCAATCCGGACCTCCCGGCGGAAGAACGGCGTGCCGTGGCGCTCGCGATCGCGGTCGGGGCGCTGCGCTACCTGATGGTGCGGGTGACCAAGAACCAGCTCATCGTCTTCGACCTCGAAGAGGCCCTGAGCCTCGACGGAGCCACGGGACCCTATCTGCAGTACGCCGCGGTCCGGGCGGCGAAGATCCTGGCCCGCGTCAAGCGTCCCCTTCCCGAGCGCCCCCCTCCTC
>VXWI01000034.1:0-64004 GCA_009835985.1 Acidobacteriota bacterium | reverse complement strand
CCTCCTCCCCCCGAGGGTTTCGACGACCTTCTCGCCGAACGGGACCCCGACGAGGCCGCCGACCTCTGGGTCCTGCTCCGGGGCGCGCTCAGCCTCCGGGAAGCGGCCGCGGCCGCCGCCGCCAGCGAAGACCCGCAGGTTCTCGCCCGCTGGGCGTACGAAGGCGCGCAGCGCTTCAACGCCTTCTACCACCGCTACCGCATCGCCGGCGAGCCGGACGCCGCCGCGCGCTCGCTGCGCACCTACGCGGTGGAGACGTTCTTCGCCCAGCACCGACGGGGGCTCGCCCTGCTCGGAATCCCGGTCCCGGGACGGATGTGATGCGGGAAGTGCGCTTTTTCCGCCCGGTCCTGCGGTTCACGCGGACCGCCGCCATCGCCGCGGCGGTCGCCTGGGTCGTCATGGCGCACGGCGCGCAGGTCTACCGGATCCAGGGGTCGAGCATGGCGCCGACGCTCCGCTCCGGAGAACGGGTGCTGGTCAACAAGGTCGGCATGCGCCTCGCGTCCATCAGGCGCGACGACGTGGTGCTCTTCCGTGATCCGTCGGGCGAGGACACCGTCATGGTGAAGCGCGTGGTGGGCGTGCCCGGTGACACGGTCCGCTTTGTGGGCAACGACGTGCAGGTGGTTCCCGGGTCCGGGACGAGCCGCCCACTGCACGACGCGATGACACCGGTGGCCAACGCCGCGGGGACGGGCAATCCGCCCACCATCGGCGGGTCCGGCTCGGTCGCGATCACCCTCGCGGCGGGCGAGTACTTCGTGCTCGGCGACAACCGGGGCGGCAGCAGCGACAGCCGTCACTGGGGCGCCGTTTCCAGGGACGCCATCCTCGGCGAGGCTGTGTTCCGAGTGTTTCCCTGGCGCCGGATCGGATTCGTGACCCCATGACCCCCGCGGGAAACCCGACGGAGACTCCCGTCCGGAGCGCTCCCGCCGCCGCGGAAGATCCGGCGCCGCTCCTGCGCGCCCTCCCCTTCCGCCCGGGGACCTTTTTCGACGCCTGGACCCGCAAGCCGGAACGTTTCGCCGACCTGCTCCCCGACCCGTTCGCGGCGGGGGCCTCCCCGGACATCAGAAGCCCCATGCCTCCCGACGCCGCGCGGGCGGCCACCGCCAGGGTGATCGCGACAACCAACCGGGTCTGGGGCGCGGATCCGGCCGTCCTCGCTTCGGCAGAGCGGCTTCGCGATCCACAGACATTGGCAGTCGTCACCGGCCAGCAACCCGGGCTGTTCGGGGGCCCGCTCTATTCGCTCATCAAGGCGATGTCCGCGGTCGCCGCCGCCCGGGGACTCGAGGCGCGGACCGGCCAGCCCGTGGTCCCGGTCTTCTGGATCGAAGGTGACGACCACGACTTCGAGGAGATTCGGGGCGCCTGGCTGCTGGACCGATCAGGCTCTCCGCAAGCACTGCGCTACGAGCCGGAGGACGAACACGTCGGCCTGCCGGCGTTCCGCCGGGTTCTGGACGACTCGATCCTCGACCTGCACGGACAATTGCCGGACATCCTTCCCGAAACGGAATACACGGAGGGTCTCCTGCTCGCCGCCCGGGACTGCTACGCGCCCGGCCGATCGCTTTCGGAGGCGTTCGGCCGCCTGCTTCTCCACCTCACGCGGGGTTCGGGTCTCGTGGTGATGGACCCCACCCGTCCGGAGCTGAAACGGCTCGCCTTCCCGGTGTACGAGGCCGCGGTTCGGCACGAAGCCGCCGGCCGCCGCCAGATCGCGGCCCGCACGCGAGAGATCGAGGCGATGGGATTCCACGGGCAGGCGGCGGCCGAGGGCTACGGGGTCTTTTGTACGGGACCGACCGGCGTGCGGGCGCGGGTCCGGACCGATGCCGCCGGCGACCCTCCGGAAGGGGTCCTCGACGGTTGCGTCGAGCGCCTGAGCGCCGCCGTGTTGCTCAGACCGCTGGTCCAGGACTTCCTGCTGCCCACCGCGATCTACGTCGGCGGTCCTTCGGAAATCGCCTACCACGCCCAGATGGGTGATCTCTACGGCCTCCACGGGATCTCGCGTCCGTTCGTGATCCCCCGTCATCAGGTCGCCATCCTCACGAAGTCCCAGCTTCGGGTGCTGGACCAGGACGGGATCGGCTTCGATGAACTCTCGGCCGGCGACGAGGCGGCCCTCAATCGGCGGGCCGCCGACCCCGCCGCCCAGGCGGCCTTCGCGCAGGCCAACGAAGTCATGGATTCCTCGCTCGAAGCGGTCGAACAGGCCGCCGGCGCCGTCGACCAGAGCCTCACGGCGGCGGTCCGCCGCGCCCGGGGCAAGGTGCACGCGATCCTCGCCGACCTCGAGGCCAAGAGCGTTCGCGCCGCGAAGCGCCGCGACGAGGAACGCCGGCAGCGTTTCCTGCGCGCCCGGAACGCTCTCTTCCCCGGCGGTGCGCCGCAGGAACGCCGGCTCAGTCCGCTCGTCTTCGCAAACCGCTATGGGCCGCACTTCGGGGCGTGGCTGCTCGCGGCGTTCGAAGACCCGGCCGCCGACCGGCGGGCCCGGAACCTGCTGGTCCGCTGATCAGCGGCGTTGGGGGGTCGGTTCGGGAGAGAAGCGGACCACGGCTCCGGCAGCGGCGGCCGCGCCGCCGATGACGAACCCGGGTGGGTCCACGTCCACGTCGGTGTTGCCGGGGGGCCGGGCGTACATCACCTGGGCGTGGAAGATGTCCCACTCGGTGAAGTGGGGCGGTTCGAGTTCCCCGGAGTACCACATGTGGGAAGGCCGCAGGCCGCCCAGCGGGTGGTAGAGCCCCATCACGTGGCCAAGCTCGTGGTGCACCGCCCAGGTCTCCGGGATGTGCCGGAAGACCACCACGTTGGCATCCCCGCCGACCCGGTAGGCGAACGCGTTCGCCGTCTCCGCACGCTCGGAGACCTCGGCCGCGTTCCAGCGGAGGATCACCGTCCCCGGTGTCATGTCCGCGGGCGGTTCCCGGGTCACCTCGATCCGCTCGCCCCGGTAACGTCCCGCGCTGAGCAGCGGCACCGTGACCCGGATGGCCTCCTGCACGAAGTCGATGGTCTCCGCGGGAATCTCCGCGCCCGTGGTGGGTTCCGGGCGGGCGTCGATGAAGAAGGTCGGCTCGGAGTTCCAGGGGATGAGCGGTTCCAGGTCGCCCCCACCGGCGCCGTTCCGGGCGATCTCCCGGTAGAAGTCGAGGTCCCAGGGCCCACCCGTCGGGATTGCGTCGAGTGCGAGGGTCCCGTTCGGCGCCCGGATGGTGGTGGTGCGCTCGACGATTCCGGGACCGGACACCGTGATCCGGTGTTCCCCTGCCGGGAGGTCGAGCGCGAAGGATCCATCGGCTGCGGAGCGCGCCGTCACTCCGCCCGCGCTCAGCGTCGCACCTGCCACCGGGCCGCCTTCCACCGTCCTCGTGAGGATCCCGCGGACGCTGGCGGAGATGGGGGGCGCCGGCGGCGCGGTGGGTGCGACCGGCTCTCCCCCGCCGCACGAAGCGAGGACCAGGCCGCAGGCAGCCAGCCGGCCAGCCCTCATCCGTCCCGCTTGGCCCCCGGTGGAGCGATTTCCCCGGTGGTGGCCCCGGTGAAGATCGCGTTGGAGATCTGACCGATCAGGTTCCCGCTCGTCCGGAGGTGGTCGAGCGGACGCTCGACGGCCAGCACCAGCGCCGACAGCGTCACCGGCAGCCCGAGTGCTCCGAGCAGGATCGTGAGGTTCACGAAGCTTGCCGCGGGGACGCCCGAGACCGCGAGGGAGCTCAGAATCGCGGTCACCCAGAGGAGGCCCAGTTCGCCCATGCCCAGCGGGCGCCCGACGAGCTGCGCGATCGCCACGACCGACAGCACCTGGTAGATCCCGCTGGAGTCGCGGCCGGCCGCCGCGCCGAACGGCAACACGAAGCCGGCGACCTTTCCCGAGATTCCGGTCTCGCGCGGAACCGCCGCCATGGACACCGGCAGCGCTGCCGCCGTCGAGACCGAGGCAAAGGCGATGGGCAGCGGTTCGCGCAGGGCCCGGGCCAGCTTGCCGAGGGGCTGGCGCGCCCACAGCCGCAAGAGCATCGCGTGAACGCCGCCGACGTGCAGGAGGGTGGCGATCAGGCACACGGTGACGTACCAGGCCAGCGTTCCCAGAATGTCGAGGCCGGACTGACCCACCACCGCGGCCAGAATCGCGAACACCCCGGCCGGCGCCAGCCGCACGACCCAGTGGACGACCCGGTAGAGCACGTCGTTGACCGCCTGCAGCACATCGATGAGCGGCCTCACCCGATCGCTGCCGAGCGCGTTCACGGCGACGCCGAACAGGATGGCGAGGAACAGGACCTGGAGGACCTCGGCTTCGGCGAACGCTCCCACGACGTTCGTGGGAACGATGCTCACCAGGATGTCCATGATGGAGCGCGCCTGACCGGCGGCGGCGCCGGCGGCCTGATCCGTTCCGCCGAGCGCCGAAATGTCCACCCCCCGGCCGGGTCCGAGCCACACCGCGATCCCGATGCCGAGCGCCAGCGCCACCGACAGGGTGCTCAGGTTGTAGATGATCGCCCGAACGCCGATCCTGCCCGCGCCCTTGCCTCCGGTCCGCGTGAGGGCGAGCGCGAGCGTGACGAAGATCAGGGGCGCGATGATCATGCGTAGCAGCCGCACGAACAGATCGGCGATCGGCTGCAGCACGACGGCCGACTCCCCGAAGAGCATCCCGACGAGCACACCCCCCACGGCTCCCACGACGACCTGAACGTGAAGCGGCACTGACGCAAACCTCCGGGAAACCGCCGATGGTACCCCTGCCGCAGGTGGCCGGGCGCCGGTGCCGGATGCCCCCAGGTCCCGTCCGCTCCTAGACTTCCGCTCGCGTATGAGCGCCACGCGTTTGGGCCGGGCGGGATTCCTGCAGGCGATCTCCGGGCGCATCTTGGTGTTCGACGGCGCCATCGGAACGATGCTGCAGGGCGAACGCCTCGACGAGGCGGGTTTTCGGGGCGATCTCCTGCGGGAACATCCGAAACCGCTCCAGGGGCTTCACGACGTCCTCTCCCTGACCCGCCCGGAGCTGGTGGAGAAAGTGCACCGCCTCTATCTCGAGGCCGGCGCGGACGCCCTCACCACCAACACGTTCAACGCGAACGCCGTGTCCCTCCTCGACTACGGCCTCGAAGAACGCGCGTTCGAAATCAACCGCCGCGGAGCGGAGGCGGCGCGCCGGGTCGCCGACACCGCGGGGCGCGGCTGCTTCGTGCTGGGCTCCATGGGACCCACCAACCGGACCCTGAGCGTGTCTCCCGACGTCTCGGACCCTGCCTTCCGGGCCATTTCCTGGGACGTGTTGCGGGACGCCTACCGCGAGCAGGCGGCGGGTCTCCTGGCGGGAGGGTCCGACCTCCTGCTCGTCGAGACCTGTTTCGACACCCTGAACGCCAAGGCGGCGCTCGCGGCCAGCCGGGATGCCATTGCCGAGGCGCCGGGGGATCCCGGGCTTGTCGTCTCCTTCACGTCGGTGGATCAAGGGGGGCGTAACCTCACCGGGCAGGACTCCGAAGCCTTCTGGGTTTCGGTCGAGCACGCCCAGGTGACGGCCGCCGGGGTGAACTGCTCGATCGGGGCCGAGGCGATGCGCCCGATCGTCGAGACCCTCTCCCGCCTCGCCCCGGTGCCGGTGGGCGCGGTCCCGAATGCCGGGCTTCCGAACGAACTCGGCGGCTACGACGAGGCCCCGGACGTCACCGCGGCAGCCCTCGGCGCCCTCGCGGAGGACGGTCTCGTCAACTTCGTCGGCGGCTGCTGCGGCACCACCCCGGACCACGTCCGCGCGGTCCGGACCGCGGTGAGCCGTTTTCGGCCGCGCCAACCTCCCGGGCCCTCCTCCGGGGTCCGCCTCGCCGGCACCGAGCCCCTGGTGCGGCCGGAGTCGGCCTTCCTGGTGGTGGGCGAGCGCACCAACGTGACCGGTTCGCGCCGCTTCGCCCGCCTGATCCGGGACGGCCAGTTCGAGTCGGCGGTTTCGGTGGCGCGGGACCAGGTCGAGGGCGGCGCAAACCTCCTCGACGTGAACATGGACGAGGGCCTGCTCGACTCCGAAGCCGCCATGGGCCGGTTCCTCCGGTTGATCGCGATGGAACCCGACATCGCCCGGCTCCCGATCATGGTGGACAGCTCGCGCATCGAGGTCATCGAAGCCGGACTCCGCGCGCTCCCCGGCAAGGGGGTGGTCAATTCGCTGTCGCTCAAGGACGGTGAGGACGCCTTTCTCGCCGCCGCCCGCCGCATCCGCCGCTTCGGACCCGCCGTCATCGTGATGGCGTTCGACGAGGAGGGACAGGCGGTGGACGCGGCGCGCAAGACCGCGATCTGCGCGCGCGCCTACCGGCTCCTGACCGAACGGGCGGGCTTCCCGCCGGAGGACCTCATCTTCGACCCGAACGTGCTCGCCGTCGCCACCGGCATCCCCGAGCACGACCGCTACGGCGTCGAGTTCATCGACGCCATCCCCGGAATCCGGGCGGCCGCTCCGGGGTCCCTGATCTCCGGAGGCATTTCCAACCTGTCCTTCGCGTTTCGCGGGAACGAGGGCGTCCGGCAGGCGATGAACGCGGTCTTCCTGCACCACGCGATCGCGGCCGGGCTCGACATGGGAATCGTGAACGCGGGCCGGCTCCCGGTTTACGACGAGATCGAGGCAACCCTCCGCGAGCGCGTCGAGGACGTCGTCCTCGCCAGGCGCGGCGACGCCACCGAGCGGCTCCTCGCGGTGGCGGATCGGGCCGGCGCCGGACGGAAGGCGGCGACCGACGATTCGTGGCGCCGGCGCCCCGTCTCCGAGCGACTTGCCCATGCGGTGGTCAACGGCATCCTCGACTTTGTCGAACGGGACGCCGACGAGGCCCGCCGCGGGATGCCCTCCGCACTCGCCGTGATCGAGGGCCCGCTCATGGACGGAATGCGGGTGGTGGGGGACCGCTTCGGCGACGGGAGGATGTTCCTCCCCCAGGTCGTCAAGAGCGCCCGGGTGATGAAGAAGGCAGTGGCGGTCCTCGAGCCTTACATGGAGACCGACGAGGCCAGCGGGCCGCGTGAGCGGATCGTCCTCGCCACGGTCAAGGGCGATGTCCACGACATCGGCAAGAGCATCGTGGGGATCGTGCTTGCCTGCAACGGCTACCGGGTGGAAGACCTCGGGGTGATGGTTCCCGCGGACCGGGTCCTCGACACCGCAAGCGAGACGAGCGCCGACCTGATCGGCCTTTCCGGCCTGATTACCCCGTCCCTCGACGAAATGGAGCGTTTCGCCGCCGAGATGGAACGGCGCGGGGTGACCCTGCCGCTGCTGATTGGCGGCGCGACCACCTCATCCCGCCACACCGCGCTCCGGATCGCTCCCCGGCGATCGGGCCCGGTTGTCCACGTGGCCGACGCCTCGCGAACCTCGGGCGTCGTTCGGGCGCTGCTCGGCGAGGGATCCGCGTCCTTCGTGGAGGAGAACCACCGGGTCCAGGAGGCGGAACGGAACCGCACGCCGCGACGGCGCCGGCCGCTCCTCGAGCTCGTCGCCGCCCGCGGCCGCGCTCCGGAGTTCACCGGTCCCGAGCCCATGGAACCCACGTTCTGGGGCTGCCGCGTTCTTCCGGACATTCCGGTCGCCGACCTGATCGCGTACGTGGACTGGACGCCGTTCTTCCATGCCTGGGAGTTCCGCGGCACCTTCCCGGACCTGCTCGAACGCGACGCAACCCGGACCGAGGCGCGCGAACTGCACGGGAACGCCCGCGCGCGGCTCGGGAAACTCGCGGCGGACCCGCGACTCGAAGCGCGCGCCGTATATGGGTTCTTCCCCGCCGCGAGGGAGGGCGACGACATCCTCATCTGGCGCCCCGAGGGTCTCGACGAAGCGCCCGGATCCCGGATCCCGACGCTTCGGCAGCAGGAGGATGGACCCGGACCGCGCCTCGCGGCCGCCGACTTCCTGCGCGCCGCCGAAGCGGGGCGGCCGCCGGCGGCCGGCGCCGATGTGATCGGGGCATTCGCCGTCACCGCCGGCCACGGGCTGGCCGACCTGGTCGCGGAGGCGGATGCCGTCGGCGACGACTACGAGGCCCTCCTGCTGCGGTCCCTCGGGGACCGCCTCGCCGAGGCGCTCGCCGAGTGGCTCCACGAACGCGCCCGGCGGGATCTCGGATACGGCGACTCCGAGAACCTGACGTCCGAAGACCTGATCCGGGGGCGATACCGCGGAATCCGCCCCGCCCCCGGGTACCCCGCCACCCCGGATCTCGGCATCCTTCGGGAAATCTTCGAGCTGCTCGACGCGGAGGCGGCGATCGGCGTCGAGCTGACCGAGAACTTCGCGATCCGGCCGGCCGCCTCGGTGGCGGGCCTCTATTTCGCCAGTCCCGAGTCGCGCTACTTCTCCGTCGGGAAGATCGGCCGGGATCAGCTCGAGGATTACGCCCGCCGCCGGGGAATCCCCGTTACGGCGGCCGAACGCCTCCTCCGCCGCCACCTGGGCTGAGTCGCCGGCCAGGTAGCGCCGCGAAGGTCAGCTATTGGGAATCCGGTACTTCGCCACCGGCGTGCCCCCGATCAAGTGGCCCTGGATGACCTCCTCGAGCGCGTCGGGAGTCATCCCGGAATACCAGACGCCGTCGGGGTAGACCACTGCGATGGGACCCTCGGCGCAGACCCGGAGACAGTCCGCCTTGCTGCGGGCGATGCGGCCGCCGGCCGGGCCGTTCGCGAGGCCCAGTTCGTCCAGCCGCCGTTTCAGGTAACGCCAGCTCTCGCTGCCGACGGGCGGCTCGCAGCACTTGGGCTTGGCAGGGTCCACACAGAGGAAGATGTGCCGCTCGACCTTCGAAAGCTCCAGCGCTTTCGCTTTCTCGGCAGCGGTGCCGGCGGCGTCGCTCAACTCAGCCCGACAAGCCCGTCGGACACGCGACGCCCGTGCCTCCGATGCCACAGTAGCCGTCGGGGTTCTTCGCCAGGTACTGCTGGTGGTAGTCCTCCGCGTAGTAGAAGACGGGCGCCTCGCGGATCTCGGTGGTGACCGGACCGTGCCCCGCGCTCCGGAGCCGCTCGGCATAGGTATCGCGGGTGCTGAGGGCGAACGCGCCCTGTTCGCTCCCCACCGTGTAGATCGCCGACCGGTACTGGGTCCCGACGTCGTTGCCCTGACGCATGCCCTGCGTCGGATCGTGGTTCTCCCAGAACGTGCGCAAGAGCCCCGCGTACGTCACCCGCGCGGGGTCAAACACCACGCGGACGACCTCGGCGTGGCCGGTGCGGCCGGTGCAGACCTCGCGGTAGTTCGGGTTGGGCGTGAGCCCCCCGGCGTATCCCACCGCGCTCGTGTACACGCCGGGCGCCGTCCAGAAGAGGCGCTCGGCGCCCCAGAAACACCCCATACCGAAGAACGCCTCCTCGAGGCTCCCCGGCCAGGGCGGGGCCAGCGGGGTCTTCAGCACGAAGTGCTTTTCCGGGATCCGCATGAGTTCCACCCGGCCCGCCAGCGCGTCGCCGGGGGACGGAAGTACGGGCTCGAGGAATCGCATGACCGACCGGCCGGAAGTCTACCCGGCGCCCGCGGGGCGCCCGGCCTCCAACCGGTTCGAGCCTCCTTATACTCGCCGCCCCGGTGACGAACGACCTGCCAGCAGTCCTCGAGCGGGCGCGGCGGCTCGTGGATTCCGGCGAGACCGCGCCCCGGAGGTTCCGGAACGAGGCGCTAGCCGCGCTGGCCGCGCTCCTGCGAGACCGCCGCGACACCTGGGAAGAGGTACTCCGAGCGGACCTCGGAGCCCCGGCGTTCGAGGCCTGGGCCACCCAGACCGGCCTGGTCCTCGCCGAGATCCGGCACGCGCGCCGTCACCTGTGGCGCTGGATGCGTCCCCGCCGGGTCGGCACCCCGCTCGCCGTGATGCCGGCTCGCAGCCGGATCGAGCCCGCCCCCGTCGGTGTGGTGCTGGTCATCGCTCCCTGGAACTACCCGCTCCAACTCAGCCTCGCACCCGCCGTGGCGGCGATTGCCGCCGGAAACGCGGTGGTGATCAAACCCTCCGAGCAGGCCCCCCGAACGGCCGAGCGGCTCGCGGAACTGGTGCCCTCCGCGCTGGCGCCGGGGCTCGTCCAGGTGGTCGAAGGAGGACCGGAAGCGGCCCGGGCGCTCATCGGCCAGGGTTTCGACCACGTGGTGTTCACGGGCAGCCGGCGCGTCGGCGCCCTGGTGGCTGAGGCGGCGGGCCGCCGGCTCACTCCCATTACCCTCGAACTGGGAGGCAAGTGCCCGGCGCTCGTGGACCGGAGCGCCGACCTGCGCCTCGCCGCGCGCCGCCTCGCGTGGGCGAAGTTCCTGAATGCGGGACAGACCTGCGTGGCCCCGGACTTCGTCCTCGTGCCCGAGGACCGGTACGACGAATTCTCGGAAAGACTCGGCAGGAACCTCGAGCGGTTCTACGGGGGAACCCCCGCCGAGAGCCCGGACTACGGCCGGATCGTGCACGAGACCCACTTCCGGCGCCTGGAGGGGCTCCTTCCCGGCCTGCCCCTCCGGTGGGGGGGCGAGCGGGACCCGGAGCGGCTCTACTTCGGCCCCACGCTCACCGGACCGTGGCCCGACGGGCACGCAGCCCAGCGCGAGGAGATCTTCGGGCCCATCCTGCCGCTACTCCCCTACCGGAGCCTCGACGAAGCCCTCACCGAGATTCGCACCCATCCGGATCCGCTGGCGCTCTATGTGTTTGCCCGGCGGCGCGAACCCATTCGGCGCGCCGCGGCCGCGCTGCGTTCCGGGGCGCTCGTCACCAACGACGCGGTGGTTCACTGCGCCAACCCCCGGCTTCCTTTCGGCGGCGTCGGGAGGAGTGGCCATGGCTCCTATCACGGGATCCACGGCTTCGACCTGCTCTCCCAGAAGCGGGCGGTCCTGAACGCCGCCACCTGGCTCGATCCCCCGGTGCGCTATCCGCCTTACCGGGGCAAGCTCGGGCTCCTGAGGCTGCTGCTCCGTTGATGCCCGCCGGGCAGGCTCGGGAGCTCCCCTTCGCCATCGACCCCCTGAGGCACCGGCCGCGGATCGGCGTCCATGAGGCGGCAGCCGTCGCGGGCGAACTGTGGGGACTGAAGGGGCACGCCACTCCGCTTCCCGGCGAGCGCGATGCCAACTTCCTGCTCGAAGGCGATTCCGGCGAGCGGTTCGTGCTCAAGGTCAGTAGCGCGTCCGAGCGGCCCGAACGGCTCGCGCTGCAGCAGGCTCTTATCGCGCGGGCCCGCGAACGCGACCCGGCGCTGCGCCTCCCCGAGGCCGTACCGACCACCACCGGCGCGCTGCCGGGGCGGCGGGACTTCGGCGGGCGCGGGCACCGGGTGCGTCTGTTTCGCTACCTCGAGGGCCTGCCGCTCTCCGCCTTCCGGCGGCGGCCGCACGCCTTGCTGGAATCGGTCGGTGCGCTTGTCGGGCGGGTGCAGCGCGCCCTCGCTGGTTTCGACCATCCCGAACTGGACGTCCTGGAGATTCCCTGGGCGCCGGCCCACGCTCCCGCCGTCATCGCGGCGGCTTCCGGGATCTTCCGCGGGGAGGACAGCGTCGCGACCTACCAGGGTGTCGCCGACGCCGTACAGGACGACCTGCCGGACCTCCTGGCTCTGCCCGGCGGCGCCCTCCACAACGACGCCAACGACGACAACCTCCTCCTCGCCGCAGGAACCCCCGAAACGGCGAAACCGGAGGACGTTGCGCTCCTGGACTTCGGGGACTCCGTCCGGGGTCCGCTGATCTGCGAAGCGGCGACGGCAGCCCTCTACACCACCGCCACCGCGTTCGAACCGCTTCCGGCGGCCGCGCGGGTGCTCGCCGGATTCGCGGGTGAACGGCCGCTGAGCGAGTCAGAGGCGGATCTCTTCAGGGTCGCCCTCGCGACCCGGGCGCTCGTGAGCGCCGGGGTTGCGGTCCTCAGGCGGGCCCGGGTTGCCGGAGCCGCGGCGGATGAGTATCTGATGGTGAGCCAGGCCGGAGTGTGGCGTGTCCTCCGGGCCATCGAGGCGGAGGTGGCGGAAGTCACCACGGGACGGTTCCGGTTGGCCGCGGGCTTCTCCCCCCTGCCGCGCCTGGCGGCACGGCGCGCTGCCGTCCAGCGCGCCGCCGCGCAAGCCACACCTCCGGTCACGCTACCCGCGGCCCCGATCGCGCTGGACCTCTCCCCGGAGAGCCCGGCGATCGATCCGGGCGCCGCCGCCGAGACTCTCCGCGCGACCGTGGCCGCCGCCACCGGGACAGCGGGCATCGGGATCGGCCGGTATCTCGAACCGCGCGTTCCCGAAACGGTGGCGCGGGAGCGTCCCCAGCGGCCGCCAGCGGAACCGGCCACCCTTCAACTGGGGATCGAGATCTTCGCTCCCGCGGGGACCGTGGTCCGGGCTCCCCTCGCCGGAGATGTGGACTGGAGCAGCGATCGCCCCGGCGATTCCGGGACCGGTGTTTCGGCCGGCATCCGCCACGTGTTCGACGGAGAAGTCTTTTGGACCTCCTACCGTCATCTCGACCGCGGATCCCTCGAGACACTGGTTCCGGGGCGCGGGGTCGAGGCCGGAGAAGCGCTCGGAACTGTCGCGGACCCGGCAGGGGGCGGCAACCCGCCTCCCCACCTCCAGTTCCAGGTGCTCCTGAGCCGGCTCGACACCCAACCGCCTCGGCGGACGTCCGCCGCGGACCTGCCGGTCCTTGCCGCACTGTGCGCCGATCCGCTGGACTTCTTCCGCCTCGGACCCGAAGCCCGTGTTCGGCCCGACGTCCGCGAGAAGCGCGGCCGCCGCCTTTTCGAGACCCGCAGGCGGCGGTTCAGCAACGCCCTCAGCATCTCCTACGATGTCCCCATCCGGGTGGCGCGCGGCCGCGGCGCGCGCCTCTACGACGACACCGGACGCGACTACCTCGACATGGTCAACAACGTCGCGCATGTGGGGCACGCGCACCCGCGGGTCGCGGACGCCATCTCCCGGCAGGCCGCCCTCCTCAACACGAACACCCGCTACCTCTACCGCCAGCTCACCGACTACGCCGAACGCCTCGGGGACGCCTTCCCCGCGCCGCTGGAGGTGGTGTTCCTCACGAATTCCGGCAGCGAGGCGAACGACCTTGCGCTCCGCATCGCCCGGGCCCACCTGGGGCGGCAGGAGACGCTGGCGTTCGATGGGGGCTATCACGGCAACCTCACGTCGCTCATCGAGGTCAGCCCCTACAAGCTCGATGGCCGCGGAGGACGGCCCGGGCCGCCGTGGCTCCACCGGTTGCCCATGCCGGACGGGTACCGCGGCCGGTTCCGGGAGCGTGACGGCAACTTCCCGGCGTCCCTGATCGCGGACGCCGGGTCCCGGGTCCGGGCGGCGGGACCGGCGACTCTGATCGGGGAGGCCATCCTGAGCTGCGGTGGCCAGATCGTGCCGCCTCCGGGTTACCTGAGAGCGCTCTACGGGGCGGTACGGAGCGCCGGCGGCGTGATCGTGGCCGACGAGGTCCAGACCGGCTTCGGCAGGACCGGGCCGGAGTTCTGGGCCTTTCTCGCCGTGCAGGACACGCGGGACCGGCTGACTCCGGACATCGTGACGCTCGGAAAACCGGCCGGGAACGGACATCCGCTCGGCGCGGTGGTGACCACCCGCGAACTCGCCCGGTCCTTCGAGACCGGGATGGAGTACTTCAACACCTTCGGCGGAAACCCGGTCTCCTGCGCCGCGGGACTCGCCGTCCTCGACGTGATCCGGGACGAACGGCTCGCGGAACACGCCGAAGCCGTCGGCGAGCACCTGCTCGGCGGGCTGACGGCGCTCGCGAGCCGCTACCCTATCCTCGGCGAGGTTCGGGGACGCGGACTCTTTCTCGGGTTTGAAATGGTCCGGGACCCGTCGAACCGCGAGCCCGCTACCGAGGAGGCCCGGCGGCTCGTGAACCGGCTCCGCGATTTCGGGATCCTCAACAGCACCGACGGGCCGGATGCCAACGTCATCAAGCTCAAGCCGCCCCTGCCCTTCTCCTCCGCCGACGCCGCCCACTACCTGGAAGTCCTCGAAACCGTCCTGGAGGAGCAGTTCTGAGCCGTCCCCCTGAACCCGCGCCCAGGAGTCCCTCCGGCCCCGCTTCACGCTCGGCGCCCCGGTGGAGCGTGGTGGAAGTGCCTCCCGCCGGGGCGCATCGCGCGACGGTCATCTGGCTCCACGGACTCGGCGCCGACGGACACGACTTCGAGCCCATCGTTCCAGCGCTTCGGCTGCCCCGGTCCGCGGGCGTCCGGTTTGTGTTCCCCGAGGCGCCCTTCCGTCCGGTGACCCTCAACGGCGGGATGGAGATGCGCGCCTGGTTCGACATCGAGTCCGTGCAGCGCGACGCGGGCATCAACCGGGAACACCTGGCGGAATCGGTCGCCGGCGTGCGCTCCCTGGTGGAGTTGGAGGCCGACCGGGGGATTCCGCCCGATCGCCTGGTCCTCGCCGGGTTCTCCCAGGGTGGCGCGGTTGTCCTCCACGCCGCCACCTGCACCGCTTCCTCGGGCGAGCCACCCATCCTGCCGGCCGGAGTGGTGGCTCTTTCCACCTACCTCCCGGTCACGGATGCCGTCGCGTCCCCGCCGGAAACCCCTGCCCCCATCTTCCAGGCGCACGGCTCGTTCGATCCGCTGATCCCGGTCCACTTCGCCGGCGTGAGCGGCCGGATTCTCGCGAATGCGGGGTGGACCGTGGAGTACCACGAATACCCCATGGCGCACCAGGTCGCCGAGGCCGAGATCCGGGACATCGGCGTCTTCCTGCGGCGCGTGCTGGAGACCCCGTCCGCCAGGAGCGGCCCCTCGACATGAGCGGCGGACGGATTCCGGTCACGCTGATCACGGGCGCTGCGGGCGAGATCGGCCAGGCCCTCCTCCACCGGCTGGCCGAGGGTGGCGGCCAACCCATCGTGACGGTGGATCTCCGTCCACTGTCCGCCGGGGCCCCCGGGCGCTCCCACCGGGAGCACTTCCGGGGCGACATCCTCGATCCCGCACTGTGGGAAGGGCTTCTCCGCCGGTATCGCCCCACTCTCATCTTTCACCTCGCCGCGATCCTCTCGACCCGGGCCGAATCGGTGCCGGTCCTCGCCCACCGGGTCAATGCGGACGGCGCCGCCCGCGTCCTCGCCCTCGCCGCGGACCTCGCCACCTCCGACGAACCCGTCCGCTTCGTATTCCCGAGTTCGATCGCGGTATACGGCCTCCCGTCCCAGGAGGCCAAGGAGGTGGCGGCGCCCGTCAGCGAAGACGAGCATCTCGACCCGGCCACGCTCTATGGCGCCCAGAAACTCTATGTCGAGCGCCTCGGCGCTATCGTCGAGCGGCTGGGCGGTGGCCTCGACTTCCGGGCGGTGCGCCTCCCCGGCCTCATTTCCTCGGACACCCTGCCGCAGGGAGGGACGAGCGACTGGGCCCCGGAACTCATCCATGCGGCCGCCCGGAGCGAGCCCTACTCCTGCTTCGTCCACCGAGGGGCCCGCCTGCCCTTCTGCGCCATGCCCGATGCGGTCGAGGGGATCCTGCGCCTCGCGTTCCGCGAGAAGTCCTCCCTGACCCGGAGCGCCTACAACCTCGGCGGGGCCAGCCTTTCGGCCGCCGAGATCATCGCGCGGGTTGCCCGGGATTTTCCGGACCTGGAGGTCCGGTTTGAGCTAGACCCGCGGCGCGACCGGATCGTGGCGAGCTGGCCCGGCGCCGTGGACGACGCGGCGGCCCGCCGGGACTTCGGTTTTGCTCCCGCGCACGACGAGGAAACGCTCTTCTCCCGCTACCTGATTCCGGGCATCCGGCGGCGGTACCAGCATCCGGTTAGATTGCCCCGATGACCGGCACACCCCGTTCTCCCTTCTGGCCCGGCGTCCTCTCGCCCCTTGTCTCCGCATTCCTGGGGGCGGGCACGTATCTCGTCCTCACCCGGCTGAGCGCGAACCCGGACGCGGACTACCTCTTTCGCCTGGGGGCGGTGGCGGTCGTCATGCTGCTTCCTCCCGCGTTCGCGCTCCATCGGGCATGGCGCGGCTATCGGGACGGCGGCCTCCGCTGGACCGGGTGGGTGGCCGTGTCGGTGGCGCTCCTGTCGCTCGGCCTCGTGACCGTCCCCATCGGGGGCGCCGTCCGGCGGGCCCGGCAGGCGGCCAACCTGGCGCTGTCCGGGGTGGCCGCTCCCGACTTCCTCGCCCGGGACCTTGATGGCGGGGTCCATCGTCTCTCCGATCACCGAGGGTCCGTCGTCCTCGTGAACATCTGGGCGACCTGGTGCCCGCCCTGCCGAGCCGAGATGCCCGAACTGGACCGGCTGGCGCGGGACCGCGCGGACGACGGTTTCCTCGTCTACGGCATCTCCACCGAGGAAGAGGCCGTCCAGCAGGGCTTTCGCCGAGACGTCCTGTCCGTGGACTACCCGCTGCTCCTTCCCGGAGCGCTCGAGGACGGCGTCATGCCGGACATCTTCGTCGAGACCGCCCGCTATCCGGCCAACTTCCTCATCGACCGCGAGGGACTCCTGCATCCGGCCCCGAGCACGGACCAGCCCTTCGAAGTGCTCGAAGCCGAGGTGGACCGGGTTCTGGCGCTCCCGGCGGGAACGCCCTGACGGATCCGCCCCAGCCGACGGTTAGCGGTCGGCGCCGAAGTTGCCGAGCGCCATGATGGCCGGCACGGCGACTCCGTTGAGCGTGGCCGGGGCGTAGCGGCCGCGGACCAGGGACATCATCAGCTGGTGGACCCGCCCCGAACTCTCGGGCGCAAAGTGCGCGGACTTGACCCGGCCGCGGTGGTCGATGAGGACCATGATCCCGTCGCGCTCCGAGGAACGCCGCGAACCGCCCGAACCCCGCATGGGTACCGGCGTGCTCCTGAGCACGGGGGGCTCGTAGAGGATGCCCGGGTTGCTGGCACGCTCCCGCACCGCCATGAGGAACGGGGCGAGATCGTGCATGAGGTAGTCGAAGTCCGTTTCGAACGCGATTTCGAACGCCGCTTCGGCGCCGACGCCGTCCGAGCGCAGGGCATGGAGATACCCGAGCTGCAGGTGGGCTTCGGCATCGCGCGGGCGAATGTCGAGCAGCGCCCGGTAGAGGCTCTCGGTGTCCTCGAGGTCGCCGTTCAGCGAATGGGAGCGCGCGAGCAACCGGAGCGCCCGCAGGTTCGTCGGATCCTGGAGGAGTACCTCCCCGAGTTCTTCGATGGCGAGGTCCAGGTTGCGTGAGCCGAGGTGAGATTCGCCGATCAGCAGGCGAACGTCATTGCGCTGCGCGTCGGAGACCGGCATGAACGTCGAGAGCCAGTTGATCGCCTGTTCGAACTTCCCGTCCTCGATGTAGCGGCGCGCCTGCCGGATCGGATCCTCCATCCCGACGATCATCTCGAGCGGGGGTTCCGGCACGGTCGGACGGAGCATGAAGTGCCGCTGCGGCACCACGGCCCGCTCGCTCAGGCTGGCCGCGAGGAGTGGATACGAGGTGGCGAGCCGCTCCATCGCGACGTCGAAGTCATCGAGAACCCGGAGCTTCTGCCCCTCGTAGACCATCCCCTGCCGCTCGGCGCCGGCCCGGATGGTCCCGATGTAGACCGGACGGTCCGCGGGAACGGAGATCAGGGTCTCTCCCCGTTCGTGATCCCGGGGCGCCACGGTGAACCGCTGCCGGATCGGCCGGAACCGGCGGGTGTTCATTGGACGGATGTTCGGGAAGTAGACGGCTTCGATCGCCTCCACGTCATAGACACCCGGGGGAACCAGCTCGTTGATCAGGCCGAGCCCGTCGTCCACCGAAAGGGTCTCGTTCCGGCCGGTGTCGCGATGGCGCAGGACAATGCGGCGCGAACGAAAGTCGGGGCTCTCGAACTTGCCGACGAACCGGCCGATCACCAGCGACTTGCCGTCGCGCTGAACCTCGGGCCATACGGACTTCCGGGAGGGAAGCTCCGCTTCCGCGACCGGAAGGAGAAAGCCTGCGCCACTCATGCCGAGAAGCAGGAGCCCGGTCAAGTACGGACGCCGGGGGGACCGGTCCGGCGCCAAGGGAGAAGAGAAGCCGCTGGGCACGTTCACGATGGTCTCACCCTTTCCTTCGCCGTTCAACCCGGCCGCGCCGAAAGTCCCCGCACAAGGCTCCCGCAGCGGTGGCGCGCGGCTATCGAGCCTCGCTCCGGCGGGTCAGGACCCGTGCCGCTGCCCGGGCGCGATCCGCGATTTCGCTGTCGGCGTCCTCGCCGATTTCTTCGAGCTTCGGAATCGCGGCCCGGTCCCCCAGACGCTCCAGCAGCGCGATGAGTTCGAGCCGGACCTCCCGGTCCGGGTCGTCCAGGTACCCCAGAAACTCGTCGAGGTGCTTGGTTGCCAGTTCCAACCCGTACTGGCGGGCAGCCTCCCGGAGGCGCCGGTCGGAAAGCGATAGCACGACCCGGTCCACGAAGGGGGTCTGACCCAGGCGCACCAGCGCAAAACAGAAGGCGAGCTGCACCCGGGCGTCCTCCTCGCGAAGGAAATCCCGGATCAAGCCGTCCACGAGCGTGGGATCCTCCAGCCGGCCCAACCCCTCGGCCGCATACTCGCGCCGGCGCGCGTCCCGGCTCGAGAGTTCGTGGTAGAACGTCCCCCGCGCCTCGACCGCCCCGATCCTGGCCAGTCCCTCCAGTGCGTCCCGTGCGAGGTCGTTGCCGGGATCGCGGTCGTAGATCGCAACCAACGCCGGCGTCGCGGGAGGGAATGCCATCCGTCCCAGCGCCCGGACGACGTGCCGCTGAAGCTCGGCGTCCTCCACCATGGAGAGCAGGCTCTCCCCGGCTTCCTCGGTCCCGATCAGGCCCAGGGACGCCACCGCCTTCCGTCGCGCCTCGCCATCCGGGTCGCCGGCCGCGGTGCGCGCGAGCGCCGACGCCCCCGTGGCCGCGTGCAATACGCCGAGCGCCTCGGCGGCAAGCCTCCGATTCTGGGTGTCCTCGTCGTCGAGTCGCGCCGCCAGGGCATCGGCGACGCGGCGTTCGACCGGGCGCAGCGGATCGAGTGCGAACTCCTGTTCGCGACGCAGCAACCAGTCGACCGCGCGTTCCCGCCGGCCCGCGGGAGGTTCGCGGCGGTGGATGTCCACGAGCCCCCCGATCGCCCCACGCCGATGCGCGGCAACCTCGTCCTCGAGCAGGAGGATCAGGCCTGTCGCGGCATCGGGCCTCCGGAGCGCGGCGAGCGCCTCCAACGCGGCGCGGCGCACGTCCCGGTCCGCATCGCGCGCCGCGGGAGTGAGCGCCGCCACGGCCTCGGTCGAGCCGTCTTCACCGAGCGCGCGCGCCGCGTCGCGGCGGGTCCGCGCATCGCTGCTCTCCAGTCGGGCGGCCAACTCCTCGACGCTCGACTGCGCCGGCGCGAGCGTCGCGGCGGCGACGGAGAGAGCGAGAGCGAACCCGAGTGCGGAGGCGCGGCCCCGCATCACCCGCATTCCTCAGTGGCTTTCCCCGCCGGTGGTCCCGGCCAGGTACGCCTGGGGATCATGAAGCAGCAACGCCGCTTCCGGCATCGCCTGGAGTGCGGCCGCAACCTGGGGATCGCGGTCCAGGGTCGCCCGCCGGGAGGCTCCCGGTCCCCACAGGAGACTGAACACTTCGCTTTCGATCCGGAGCGCCACCGCGTCGCGATGCCGTTCCAGTCCGTCCCGGTCGTGCGGAATCCTCTCCTCCACCAGGAAGTCGAAGAACTCGGTGAGCGTCGCGGCGTCAGCCCGGAAACTCTGATCCACCGCCCGGATCAGGTCACCCCGCGCCTGCAGTTCATCCGGCCGGGTCCCCGCGCCGTCAACCGCCCCCCGGCCGTCGGCGGGAACGAACCGGGTAGCGAACCGGAAGATCGCTCCGTACTGCTCGACATCCACCAGGACCTCGGGAAGTTCCGGACCTGAGACCTCCCGGTCCGGCGCGACGCCTCCCCCGCCCCGGATCTCGCGGCCGAGCCCGGTCAACACGATGGTTCCTGCCTCATCGTTCGATTCGTGCTCGCCCCGATCCTGGAAATACGCGAGGAAATCTCCCGAGTCGTAGTCGCGCTGGAGCCGGCGGCCACTCGGTGTGAAGTACTCCGCGGAGGTGAGGCCGAGCGCGTAGCCGTGCTTCAACTGGAATACCGACTGAACGAGCCCCTTGCCGTACGTGTTCTCCCCGAGGATGAGCCCGCGGTCGTGATCCTGGATGGCGCCCGCGACGATCTCGGATGCGGAGGCGCTTTCCCGGGAAACGAGAACGATCACCGGGAGATCGCTGTACGGGCCGGGCTTGTCGGCGAAGAAGACCTGATCGTTTTCGGAGTGACGTCCACGGATGGAAACGATTTCCTGGTGCTGTTTCAGGAAGACGTTGGACACGGCCACCGCCTGGTTCAGGAGTCCGCCCGGGTTGTGGCGCAGATCCACCAGCAGCCGGTCGGCCCCGGCGAGACGAAGTTCCGCGATGGCCTCGCGTAGCTCGCTGTCGGTGTTCTCGTTGAAGTCCGAGACCCGCACGTAGCCGGTCTTCTCGGACCCGGCGGGCTCGTCGAGCACGAAGTGGTAGGGAACGCTCTTGAGCGGGATCCGGTCGCGGATCACGGTGAAGTCCAGCGGGGCGTCATAACCGGGCCGGGTAATGGTGATGCTGACCGGCGTCCCGCGGGGACCCCGGAGCAGGTTCACCGCGTCGTCCATCGTGTACTGCGTCGCATCCTCGCCCTCGATCCGGGAGATCACGTCACCGGCCCGAATCCCCAGCCGGTATGCGGGAGTCCCCTCGAAAGGCGAAACGACGGTCAGGAGGCCGTTCTGATGCTGCACCCGGATCCCCAGCCCGACGTAGCCTCCCTGCTGCCGCTCGCGCATCTGGCGGTAGTTGCGCGGAACGAAGAGGTTCGAGTGGGGGTCCAGCCGGGCGAGCATCCCGGACACCGTCGCCCGGGTCAGTGTCTCCGGATCGATCTGCCGGGGGTACGCCGTCTCGATGTGCCGGATGACGTTGGAGTGCCGTTGCAGCAGCACTCTCAGCCCGTCGGAGGGCGGGAGCCCGCGCGCCGGCTGGACGCCGAGGATCGTTGCCGCGATGGCCGCGCCCACCAGAAGCGGCATCAGCAGGGGGATGACCCGCGCCCGGAGCCTCATGGCGTGATCCTAGCAGCCCGGGGGAAAAGTCACGCGGCGTTCCGGGGCCGCGAGGAATGCGCCTAAAGCAATGAATCCCGGTTGAGCCGGGCCGCTTCGCGGTTCGGGCGGAGTTCGCCGTGAGGGCGGTCGGCGTTGCGGCGGGCGCGCCGCCTAGTCATCCTCCCGGTTCCTGCCGCGCATCCGGTTCCCGACCCACGCGATCCCGATCGACAGTGTGTAGAGCAGGACC
This sequence comes from Acidobacteriota bacterium, assembly GCA_009835985.1. Lineage (GTDB taxonomy): Bacteria > Acidobacteriota > Vicinamibacteria > Marinacidobacterales > Marinacidobacteraceae > Marinacidobacterium. Next base: position 42,648 of record VXWI01000034.1, on the reverse strand, counting down.
ATGGGCCCGGCCAGGAGGATCTGGGTGGCCGGATCGGGCGGCGTGAGGAGGGCGGCGAACACGAAGCACAGCAGAATCGCGTACTTGAAGTAGCGGACCAGGAACCCGGGGGTAATCACCCCGAGTCGCGACAGCAGCAGCGCCAGCGTCGGAATCTGGAACATCACCGCGGTCACCAGAACCAGCCGGGCATAGAAGCTGAACGTTTCGGAGACCCGATAGCGGATCTCGATGTCCTCCCCGACGCCGCCGAAGGTGCTCAGGAACTCCGCGCCGATGGGGAAGAGCACGTAGTGGCAGAAGACCGCTCCCGACATGAAGAAGACGGAGCCCACGATGACGAACGGAACGGCGAGGTGGCGCTCGTGGCGGTAGAGCCCGGGAGCGATGAACCCCCACGCCTGGCCCAGCCACACCGGCGTGGAGACGACGATGGCCACCAGGAAGCTCATCTTGATCCCGAGTACGAAGTTCTCCTGCGGCGCGGTGGCGATGAGGCTCCCGCCGTATGGCTCGATGACGTTCCGGAGCGGCTGCATCAGGAAGTTGAAGACCTCGTCATAGAAGAAGAAACAGCCCACGAACGCCACCATGACCGCGATCGCGGCCCGGATGAGACGGCTGCGCAACTCGTCGAGGTGTTCGAGGAAGGTCATCCGGTCGGCCGCCCCGTTCGGGCTGTCCGTCTGTTCGGAGTCGCTCACGGATTGCCGTGGGGCAGCAGAGTCTGCTCCGCCCCGTTACTTGCCGGCGTCCCCTCGAGACTCCGGTTCCGTGGCCCCGCCACCGCCCGTCTCGTCGCTCCCGCCGGCGGATTCCCCGCCGCTGGACGGGTCGGTGACGGGAGGCGCGGACGGCGCCGCCTCGTCCACTCCCGACGCCGCTGGGGCCGGCCCCGTTCGGGAATCCGCCGCCGGCGGGGTCTCTGCCTCCTGCGGCTTCGCGCCCGGCGCACCGGACCCGCGGTCCGGGTCGAGTCCCCGGCCCAGATCCGTCACGTCCTTCTTCAACTCGGAAACTTCGCTGCGGGCCGCCCGGAACTCCTCCATCTGAACCTCCCGCTCCAGGGTGCTGCGCAGTTCCGTGCTGGTCCGCCGGAACTCCGCAATGCTCTTTCCGAGCGTCTTGCCGATCTGGGGCAGCTTGCGGGGACCGAACACGATCAGGGCCACCACCAGGATGATCAGCATCTCCTGCATGCCGAGCGGACCGATCATCAGCGGGAGGAGGGAGAGGGCGGGCAAGGTTCCGGACATTATCGTCTGCCCGGGGGTTTCCCCGCGCCGCCGCGGCCGCGGACGGAGGCTCCACCACCAGCGCCCCGCTAGCGGCCTGTGGGGAAACCCACGTGAGCGCCGAGAGCGGCGAGGCGCCCGGTTGACAAGGCGCGTGAGGGAGGAATACCGGGTGTATTTCGACCGAAACGCAACGCAGAGCGCCTCGCAGAGGCGCGGTCAGACGGGATGCATCGCCGCTCGAACGCCGCGTGGGTTTTGCCACAGGCCGCTAGACTGAATCATGCGCCCGCGGCAGCTTTCGCCGGAAGCCCGGCGGCGAACTCCGGGGGCGATCCGGCGCATGTTCGAGGCCGTCGCGCCGCGCTATGACCGGATAAACCGGATCCTCAGCGTCGGACTCGACCAGGGTTGGAGGCGGGCCGCGCTGCGGGAACTCGACTGTGCGCCGGGCTCCCGAATCCTGGATCTGTGCTGCGGGACGGGGGATCTCGCCCTGTTGCTGCCACGCGACCTGCGTCCCGTGGGTTGCGACCTCACGCCCGCCATGCTGGAGATCGCGGACGCCAAGGCGGCGCGCCGCCGGATGGCATTCCCCGGGGTCGCCGGAGACGCAATGCGGCTCCCCTTCGCGGACGACGTCTTCGATGCCGCGTTGGTGGGCTTCGGAATTCGGAATCTCCCGGATCTGGAGCGGGGGCTCGCCGAGATCCACCGGGTCCTCGCCCCCCGCGCCAAGCTCGTGATCCTGGAGTTCTCGCGGCCCGAGCGTCGCGTGGTACGGCTCGGACACGAAGCCTGGCTCCGGTTCGCAGTGCCCGGCATCGCCCGTCTCGCCGCTTCGGGCCAGGAGCCCTACGACTACCTGAAGGACTCCATCCTGAGCTTTCCGGATGCCGGAGCCCTCGCCCGCACCCTCGGTCGAGCCGGGTTCCGCGCTGTCTCCTACCGGCACCTGGCACTGGGGACGGTGGCCATCCACTCGGGCCGCCGGCGAGGTCGGGCTCTGCCGCGCGACGGGGCGCCGTGAGAGACGGAGTCCGGCTACCAGGGCACGGGAAGAAACCGAAGCGGCCCGATTCTCGGTATCTCCGTCGGCAGCGAGTTCAACTGCATGAGTTCCTCCCAGGCGCGCCGCTCAACCCCGGCCGCGGCCACCCGAAGCCCCACCCGGCGCCGGTAGGTCCGGGAGAGGTGGCCTTCGCCTGCCTCCGGAGCCGCACCGCTCCCGGAGAAGGCCCGGCCGACCCGGCTCTCGGCGGCCCGGACCCGGACCGCGACGTCAACCGCGCGCACGATGTGATCGCGTAGCCGAGCCGCCGACGCCATGTCGCCGGCGAACCGGGGTGGGGTATCGAGCAGGATGTCGGCGCTTTGGCCCGTAACGTAGCGGACCTGCAGGTCTTCCACGTACCCGACCGGTTGCGGCGGCTCGTCGTCGACCCGGCGCATCAGGACCCGGCGTCCATCGACGGCATCCGGCGCCGCCTCCCGCACCCAGTAGCGGATACGGGTCACCGGCACGAGGCCCGGTTGACCGAGCCCGAACAACCCCGTTCCCTCCCGCTGGCGGACCTCCACCGGGGTCCCCACCGGCACCCCCCGTTCCAGCGCCCAGCGCTCCAGCATCGCGCCCACCACCTGCTCCGTCAGGCTCCTGAGCGCCCCACCGCCGATTCCGGGCACGGCCGCCTCGATCACTCCGCCGAGCACGCTTTCGAGCGCACGCTCCAGCAGGCCGCCGCCGCTTCCGGGTTCGAACGTGTCGCCGTCCACACTCGGACGGAAATGCCGATGCCAGGCGTTCTCCCGGGGAGCGATCCTTACGGTTGCGCCGCCCGGGTCCCGTTCGCCCGGCGACCCCTCGACGAACGGGTTGCCCGCCGCGCCGAGCGCTCCCGCGAGCGCGGGCGTCCCGGCCCCGCCCACCGTGCGAACGGAGACCACCTCACCGAAGGCCCAACGGGGCGTCATCTCGTCATCGTTGAAGACCACCGCGAAACGCCGCCCCCGATCTCCCGGCCCGCGGTCGAGGCGAGATCGGCGGTGCCCGAGTCTCACCGCCACGCCGTCAAACGCCACCACCGGCTCGAACGACGCCTCGGCCAGACGCGCCGGGGCGGTCAGGAAATCGAGTCCGTCCGGGTTCCGGTCGCCGGCGCGGTCGAGGTCGGTGAAGACCGGGACCTCGACGGGCAAACCGCCGCCGGCGCGCGTCAGGTCCGCCGCGATGCGATCGAGAATCGCGCGTCCGTCCGCTCGAAGGATCGCCAGCTCCGGCTGGAGCTCCAGGGTCAGCCGGGCCTGGCGAAACAACACGCCGAAGCTCCCCGCCACCATCAGGGTGAGGCCGAGCGCCAGCACGGCCTCCGTGAGCGTGAAACCCGGGGCAGCGCCATCGCGGCTCCGCGGGCGCCAGCGGGAGCGTGGGGCCAGGCCGCCGGCGGGTGGCCGGGTGGCGGGTCCGGTCCGGGGACGTTCGTGCGTCACCGCCTCAGCCCTCCAGGGGGAGTCCAGAAGGGAGAAGGGCGGAACCCCTCGACGAAGAGGGTCACGTCCTCGAGGGCGCTGTCCCGCACCCGGAACTCGAAATCTCCGATGATCGTGTCGATCGCCTGGCCGCCGACCCTGCTGACGCTCAGGGCCATGTTTCCCGAAGCGGAGAGGCTGATCCCGCGCACGCGTCCCGCGCCGAACGCCCGCACCGCGGCCCCCTCGGCCACCACGCCGGCCAGCTCCGCTCCCGTCAAGCCACTGAAGGCTCGCAGCCGGGCGATCCCGTCCGTGGTGGCCGCGACGTCGCAGGAAAGCGCCTCCGTCCGGGACGTGTGGGTGGCGAGCACCACCTCCACGCCCGAGCCGTCCGCGAGCACCACGGGTTGTCCCTGCGGGGTTTCGCCATCGGACAGCGTCGTCCTCCACACCTCCTGAAGACGCGTTCCCTCGTCCCGAAGCAGGACGACCGCGGAGGGTATGTCCCGGACCCGATCGTCGCCTCCGGTGACGACGAGCAGATGCGGCTCCGCCCGGCCGGGGAACGGGAAGACCACCGGTCGAGTCAGGACCGGGTGCTCCCCGCCCAACCGGTGCGCGACGCTCCACTCCCAGGCCCCGGGTTCCGAGAGCCGCAGCCGGTGAATCTGCCCATGAAGATCGGCGAGATACACCCGGGTGACCAGGTCGGTGGCTCCCGGCGCCGACCATGCCGGCCGCCACGGCGCCGCCGAGGTGACGGCGCTGTTCTTCTGAATGCGCGCGCCGGACGCCCGCGGCAGCCGGTAGCGGCCGCGGACCCGCCCGTCCTCGGGCGACAGGACCAGGAGCCACTCTCCGGAGTCGCCGACCGGGTTCCCCTGTCCTGCGGGCAGGAACATCGTCCAGGAGCTCCCCCCGGTGGCCGGCACCTCGACGAGCAGCGGCTCCGGCGTCTCACCGAGTTCCGGCAGGGCGACACCGGGACCGTGCGGACGATGGCCGGCGTTGAACAGCAGGCGCGGCAGCCCGAAGCCGCCGGCCGAGGGAGTCGGGGCGCGATGCCCGCCGGCCCACCCGTCTCCCACGTCCGACACGTCGAGCGCGGTCACGAACCGACCGCCAAAGGAGCGCCCAAAAGGCAACCACCGTGCGCCAGTCCCGTGGTCCCGGCAGGAAAACGTCGCGCACCACCGGTGAGCCGGCGAGCGCGAAGCGGCTCACGAGTCCGCGCCGGAGCCCGGCCGCGTCCCGGACGCCCGCCACGGCGAGTTCCCGCAGGAAGACGCGCTCCCCGACGTCCCCGGCACCGGGGGCCGGCCCGAGAACGTCGTCCGGGATGTACGCAAAGACCTCCTCCCCGCTGTCGGCGGCGAAGGCGTGGAGCACTCCGCCGCTGGTCGGCAGATAGACCATCGTCCGCCGATTCGCATGACGGACGAAGAAGCGCTCGTAGCTCTCCCGTTCCCGAAGGACGCGACCCGGACGGCGGGGAGGCTGCGTGACCACCGCCGGAGCGGCCAGACCCTCGCGGAGCTTCCAGGTGCCCCGGCCCCCCGTGAAATGCAGCCGCCCATCGGGCCGGTAGATCGTCCCGGTGTCGGGATGCACCTCGAGCACCTCGCCGCGGACGAGGTGCACCACGATGCGGGCCGCATCCGCGGCGGTGCGGGCTCCGGCGCCGTCGACCTCGGCCAGGTAGCCCGCCTCGACGCCGAGGTCCTCCGGAGTGACCTCACCCACTCGAAAGACCCTGAGCGCACGGCTGCCGGCCCGGTTGAAGAGCACCAGCCGATCCTCCGGATCGCGCTCGGCGAGTTGCTCCCCCGCATCCCAGACGGGTGGCCCCAGGCTCCCCCCGCCCTCGGTCAGAGTGGGAAACGCCTGCAACCGACCGCGAAGCGAATGGAGATCCGCACTGGTCGAGAGGAGGATGTTGTCGGCATACGAGGAGCGCCGCCGGATCACCTCCTCCAGACCGTCGCGCCCATTCGCGAAAGCCACCAGGGCATCGGGAGCAAGCGCAGGGTCGCTCCCGGGGAACGCGGGACTCGGAGAACTGGCGACCAGTTCCTTGACCGTGGCCAGCCGGGGCGCCGCGAGCTTCACAGCCCCCGCGGGGAGGGTGATCTCGTCGAGAATCTGGTTGAGGGCTTCCCGAAGGGTCTCGGGCTCGTCCGCGTAGATCGCCGGATGCCGGCCGCCCGAGGCCATCCACGCCAGGTGGTTCGTGTGACCCCGCGCCGCTTCGTCCGCCATCGCGACGCCGACCACGTGGATGTCTCCCAGGCCCGCGTCCGGATCGCCGCCATTGAGCGCGAGAAACGCCGCCTTCGCCTTGAGGCCGGCATTCCAGGCGGCGTGCGCGGGTCCGGCCCCCCCCGCGTAGACGACCGCCTCCGGACTGGTGTGGCTCGTGCGGAGCCACACTCCTCCCTGGGGGCCCCGCCCGGCGGACCCGACGTTGAAATCGAGCCAGGCGTGGTAGATGCACTCGCAGGTGTCGAGGCCGTCGGTGATCAACACGATCACGTTCCGCTGGCCGGGCTCCAGGTCCTCGGTGGCGTTCGCCCGGATATGGCTGGCGAGTTGGTAGAGAGCGATCCCGTTCGGGGTGCGATTGCTGTTGACGGTTCGTGGCAGGTCCCGCAGCAGGGCGGTCCGTCCCGCCTCGGCGTCGCACCCGGAGGGGTCGCTCAGAACCCGGACGCCCCCGCAGCGGACCCAGGTGACCGGGACTCCCGGCGAGCCGCGGGGGAGCCCCGCGCCCAGGGTGGGGTCCTGGCAGATCTCCTCGCGGGAGCTTCCGTCCTCCGAGGCCCGAAATTGCTGGAAGGCCGCGAGCCGCCAGTGCACGAGCGGTTCGCCCGACGCCGACTCCAGGTTCCGGGCCACCCGTCCGACCACGTCCCGGGCCGCGGAGAACCGGCTTCCGCTCCCCATGCCGATCGTCATGGACTCCGAGGTGTCGAACAGGATCCAGACCCGGGGACGAGTCGTGGTACGCACGACCCCGAGCGGGTCCCGGCGTTCGTCAAACAGGTCCTGGCTCCCGCCCGCCGCCGGGCGCGGCAGGCCGGCGGCCCCAAACGCCAGGCCCAGCGCCAGACACACCCGAACGGGTGGCCGGCCATTCGACTGCTCCATGGATGGTCTCCTTTCAGGAAGTGCGCTTGTCCCCCTCACGGCGGCGCTCCGCGGTCCCCGCCCGGGAGGCGTCGCCGCACCCAGTTGGTCAGGCCGTCGCTGTAGTCGTGGTCGCCCGGTTCCGGCCCGGACGGACGTGGAGCGAGCCGCAGGGTCATCTCGAGCCGGCTGACCCCGTGCGGGTCCTCCGGCGTCCGGGGCGGCGGATGGCGCGCCTCCGCCGTGAGCACCGCGCGGTCGTGCGGCGGCCCGGCGTCCAGATCCCCCACGACCGGGCGGCGAATCCAGACCGTGACCCCGGCGACATCGGGAACCCCATCGCCGTCGAGGTCCGGCGCCCAACCGGCCCCCGGAGCCCGGGGATCGAACAGCAGCGGGCGGCCGCCGACGTCGCGCAACACCCGGCCCACATAAACGCGCGCATTTCCTCCCGCCATCGGCTCGTCCCGGAACACCTCGTAGTCGCGGCAGCCCGGCGTGCCCGGATCGCCGCAGGCGGCTTCGTCAGGCGGGAGCGCGGGTCCCCACGGATCCCCTTCGCGGGCCCGGATCGAGGGCCGGACCGGCGGGAGGGCCGCTTCGAAGCTGCCGTGCTCTTCCACGTAGGCGGCAAGCACGGCCTTCGCCAGCTCGAGCCCGGCCTCGGCCTGGGCCGCCGCCCGCGCCGTCCAGGCCTGGTTGCGCGCCGTCGCGCCGTCCGACCCCACCGATACCAATACGACCGCCCCGATACCGGCAAGGGCCAGCACCAGCAGGAGCGCCAGCACGAGCGCCATACCCCGCTCCGCAGCGCCCTGCCGAATCCCCACCGGAAGCGGTCCGCTTCTATTCACGGTTTGCCACCCGGATCGACTCCAGCCGGACGACGGAACCGCGGCCGCCGGCGACCGGCGTCGCGACGACCTCGATGCGAAGACCTGCGAGCCGGTCCCCACCTCGCGGAGCGAGCTCCCGGATCCGCCAGCGCACTTCGTATCGTGCGGAGCGGCGATCAGCGGGCTCCCCCTCCTCGCCGAAGTACGCGACGTATCCGGGCGCGCCGGCGCCTTCGATTTCTACGGTGCCGCCGGGAGCGACCGCGGCGTGATAGCCCGGCCACGGCCACCCCCGCGAGAAGGGGGCCGCCAGCAGTTCCTCCATCCGCGCCTCGGCGATTCGGGTCGCGAGACCGGTATCGGCGGCAGCCCGGCGAGCCTGCGACGCCTGTGACAGCGCGCGCATGAGGCTACCCGCGGCGACGACGAGCACCAGGACGGCGAAGAGCGTCTCGACGAGCGAGAACCCGCCCTCACGCGGGTACCCCGCGGAGGGTCGGTGTGCGGTCCCTGGTTGCATGTCCTCGCCCTACCCAAGGACAGACGTAAATCGCTTCGGTTTTTTCCCACTTTGGCGCCCAATGTGGAAAAGTCGAAGCGATCGTGCACTTCGCCGGGCAACCCGTCGCCGTCCGCGGGGGCTAACAGCCCGTCGAGACTACGAATACGGCGCCCGCGCCGAGGGCAAGGAGCGTCCCGAACGGCAACGGGGTGTCACGCCGGATTCGGCCGAGCAGGAGCAGCGGCCCGGCCACCACCACTCCCAACGCGGCCGCGAGGGCGATGGCGCCCAGCGCGGGGACCGGGCCCAGGAAGGCCCCGATCAGGAGCAGCAACTTCACGTCGCCGAGGCCAACCGCCTCCACCCCGCGGAAACGAAGCCAGAGCGCGCGGAGCCCGGAGAGCAGGCCGGCCCCGAGCAGCGCGCCGGCGGCCGAGGTCACGAGATCCAGATCGGAGCGCGGTCCCGCGAGCACGAGACCCGCCGCCGCGCCGGGCAGCGTGAGAGCGTCCGGCAGCACCATCCGCTCCCAGTCCGTCACCGCGAGCGCCAGCAGAAGACTCAGGAGGAGGACCCTGGTAACGACGAGCGCGGGGTCCTCTCCTGCCGGCGCCCACACGAACAGCACCCCGGTCAGCGCCTCGACCAACGGATAGCGGACCGGAATCCGGGCGCGACAATCCCGGCAGCGGCCGCCCAGTCGGAGCCAGGAGATCACGGGCAGGTTGTCCCGCACGCGAATGGGCGCGGCGCAGGTGGGGCATCGGGAGCCCGGAAGAACAACCGATTCGCCCGCCGGCAGGCGATGGATCAGGACGTTCAGAAAGCTCCCGACCGCGAGTCCGACCAGGAACAGCGCGAGAGGAATCAACGGCCTGGATGACCAGCCAGCGGCGACTCCGGCGCGATTGCGGGAACTCCGGCCTGGTCCAGCACGAAGGGCGTCCCTGCCGGGTCGACCGGCCGGGCCGGGAGCATCCCGGCGGCGACGAGTTCCTGCCAGCCACGGGGCCGGCGTCCCGAGCGGCGTTCGTAGTCGCGCACCACCGCGCCGAGTTGGTCCAGCCGGTCGAGCGCATCGAGCTGGAGCAGATGGGTGCGGGCGTTGGACCGGATCCGTTCATCGTCCGCGCGCTGCTGCAGGGCGCGCCAGAGATTCCGCGCGGTAGCGCGTGAGCCGACCCCGGTGAGCGCCCGCGCCGCCACCGCCACCAGCCACGGCGGCGCGTCCTCCCGCGTGCTCGCCGCCTCCAGCAGGGTGGCGCCCGTCGCGGGGTCCTGAAGATGCCACGTTTGCAACAGGCTGCGGAGCAACACCGCATCGAAGTCTCCGGGGTTCCGGCGCATCCAGCCGGCGAGGATGTCGTCGGCCCGCTGCGGTTCGCCGGCCCCGAGGGGAGGCGGTTCCGCAAGCAGCAGCGGCCCGAGGAGCGCCGCCGGGCGGAACGACGGGTCGAGGCGCAACGCCTGCTCGACGAGGGCGCCCAGTTCCGGAAACTTCGGCGAACCTTCGAGCCGCCGGTTCCCGTAGTACTGGACGGCGAACAACCACGAGGAATCGGCAAGCGTCCGCCGAACCGCGGAGGGGAGCGCCGCAACGCCGTCGTCGCTGAGGCGTGCACCCGGAGGCGACACCGCGGATTCCGTCCCGGGCCGCGCCGCGGGCGCGATGCGGGCCGCCATCCCGAGACACACGAGCGACAGGCCGGCGCTGAGGAGACGGCAGCCGCCCAGGCGGTGGAAGGCAGCCCGCCGGGGGTCCTGCATCCGCCTATTCAAGAAACCGCGCGCCGGGCTGGCGAGACCACCACGGGAAGATCGCGATCGCGGCGGCGACCATCGCGACCGCGTACAGGATCGCGTAGAGGGTGGGGCCCACAAGCATCGGTGCGGCCTCGGAGAGACTCCCGGGAATCCCCGCAATCGGCGCATCGAGCGCGGACAGGTCCGGCAGGACGAGCGCTGCGAGCCGGGTCACCGGCTGCAGGTAGGCGGGGCCCGCCGCGGGCAAGCTCCCCGCGAGCCAGCCGGCCAGCGAGAAGAGCACGGCGAGCGCCATGGCTACCGCGGGACGGACCAGCGCCAGGAACAGTGTGGACACGGCCAGGATCACGAGCAGCCGCAGCCATAGCAGCCAACCGATCCCGGGCACCGCGGCCGTCGCGCTCCCGTGCGCGACGGCGAGCCATGCCGACAGCGTTGCGCCCACCACCGCCACGTAGAGGAGGAGGCCCGCGGCGAGGCCCAGGAAGCGCCCGGCGAGCAGGAGCCCGGACGAGACCGGTCTCGCCAGGCCGAAGGCGCCGAGCACCCCGCGGCCCCCGACGACGCCCGCTCCGTGGGTGAGGGCCAACGACCAGCCAAGGACTTCGGCGAAGACCCACGCAACGTTCGACTCGAAACGCGCCCCGGGGCCCAGTGACGCGTCGCTCACGAGCACCCCGGCTCCGAAGCCCGAGAGAACGAGGACGAGCGCGGCCAGCAGGCTCCGCTCGGCGACGAACCCCCGCAGAACGACAGCGGCGGTGGCCGTCAGCGGAGCGATCGGCACCGGTGGCTACGGGACAGGCGGGCTCGCGCCGTTCAGCGCCGCCGCCAGCCAGCCGCCGCTCGCTCCGGCGGCGGACCAGTCCTTGCCGGCCTTCGCCACGAAGTCCCCCACCGGCCCGGCCGAGGCAACCGCGCCGTCCACGAGGACGATCAGCCGGTCCGCCAGCGACTCGATGGCGGCGGCCTCGTGAAGACTCAGGATGACGGCGGCTCCTTCCTGCGCCGCGGAGCGAATGGCCGCCAGGGAGCGGACCCGGGCCTCCGGGTCGAGTCCCGTGAGCGGTTCGTCCAGCACGAGCGCCCGGGGCCCGCCGAGCAGCGCCTGCGCCAATGACACCTGGCGCCGGACACCCCGTGAGAGGCCCGTGGCGGGCCGCGTCAAGCAGTCCTCCAACCCGACCGCCGCGGCCGCTCGCTCCGCCTCACGACGAGCTTCCGAGCCGCGGTACCCGGCCAGCACGGCGGCGTAGCGGAGTATTTCCCGCACCTTCAGACCCGCTGGAAACTCGTCTTCCTCCGCCAGGTATCCCAGACGGCGGCGTGCTTCGCTACGGGTGGCCGGCACGGCTCCCAGCAGCGCGTCGCCCCGATCGGCGCGCACGAGTCCGGCCAGCAACCGTAACGTCGTGGACTTGCCCGCGCCGTTTCTCCCGGCCAGCGCCACCACCTCAGCCGGGGCGACGGTGAAGCTGACCTCGCGGACGACGGTCCGGCGGCCGAGCGCCAACCCGAAACGTCCGGGCGCCGGATACGAGCCGCTCAGCTCGCGGGCGCGGATTTCCAAGCGGGCCCGGCCTGTCTCTATTCGAGAAAAGCGGTTTCCGCGGGCACGGGGCAAGCGATCGGCGCACCGGAGGGGTCGTTGTAGATCGCTCCCGCGCTGGTGGCCGAGAAGGACCGCACGCCCGTGCGTCCCACGTCCGCGGGTTCGGAGTGATAGCAGTAGTCGAGCAGGCTGTCGGGATCGCAGTGAGCGGGCACCGAGGTCGGCGTCCCGTTCGGAGCCAGGGTGCGGTTGTATCCCGACTTTACGTAAGGGCTTGTCCGTCCGAGGTCGGCGCCGATGAACTCGGGGGCCGAGTCCGGATAGTCCGGGATGCCGATCGTGCCGCCGCAGTCGGCGCCGTTGCGGCACAGGTTCGTCAGATCGGCGAAGAATCCGCAGTTGGAGGCCGCGTAGGTCTGCTGCGCCGCGATCACCGCCCGGGAGTCCCCGATCGCCTGGGCCTCGTTGGCGGACAGGCGCGCGCGCAACAACTGGGGGATGGCGATCCCCGCGATCACACCGATGATCGCGATCACGATCAGGAGCTCGATCAGGGTGAATCCGGCATCGGCCCGGGAGCGGAGCCGCCGGGCGGAATCCGGAAGACTGCAGGCCCGCGGGACGTCAGGGCGGCTCGGTGGCGATCTCATGGCGGAATCCGGGACCGGGCGGAAGGAACGGCTGTGATTCATAAGGATATGTCCTCCTTGGACGAGGTGTGGGGCGGCCTCGCGGAGTCGGCCGGGCGGGCGCCGCGACCCGTCCGGGGAGCGCGTCGTCCTCCCTTCGGCGGAAGGATCGGGTTGGCTCCCGAATCCATGGCGGTCACGCCAGTCGGCCAACGAGCGTCCAGATCGGCAGATACATGGCGATCACGATGGCTCCGATCACCAGGCCCAGGACGAGGATCAACAACGGCTCGAGGAGCGGCAGGATGGTCGCGGTCGTGCGCCGCACCTCCTCCTCGTAGAACTCGGCGACCTTCTCGAGCGACATGTCGAGTTCGCCGGTGCGCTCTCCGACCCCCACCATCTGCACCATCATCGGCGGGAAGAGGCCGGTCTGCCGTAGCGGGCCGGCGAGCGACGAACCCGCCTCCAGGCTCGGGCGAACCTCCGCCATCACCCGCTCCAGGTGCCGGTTTCCCACCGCTCGGCGGGCAATCTCAAGTCCCTCCAGGACGGGCACGCCAGCTTCGGTGAGCACCGCGAGCGTCCTGCAGAAACGCGAGATGCCGGCCTGGTGCAGCAGACCGCCCAGGAGCGGCAGGCGGAGCGCGAGGCGGTCACACAGGGCGCCCCCAACCTCGGTGCGCCGAAAGCGCGCCACCCCCGCCGTCCCGCTCGCCGCGACACCGAGTCCCACGAGCGCCCACCCGCCGAACGATCGGGACGCGTCCACCACCACCCGCGTCAGGAAGGGCAGCTCGGCGTCGAGGCCCTCATAGAGTTCGCTGAACACGGGGACGACACGCCAGAGGATCACCGAAACCACCAGCACCCCGATGGCGCCGACCACCAGCGGATAGGCAAAGGCGCCGCGTACCTGTTCGGCTACGGACGCCGCCTTCTCGAGTTCGGCGGCGAGGCGCAGCAGGCTCCGGTCGAGCCGCCCTCCGGTTTCACCCACGGAGGTCATGGCCACCGCCAGCCGGCTGAAGATCCGCGGATGGCGGCTCATGGCCGCCGCCAGCGAACTGCCCGACTCGACGTCCCGGGCAATCCGGTCCACGGTCGTTCGGAGTCGCGGGTGCTCCTCCTGACGGTAGAGCACCGCGAGGCTCTCGGCGAGCGGCAACCCCGCCCCCACCATGACCCCGAGTTGGCGTACCAGGACGGCGACCTTCCGCCGGCCGACGCGGTTTCCCAGCAGCATGGAGGCACGGCGGCGTCGCCCGCCGGCCCGCTCGCCCCCGGGCCGCTTCGGCCCCTGACGCCGGTTCGCCACGCTCAAAACCAATGCCGGAGGTCAGGCCCGGCCGTTGGTAGCGGAACCCATCGCAGTCCCCAGGGTCGCGGGTTCGTTCGACGCCGCAAGCGCGTCCCCGCGGGTGATGACTCCACGCCGCCACAGCGAGATCAGGGCCTCGTTGAGCGATACGGAGGCGCCCCGTCCGCCACCCGCCCCGAGTACGGCAAAGAGCTGGTGCAACTTGTCTTCCCGGATCAGGTTCCGGGCGGCCGGGGTCGGGGCGAGCTGCTCGACGGCCACGACGCGTCCCCGTCCGTCGGCGCGGGGCACCAACCGCTGACAGTAGATCGCCTCCAGGGATGCCGAGAGCCGAATCCGCGCCTGACGATGCTGGGAAGCCGGAAACATCTCGACGATGCGCGTCAGCGCGTGAAGCGCCGAGCGGGCGTGGATGGTGGCCAGCGCCAGGTGCCCGGTCTCGCTGACCCGGAGCGCCGCATCGACGGTGTCGCGGTCCCGGATCTCGCCGATCATCACCACATCCGGATCGGAGCGCAGCACCGAACGGAGCGCGTCGTGAAACGAAGCGGTGTCGCTACCGACCTGCCGCTGGGTGACGAGGGCTCGCCGATTCCTGTGAACGACCTCCACCGGGTCCTCGATGGTGACAACGTGCACCGCGCGGGTACGGTTGATGCGGTCCACGATTGCCGCCATCGTGGTGGATTTGCCCGAGCCGACCGGACCGGCGGTGAGGACGAGTCCGGACGCGAGTCCGGCCAGCGCCGCCGCGCTCGCCGGCAGACCCAGCGCGTCGAGCGACGGCACCTCGCCCGGCACCACCCGGTAGACCGCCGCGAGTACGCCGCGCGACCGAAAGACGCTCCCGCGGAACCGGGCGACCCCCGTCAGGGTGAACGCGTAGTCGGCCTCCCCGCCCGCCTCGAGCAGCGCCCGCTGGCGGTCCGGAATGCCGGCGGCCACCATCGCCTCCACCACCTCCGCGGAGCGAGCCTCACCTTCCGCTTCCTTGAGCCGGCCGTCGATCCGCAGCCGGGGCGCAGTGCCGGGGCTCAGGTGCAGGTCGCTCCCTCGGCGGCCGACCAACTCCCTCAGGAGCCGCGCAAGTTCCTCCCGCGGATCCGGGACGCTGGGCTGCGGCGGTGCGGGGGGTCCTTCAGGCACTCCAGAAGGGTCAGACGAGATTTCCGCCGAATCCGTGTCAAAGTTGTTGGGCGTCAAAGAAGGGAAGTCCGGCGGCCCGGAGGTTGCTTGGCCGGCGCCGCCATTCGAACCGACCGGCGGACCGCGCGCACTGCCGCGGGCCGCCCGGACGGGGGGGAACGCGGTTCGGTGAGCGCTGGCTACCGCGGAGCCGGCCGCAGCGCGAGCGGAAGGCGGCGGAGCACCGGGCGCGGCGGCTGAACCGTCAGCCCGCTCCGGCTCGATCCCTGCGCAATCAGGTCCCGCGTGTGCGCCCCGACGCCCGCGGGCCGCTGTTCGCCAGGGCGCCCAGCGCGTCGAGGCACCGGCGGGCATCCGGCCGTGCACGGCCGCGTTCGGTGAGCCTGGCGTAGCAGTTCCGGTCGAACTCGACGAAGCCGCGCGAAACCGCAACCAGTCTCCCCTCGTCGAGGTGACGGTCCACGAGATGGCGCCAGCCGAGCGCGACGCCCCGCCCGGCGACGGCCGCCTCGAGCAGACAAACGTAGTCGCTGAGGTCCACGTAGCGGGGTCGGGGCGGCGGACGCCCGACCGACTCGAACCAGTCATGCCAGGTCGCCCATGTCCGCGCGGGCCGCGCCAACCTGAGCAACGGCAGCGAACCCCAGGCCTCCACGGGGCGGGCGAGGGCTTCGGCGTGGCTGGTGGCGAAGCCGGGGGAGCACACCGGCCTGACGGCCTCCCGGAACACCTCCACCTGGTCCCCGGGCGCTCGCGCGGCCTGGTCGAAAGCGACGAGCAGATCGACCTCGTGCCCCCCAACCGTTCCAGCGTGTCGAAGTCGACGGTCAGGATGCGGAGGCAGACGTTGTCGCCGAGCTCCCGGCGCAGGGCTCCGAAACGTGGCATCACGAACAGGTACGAGGTCGCGTGGCCGCAGGCGACGATCACCCGCCGGTCCTCCGCAACGCTCGCCGCCGAGAGAGCGCCCGCGGCGATGCGGTCGAGGCCGATGGTGACGGCCCGCTGGAGAGTCACTCCTGCCGGCGAGAGGATCACGCCGCGCCGGCTGCGTTCGAACAGCGGGGTATCGACCTCCTGCTCCAGCTCCGCGATGAGACGGCTCACCGCGGGTTGCCGGATGCCCAGTTCGTCCGCGGCGGCGGTGAAGCTTTCGTGGCGCGCGGCGGCTTCGAACGCCCGGAGCGCGCTCATCCGGGGGAGCGGTCTCTTGAGGTTCCTGAGCATCAAGACGCGGGGCGGTCCGGCGCGTCACCCGTGGGGCCGAAGCGCAAGGCCACAGGCGGCGCAACCCCGGAACGGCGCTTGAAGCCCATCCAGCCACTCCACGGCGATCACCGCCCCATCAGGTCGCGGAGGCGGGCTCCGGCCGCCGCACCGTCCTGTTCACGAGAGCGCCCAACGCGTCGAGGGACCGGCGGGCGACCCCTCGGCGGCGGCCGCGTTCGGTGAGCCTGGCGAAACAGCTCCGGTCGAACTCGACGTAGCGGTCGGTAACCGCGATCAGCGACCCCGCTTCGAGATAGCGGTCCACGAGGTGACGCCAACCGAGCGCGAGGCCCTCCCCGGCCACGGCCGCCTCGAGCAGGTACACGTAGTCCTCGATGCCGACGTAGCGGGGCCGCGGCGACGGATACCCCACGGAATCGAACCAGTCATGCCAGGTTGCCGGGAGCGAAGACCGCCCGAACCGGAGAAACGGCAGCGCGCCCCATTCCTCGACGGGCCGCGCGAGCACCGCGGCGTGGGCTGCGGCGAACTCGGGCGAACACACGGGCATGATGGCCTCCGAGAACACTGCCAGCCGGTCCTCGGGCGGACCCGCGGCCTGGTTGTAGCCGAGCACCAGATCGATCTCGTTCTGGTCCAGGCCGTCGAGCATCCCGTGGTCGAGCGTCAGGACCTGGAGGTCGACGGCCGGGCCGAGCTTCCGGCGCAGCGCCCCGAACCGCGGCATCACGAACAGGTGCGAGGTCGCGCGGCCGCAGGCGACGACCACCCGCCGGTCCTCCGCGAGGCACGAGGCCGAGAGCGTGCCGGCGGCGATGCGTTCGAGGCCGCTGGTGACGGCGCGATGGAAGACCTCCCCCGCCGGGGAGAGGATCACCGCGCGGCGGCTGCGTTCGAAGAGTTGGACCCTGACCTCGTGCTCCAGCTCCGCGATGAGGCGGCGGACTGCGGGTTGCTGGATTTCCAGTTCGTTGGCGGCCGCGGTAAAGCTCCCGTGGCGCGCAGCGGCTTCGAACGCCCGGAGGACGCTCGTCCGGGGGAGCGGTCCCTTCTGGCTTTTGAGCATGGCGAATTCGCTATTCCACCGTTGGTGATCCCGGTATCCAGTGCGGGTTGACCCCATTGTGTAACATGGACTAACTATCGAAGATGATGATGAACAGATTTATCGGATAACGATCACGCTATCAATTCCTGTTCGATCCTAAGTGTCACACACTGGCGCTCCTCCCCTCGCACCGAGCACCATCGCTGTCGCGGCCCGGAGGTGACGCGAACGTCCTGACCGCACCCCCGAAGAAGCCGCCTGATCAGACGGTCCTTCGCCTTCGACGATAATTCTCACCGGACTTCGACAAACCACTACCGGTTGTCCTTGTCCGAACTCCATCAGGAGGCACCGCACGGTCGTGTTCAACAATCCATTCGACTCCTTTCACAACACCGTTGCCGAAGCCAAGGAGGAACGTGAACAACTCGACCGGCTGCTGACGGTTTCCACGCCGCGGGAGCGTCTTCTGGTGGGTGCTATCGCCCTGCTGCTGCTCGGCCTCACTGCCTGGTTCCTGCTGGGCGACGTGGGTCGCAGCCTTTCGGTTGACGGCGTCCTGGTCGAGCCCGGCCGGAACCTGTCCGCGGGTCGCCGGTCGGTGCAGGCGCTCGTCCGGCTCGATCCCGGGGTGGCGCCGCACATCAAGGCCGGGATGGCGGCGGCGATCGAGCTGCGCCTCGCGGACGGGGAGGCCGAGACCCTCGACGGAGAACTCTCGACGATCTCGGCGGTACCCCTGTCCGAAGGCCTCGCGGCGCTTCAGAGCGTGTCGGCGCTGTCCGTGTACCGCGTTGACATCGAGCTCGAGGAGAGCCTCGCTCTCGCTCCCCGGGCGGGCGGGGAGTGCCGGATTCTCATCGAGCTCGGCAGGCAGACTCCCATCTCGATCCTGCGATTGAGGCGATCCTAGGATGCCGCTCCGGACTTCGGGGAAGGCTGGCGCGCGAGCGTCGCCGGACTCCCCGAAGCAACGGCTGGTCACTCCGATTCTGCTGCAGATGCACGCATCGGAGTGCGGCGCCGCCTGCCTCGGGAGCGTACTGGCCTGGTTCGGGCGCTGGGTGCCGCTCACCGAGTTGCGCGAGAAGTGCGAGGTGAGCCGGGACGGAAGCAGCGCCGCCAGCATCGCGCGCGCGGCCCGGCACTACGGGCTCGAATGCAGCGGACTCAGCCTCCGCGCCCACCAACTGAGCAAGCTGCCCTTGCCGCTGATCCTCTTCTGGCAGTTCAGCCACTTCGTGGTGCTCGAAGGGGTCGACGGCCGCAACTTCTTCCTGAACGACCCGGCTACCGGGCGGCGCAAGCTCACCGCCGAGGAATTCAGCAAGGGTTTCAGCGGTATTGCGCTGCGTTTCCGGCGAGGCGCAGACTTTGCTCCCGGCGGTGCGCCGCCCAGCCTGTTCGGACAGTTGCGGACCGTGCTGGCCGGGTCCTGGCGTGTGCTCAGCGTGGTGATCGCCTGCGCGTTCATGCTGGCGTTGCTGTCGCTCATCGTCCCCGCGTCGCTCGGTGTTTTCGTGGACGAGGTGCTGGCAAGGCACGGCCGCTGGGGTGGACTCGTGGCGGCCCTGCTGGGCGGCGGAGTGCTGGTCTACGTCCTCTCCTTGCTCAAGCACCGGTTCCTGAAGCGCCTGGCCGTGCGAATCTCGGTGACGGGCTACGACCGGGGCCTGTCGCGGCTCCTGCGGCTGCCGGTGGCGTTCTTCGAACACCGGCTGGTAGGCGATCTCACGGACCGCGTCTCATCCATCGATCGCATCGCCAAGAACCTGACGGAAGAATTCCTGGTGCTCATCATCGACATGGGGATGAGCGCGGTGCTGGTCATCGCCATGCTGGCCTACGACGTCCGGCTCACGCTGGTGGTGTCGCTGCTCGCCCTGCTGCACGGAGTGCTGGCCCACTTCCTCGGCGCGGCGCGGGCGGTACGGAGCCAGGCGATGCGGCGCGAACAGGGGTTGCTGATCGGCGTCGGGATGCAGATGCTGAGTCACGCGGACAACCTGCGCATGACCGGCGCGGACGACCGGTTCTTTGCGCGCTGGAGCGGCCAGCAGGCGCGCGAGCTGCATGCGCGCCAGCTCTGTTCCGAACTGGGCTCCGTCAATTCCGCGCTGCCGGGGCTGGTCGCCGCCCTCCGCGCCGCCGCGATTCTGGGCATCGGGGGGAGCCTGGTCATCGCCGGCCAGATGACCCTGGGCACCCTCGTCGGGTTCACCATCCTGGCCGAGATGTTCCTGGCGCCCATCGGGCGTTTCCTGGAGTTCGCCGACAAGCGCCAGGCGCTCGAGACCGATCTGCAACGGCTGGAGGATGTCTCCCGGAGCGCCGAAGACCCGGTGTTCCGGCGCCGCCGCCCCGAATCGGAGTCCATTCCCACATTCGACGGCCGGCTGCAGCTCGCGGGCCGGCTCGAGTTGCGGGGCCTCACCTTCGGTTACAACCGGAGCCGCCGGCCCCTGATCGAGGACTTCAACCTCACCATCGAGCCGGGGCAACGGGTTGCCGTCGTCGGTCCCAGCGGCTCCGGCAAGTCGACGCTGGCGCGCCTGGTCGCGGGGATCTGTCAGCCCTGGTCCGGCGAGATCCTGTTCGATGGCCACCGGCGGGAGGAGATTCCCGAGGAAGTGCTACGGCGGTCCGTTTCCATGGTGGATCAGGAGGCCGTGCTCTTTTCGGCCACGCTCCGCGACAACATCACGCTCTGGAACCCGGCCGTTCCGGACGAAGTCATCGGCGCCGCGACCCGCGACGCCTGCATCCATGACGAAATCCTGCTGCGGCCGCACGGGTATGCAACCCTCGTCGAGGAGGGCGGAGTGAACTTCAGCGGGGGCCAGCGCCAGAGGCTCGAGATCGCCCGTGCCCTGGTTGGCAACCCGACCGTGCTCATCCTGGATGAGGCGACCAGCGCTCTCGACGCGGCGACCGAGGAACACGTCGACGAAGCCCTGCGGCGTCGCGGGGTCACCTGCCTGATCGTGGCCCACCGCCTGAGCACCGTCCGGGACGCAGACGAGATCATCGTGCTCGACAAGGGCGTGGAGGTGCAGCGCGGCACGCACGACGCGTTGATGGCGGACCAGGACGGGACGTACAACCGGTTGATCCGGTCAGGGTGATGCACGACAAGCGCACGGGAACCGGGTCCCTGGCCGCACTCGCCGCCCGCTCCGGTACGACCGTACCCTGCGCCGGCAATCTGCCGGTGAGACTGGACGATCCGGACAGTGTCTGGTTCATCGATCGGGGTGCGGTCAATCTGTTCCTGGTCGAGTTCAGGGACGGCGTCGAGCGGGCCGCGCCGCAGCATCTGCTGCGTTGCGAAGCGGGAAACCTGCTCCCGGGAGTCGCACCGGACGAAGGGGAGGGTGACGACGGAACCCGGCTGAGCGTCATCGCCAAGGGCTCCCCCGGCACGTTCCTGAAACGCTTGCCGGCTTCCCTGTTGTCGGAGGTCGATGCCGCGGAGCTGGCGGAACAGACGGATACCTGGCTGAGTGCCGTGACGGACACGCTCTCGCGTTTTGCGGGCCGTCTCCCGCGGGCGACGGCCGTGGCCGAACCGGGTCTGACAAGGAACCTGACCCCCGGAACGCTTTCCGTACGCCGCTCGGTGGTGTGGGTAACCCAGCCCCCGCCGGGTGCAAGTCTGTACATGGGTATCGTCGACCCGGCGGAGCGCGCGGAGCGCGGTCGGCCGGGTGCTCCGATACCCCTGACCCGCACCAGCTGGCTGACCCTGTTCGGCGACGCGACGGTGTCCGGCAGGTCCACCAGGACCCTGGCGCAGGAGGGCGCGCTGCAGTCCGCGCTCCACGCTTTCCACGCGGTGGCTTTCGCCCTCGAACGCCATAACCGCCGACTGGCGGCCGTGGATGTTGCGAACCTCGAGCGCGCGCAGACAGCCAGCCGCCGCGCGGCCGAAGCGGCTGCCCGACAGCGGCTCTTCAACATCTATGACCTGCCGCTGGACCGGGATGCCCGCGTCGAAGACACGGCCCTCGCGGATGCCCTGCAGATCATCGGACGGCGCGAGGGAATCGACTTCAGGATTCCCGCAAGGTCGGGGCCGTCGGCCGATACTCCGGTCAGTCTGGTGGACATTCTCGACGCGTCGGGGGTGCGCGCCCGGCGAGTGACGCTCAGGGTCGAGGACAACTGGTGGCGGGGCGACAGCAACGCGATGCTGGCATTCCGCGCCGAGAGCGGCCAGCCGGTAGCGCTCCTGCCGGGCTGGTTCGGGCGTTACCGGGAGATCGACCCGGTCAGCAAGCGGACGGTCCGGGTCGGCGCGGAGCGCGCCGGCGCCCTCGGGGAGGAGGCCTGGGTCTTCTATCGGCCACTGCCGGCGGGGGGCGTGAAGCCGGCGGACCTGCTCAGGGTCGCCCTCCGTGGATCGGCCCGGGACCTGGCGCGGCTCACCGTCGCCGGGCTGCCGGCCGGCCTCCTCAAGCTGGTGCCCGCACTCGCGCTCGGTTTCGTCGCGCATCACGTGGCCGCGGACGGGAACGCCGGAGCGCTCTACGCGGTGGCCGTGACGGTGGCGGGGTTCGGCCTCCTGGGGGCGCTGCTGCACCTGCTTCAGAGCGCCGCGATGATGCGGCTCGAGGGACGCGGGGCGTCCCGCGTCGAAGCCGCCTTCTGGGACCGCCTCATGCGCCTTCCGCCGAGCGTTCTGCGCCGCCATCCGTCAGGCGACGTGGCGATGTCGGGGATGACGTTCCAGAGTCTTCGCGACGGCCTGCAGGGAGCGGTCGCGGACAGCCTGCTCTCGTGCATCTTCCTGCTTCCGGTGTTTGGCGTCATCTTCTTCTACGACGCCGCTCTCGGGGCAATCGCGCTCGGCTTCAGCCTGGCGTCGCTGCTGATCACCGGGATCCTGGGGCTCCGCCAGATCGCGCCTCAGGGACGGATGATCAGCGCCACCCGCCGCGTCGCCGGCCGGCTGTTCCAGATCGTGGGCGGCATCGCCAAGCTTCGCGTGGAAAACGCGGAAGGATCGGCTTTCGCCATCTGGGCGCGGGACTATCGCGAGCAGAAGCGCGCGGACCTCGACCTGGGTGCCCTTGAGGGACACGCTCGCGCCCTCGGCGCCGCGCTCCCCCTGCTCGCCGGCGGAGTGCTGCTCTTCGCGGTGATGGCGCTCGACCGCACCCTTCCCGTCGGCGACTTTCTGGTGGCGTACACCGTGTTCGTCACCTTTGCGTCCGCCGTCGCCCGGCTCGGCGAGTCCTTCGGCACCATTGCGGCGACGCTGCCCGCATTCGACCAGATGCGCCCGCTGCTCGCAGCCGTCCCCGAAGCCGACATCGAAGGCGAGCCGGTCGAGCACCTGGGCGGCGACCTGCTGTTCGACCGGGTTTCCTTCCGCTACGACCCCGACGGGCCGCTGATTCTCGACGACGTCACGATCCGCGCCCATCCCGGCGAGTTCGTCGCGATCGCCGGCGAGTCCGGCGCCGGCAAGAGCACGCTGTTCCGCCTGGCGCTCGGCATCGACCGGCCGGCGGCAGGCGCGGTGTACTACGACGGGCGCGATCTGCGGCGTCTGAATCTGAAGCAGGTGCGGCGGCAAGTCGGCGCCGTGCCGCAATCGGTGCGCCTCCATCCAATGGATCTGTGGGACAACCTGGTCAGCCACCACGATCAGGTAACGAGTGAGGAGGTGTGGACGGCGGTCCGCACTGCGGAAGTCGAAGCGCAGATCAAGGCCATGCCCATGGGCTTGATGACCATGGTCGGCGCGAGCGGCGCCGTCCTGTCGGGCGGCGAGAGTCAGCGCGTCACGATCGCCCGATCGGTGATCGGCAGTCCCCGCATCATGCTCTTCGACGAAGCGACGAACTGGCTGGACAACGAGAGCCAGGCCATGGTCATGCGGAACCTCGCCGCCCTGACCTCCACCCGGCTCGTCATCGCCCACCGCCTCTCCACCCTGGAACAGGCCGACCGCATCTACGTCCTGCAGGCCGGCAGGGTCGTCCAGAGCGGCTCCTTCAGGGAACTCATGGCGGTCGACGGAGTCTTCCGCGAACTGGTCAAACGGCAGATCGCGTGAACCCGGGGGCGGCCAACGCAGGAGATGCGGCTGACGGGAGCCCGCCCGCTCCGGCGCCATCCATGAAAAAACCAATCCTGGCCGCCGAATCCCTCGTGGCGAGAGCCTCGCAGGACAGTGACTTTCGCGAACGCCTGCTCCGGGCGCCCAGGGAAGCGATCGAAGCGGAGTTCGGCGTGAAACTCGCCGAAGACCACGCGATCCAGGTGCACGAAAACAGCTACGACACGACGCACGTGGTCCTTCCGCCGCCTCCCAGGCTCAGTGCGGCCGAGCGCCGCGCGGCGCGGACGGGGGTCGCATCGCTCGAGTTTCTCAAGAAGACGCTCCACGACCCCGCGCCGCCGCTACGGCCCCCTGCGCCGAGGCGGGCGAAGACCCAACGGGGTGCGAGTTCCGAGGTGCTCGCGGGAGCGGCCCGGGAGAGCATCCGCCGGGGTCTCGATTTCCTGGAGTCCACGATCGACGCGAACGGGGCCTGGCACTGCATCCGGTTCAACGTCGCCAATCCCGACATTCCGCGGCATTTCGAACGACCGCCCTTCGTTTCTGCCTTTTGCGTGCTTGCCCTCGAGAGTTGCGCCGAACCACGGGCCCAGGCCCTGTGCGCCGCCACCAGGGGGTACCTGGCGCGCACCATCGAGCATCCCGGGCTCTGGCGGTACTACCGCCATCTTCCCCAGGACCTCGACAGCACGTCGCTCGCCTCCATGGTCATCAGGACCCACCCCTGGATCGTGCTGGGGCGGAACGTGCCGCCCATCCTCGCGAATCGCGACGAGGAGGGGCGTTTCCTGACCTGGGTGCTCGCGGCAGACGAACCCGACGTGGTGTCGACGTTTCGTATCGAAGCCGATCCGGTGGTGAACGCGAACGTCATCGCCTATCTGGGCGACCACCCGGAAACCAGGGATGCCCGGCGCTGGCTGGAAGCCCTCATTGCCGAAGGCGCCGTTGAAGGCTCGTCCAAGTGGTACCCCGACAAGGTCGCGACCTACTACGCGGCGGCCCGCGCACTGGTGCGCGCGCGGCCAGCCCTGGATCAGCTGCGGCCGGTACTGGCGGATCGCATCCTGGAACTCGGTGACGGCGAGGGCGAATTCGGCAACGCCCTGCAGACCGCGCAGGCGGTGTCCGCGCTCTACAACGCCGGAGGCCTGGAGCGCATTGACGCGAAACGCCAGGTGGAGAGTCTGGTGAGTTCGCAACACGAGGACGGCAGTTGGCCGGAACTGCTCGCGTTCGGGGACCAGACCCTGAAATGGGGCGCCGTCGGGCAGATCGGGCATGGCTCGGAAGCCGTGACCTCGGCGTTCTCCATCGAAGCCCTGGAGCGGCTCGTCGAAGTCCTGAGCGCCTGACGGCCTGTGGACAGAGCGGCGCCCCGGCAGGGGATACTGACCCGGACCACTCCCGCGGACCAGGGTCTCGTCGGCCTTCCGGCGCTGACGCCCCACCTGGAGTTCCACGACGTTGGCGAAGCCCAGACCCTGCTGGTTTCCGAGTCGTTCAACACCCTGTTGCACGGCGAGCTGTATCGCACCCTGCTGCCGCTCCTCGACGGGCGGCATTCGTGCGACGCGATCGTCGCGGCCGTTGAGGGGACGCATTCCGCCGTCGCGGTTCTCGCCGCGGTGGCTTCGCTGTCCGCTCGGGGCTACGTCGTCTCCGCCGATCACGGCATGGGCCGGCGCCAGGCGGCCTACTGGTCGTCGCTCGGCGCCTCGCCACGCTGGGTGGAGCAGCGCCTCCTGGAATCGCGCGTCGCGGTTGACGGTGATGACGGACGGTTCATCCGCCACCTGGAGGAAAGCGGCGCGGCGATCGGGCCCGAGGATCCCGATCTCACCGTGGTGGTCTGCGACGACTATCTCGAGTCACGCCTGCGAGCGGTGAATCGGCACCAGCTCGAGGCCGGGGCGCCGTGGACGGTGGTGCGGCCCCGCGGCATGCAGGCGCTGTTCGGCCCGGTCTTTCAGGCGGATCGTCGGGGACCCTGCTGGGACTGTCTCGCGCATCGCTTGGGCAGCCATCAGGAAGTCCACCGTTTTCTGCGCAACCTTGCTGGCGAACGGGCTGCCTTCAAGCCTTTCGCCAGCCAGCCCGCCGTACTCGAAGCGCTCCACGGTCTCATCGCGGCGGAGGTCGTCAAGTGGGTCGTGCTGCGGGACGCGGCGCCGATTCACGACCACGCGATCGCGATGAACACCGGCACCCTGGAAAGTTCGCGGCACCCGGTAAAACGCCGGCCGCAGTGCCGGGCCTGTGGTGAGGTGGCGCTCGTTCGCCCGGACCGGCCGCCGGTTCCCCTCCGTCTCGAGGCGAGCCCCAAAGCGCATCGCAACAGCGGCGGGGCGCGCTCGGTGGCGCCGGAAGTCACCCTGGAGAAGTACCGCCACCTCGTGAGCCCGATCAGCGGGGTGGTGACCTGGCTGACCCGCACCACCGACGCGAGTGACTCCTGGCTGCACGTCTACTGGGCCGGCAGCAACCCGGCCATGCAAAGCCGGAGCTTGAGTTCGCTCCGGCGCAGCCTGCGGAGCAAGAGCGCCGGCAAGGGGAGCACTTCGGAGCAGTCGAAGGTCAGCGCGCTGTGCGAGGCGATCGAGCGCCATTCGGGCGCCCGGTCCGGTGACGAAATCCGTACCAAGCGGCGGCTCAGCGGATTCACCGGCGAAGAGGCGATCCATCCCAACGCCGTACAGTTGTTCAGCGACAGCCAGCTTGACAACGCGGGCGCCCTGAACGCGGAGGGCCATCCATACAACGTCGTGCCGCCGCGGTTCGACCCCGAGGCTGAAATCGACTGGACCCCCGTGTGGTCGCTGACGCAGCGGCGGCACCGCTATCTGCCGACGTCCATGCTCTACTCCATGCCGGCCGAAGCGCGCGGGCCGCAGGACCTGATCGCCGATTCCAACGGCTGCGCCGCGGGTAACACCCTGGAAGAAGCGATCCTGCAGGGCTTTTACGAACTGGCCGAGCGCGATGCGTTCGCCATCTGGTGGTACAACCGCCTGCGCGTGCCGGCGGTGGACCTGTCCAGCTTCGACGACGACTACCTCGCATCGGCCCCGGACTACTACACCCGTCGCGAGAGGGACCTGTGGGTGCTTGACATCACTTCCGACATCGGAATTCCCGCGTTCGTCGCGCTCTCGCGGCGGCTGTCCGGGCCGACCGAAGACATCATCTACGGCGCCGGCGCCCACGACGACCCGCGCATCGCGGCGCTGCGCGCGATCTGCGAACTGAACCAGTGCCTCACCTGGCTGCCGGATCTCGCGAAGCCAGGCGGCCGGCCCACCATCGATGACCCGCTGGCGCTTCGGTGGTGGAACACCGCGCGGCTCGCCGACTGTCCCTGGCTGGCGCCGAATCCTGGCCAGCCCCCCGCGAAGGCCTCACGGTATCCGGTGACCGAATCGACGGATACCCGCGAAGATGTGGAGTCCTGCCGCTTGCTCGTGGAAGCCAGGGGAATGGAGTTCCTGGTGCTGGATCAGACCCGGCCCGACATCGGGATGCCCGTGGTGCGGGTCATCGTGCCCGGCATGCGCCATTTCTGGGCGAGATTCGCTCCGGGCCGGCTCTACGACGTGCCGGTCAGCATGGGCCGCCGCGAACGTCCCCTTGCCGAAGCGGACCTGAACCCCGCACCGGTGATCGCTTAGGTGAACAGCCTGTGGTGAAACTGACGCGGCATTCGACGCCGGCTGAATCCCCGCTGGCCCCCACCGGGAGAACTGGCCGCTCGCCTACGGCTCGCTCATCGTTGCGCTTCGGTCGAAATACACCCGGTATTCCTCCCTCGCGCGCCTTGTCAGCGAGGCCCAGCGGGCACCAGTTCTCCCGGTGGGGGGCCGATGCGCACGCCAGTTCCACCACAGGCTGTTAAGGAGAGCACATGGACCTTGACCGGACGGTCACGCTGACCGAGGAGCGCCTCGCCGTGGAAGGCGGCGCCCTGAGTGACCTGCTCCGGCACTTCCGAGACCGGATTTCCCCGGTTCTCATCGGCGATCGGGAATGGGAACTCATCCTCGAGCGCGCTGGCCAGCTGCCGATCACCATGGGAGCGCTTCCCTTCGGTTTTGAACTCCCGCTGCATACCGAGGCCCCGAGGGCGGACCTGGGGGTCTCCCTGGCGAGCGGAACCAGAACGGCGGCCTTCTTCTTCGAGCGCGCCCGGGGCGGGAAGCCGGATGAGACCGCGAGAGTGATTGAGCGGCTGTTCCGCCGGATGGATGCCGAGGACTCGCCGCTCCGCGAAATCGTCGGCCGTAAGTTGATGCTGGAATACGACATCGGTCCGGCGCGGCACGACGAGGGCGCACTGCCCGGGATGTTCCTGCGGCCCGGGGAACGCCCGATCCTCGGCGCCCGCGGTCAGGTAAACGATGCCGGTCTGGTGGTGGACGCTCTCGCCGCCTGCGTAGGCTGGGACCTGACCGGCGCCGAGCGGAGGAACGTCGAACGGGCCTACCTCGCGCAGCCGGCAGACACGCGCATGGATTCATTCGGGGTGTTTCCCTCCCGCTCGCGGGCGATCCGCCTCGCGGTCATGGGCTTCACGTCCGAGCGCGAAGTAAGTTCGTACCTTGAAGACACGGGTTGGCCGGGTGAGCTTGCGGCCGTCCACGCCGTGATTTCCCGTTTCAAGGAACGGGCGCAGGTCGTGAGAAGCGGCGTGAACATCGACGTGGTGGAAGACGGTGTCGGTCCGACGCTCGGACTGACGCTCATCGTCAAGCAGCGGTACACGAAGAACTCTCGGTACTGGCTCGACGGCCTCACCGATTGGCAACCGTTCCTGGGCGCCCTCGACAACGAGGACCTCGTGGTTTCGGCAAAGGTTGCCGCGCTTGCCGGCTGGGTCTCGACACCGACAACCCTGTTTGCGAAGTCGGGGCGTTACGTCCTGCTACGCGGGATCCATCACATCAAACTGGTCATCTCGGGAGGCCGGCTTCGCCAGGCCAAAGCCTATGTGTTCATGGTGCTTTCCGGCGCAGTTTCCTCCTAGAGCGGGAACGCACAACGCACGGCCGACCTCAGGACGCCGGTGAAGACCCGGCAAGCACACACCACCCCGCCCCCGAACGAGGCGGGGTGTCTTCGACCGGGATCGAACCCCTAATCACATGGATACGGATGCGTCCGTATCTGGTGACCAGGATTCGGGGCCGGCTATCTGCCGGCTGTCGAACCTACCAGCAGCAGCAAAGGCCAGCCGAGATGGCTTCCAGCTGCTCCTCGGTGATGTTCGGATCCGGGGGCAGTGCGAGATGCACCGTCTGCATATCGCTCTCGTGGACCTTGATGGTCATCGAATCCGGAATCGTGATGCCCAATTCCGCACTGATGGTGCCCTTCGGGTCCGCGAGAAGTTGACTTCGGAAATCCGAGTCAAGGGCCGACTTCTCGACAATCTGCTGCAACATCTCGTCGCCGCTTCGCATGGTGTTACCTCCTTGGTTGGGCGTGACGAACACTCACGAACGTCAACACAATGTGCGAAATGTACCATGGTTGTCTCACAAGGTCAACTTAGTGGGCGTAGATCCATCGGCTTCCGTGCCAGGCGCTTACGCGCGGCGGGATTCCGGGAGTCTCGGTACCCACGCCACTCTCGTCGCAGGCTGTTAGGATCGCGCCGGCTTGTGCTGCACACGGCGCCATCAGGAATACCGGGCGAGGATAGGCGACCGGTAGCTGCCAGAGTCGTAGAGGGTGATCCAACCGGGCAGTAAGTCCCTGCGGAAGATCGCCGTTGTCGGTCGAGGAACCGCAGGGTCGCTCGCGGCCGCCGGCGTGACGCGCCTTCACCCCGGCGGCGACCACGAGCTGGATCACATCTACGACTCGCGTATTCCCGTCATCGGGGTCGGTGAAGGCAGTTGGCCGAGTCTGGTTGAGCACCTGCAGGAACTGACGGACCTGCCCCACGAAACCGTCCAGCGGCGCCTGAAAGGAACGCGCAAGTACGGCGTCGCCTTCGAGGGTTGGGGCCGGCGCAATCGGGACTTCACCCACTATTTCACGCCGCAGCAGGTCTCCTACGCCTACCACCTGTCCGCCGACCTGATGGCGGATCTGCTGCACGAAAGCACCCGCGCGCGCCACGTGGACGCGAAAGTGCTTCGGATCAACCGGGTGGACGGTGGCGCCGAAGTGGAATTCGAGGGCCGCGCCCCGGAGCGCTACGACCTCGTCTTCGATGCGCGTGGGTTTCCTGGCGAAATCGACCCTGCCCGGCACATCCACATTTCGTTCGTCCCCACCGACACCGCCGTGATCCGCCGCTGTCCGGCAATCATCAGCGACGGGCGGGACGGTCCGGTGCTGCAGCACACCTATACCCGCGCGGTGGCGCGTCCGCACGGCTGGATCTTCGTCATCCCACTCGTGGCGCACACGTCCTACGGGTACATCTTCAACCGCGACGTATCCAGACTCGCCGAGGTCGAAGCGGATTTCGATACGTTCCTCCAGGCCGATGGCGTGCCGGAATTCGAGCAACGCGCGGTCATCCCGTTTCCCAACTTCGTCCACCGTGAGATCTACGACGGAGCGGTGGCCCGCATCGGGAACCGGGCGGCCTTCATGGAGCCGCTCGAAGCCACTGCGATCGTGTCCGCCCAGTTCCAGATCGGCATGGTCCTTCAGACGCGCCTCAACCGTCCGGCCGAGCATCTCGAGCGCGATGCGCCGGTGGTCAACCGCTTTCTCGTCGACAACATGCTCCGCTACGGCCTGTTCGTCGGCTGGCACTATTCCTGTGGTTCCCGGTACGACACCCCGTTCTGGCGCTACGCCCGTGACCGGGCCTGGCCGAAGCACCGTCAGGGAGCGGATCCCGAAGCGGTGGGTTGCGCCGCGCTCGGCAGATTCGACGAGATGATCGAACTGCTGAACCGGCCCGTCATCGACAGGGCGGACTGGGGCCGGATGTGCGCGGTCCCTCTCACCAGCTACGCCCAGATGTCCCAGGGGCTCGGCTGCTGACCCCAGTCCGGCCGGCGGCTGATTCCCGGCCCGCGATTCAGTCCTGCCGCACCCGTGCTGCCTGCGCGCCCCTGGTGCCGCGTCACCCTGCCCCTTCGGCCTCTGGTACACTCGTGTCCCGCATGGCGGGCATCCGGGACCGGGCGGCGACACTTTGAGCCTCCCCTCTCTCCCCGCCAAGACGCGCTTTCTCTTCGTCACGGGCGGGGTGATCTCCTCGCTGGGGAAAGGCATCGCATCCGCCTCCGTCGGGCGCCTGCTGAAGTCGCAGGGATACTCGGTCACCTTCCTCAAGTTCGACCCGTATCTGAACGTGGATCCGGGCACGATGAGCCCGTACCAGCACGGCGAGGTCTTCGTGACCCACGACGGCGCCGAGACGGACCTCGACGTGGGTCACTACGAGCGCTTTACCGGCAACGCGTTCTCCGCGCTCTCGAACGTCACGAGCGGCCAGATCTACGAGACCGTGATCGAGCGGGAACGGAAGGGCGGATACCTGGGAGCCACGGTCCAGGTCATTCCCCACGTGACCGACGAGATCAAGCGCCGCCTGATCGCGGTCGCCGGCGATGCCGACGTGGTCATCGTCGAGATCGGGGGAACCGTCGGTGACATCGAGGGGCAGCCCTTTCTCGAGGCGGCGCGGCAGTTCCGGCTCGACGTGGGCCCGTCCCGCGTCTGTTTCCTGCACCTGACGCTGGTCCCGATGATCGCCACCGCCGGCGAATACAAGACCAAACCCACCCAGCACAGCGTCCGGGAATTGCGGGCGATCGGAATCCAGCCCGACGTGCTGCTCTGCCGTGCCAGGGAGGGTCTGCCCGCCGAGGTCAAGGCCAAGATCGGGCTCCACACCTCGGTCGCTTCGGACGCCGTCTTCACCGCGGTGGACGCGCGATCCGTGTACGAGGTTCCCCTCAACCTGGCTGCCGAGGGCGTGGACAGCCGTATCCTCGAGCACTTCCAGCTCCCGTCCCGGGAACGGAACCTGACAGACTGGAAGGACCTGGTCCGGCGTCTCAGGACCGGTTCCCGGGATGTCCGGATCGGGGTGGTCGGCAAGTACGTCGAACTCGAAGACTCCTACAAGAGCCTCAGCGAGGCCCTCGTGCACGGCGGAGTTCCCCATGACGCCCGCGTCGAGATCCGCTGGGTGGAAGCCGAGAGCCTCCAGGATGGCGACCTCTCCCAACTCGACGACTGCGACGGCATTCTGGTGCCCGGCGGTTTCGGATCGCGGGGAACCGAAGGGATGGCGCTGGCCGCCGGCCGGGCCCGCGTCGATCGCGTGCCGTTCTTCGGAATCTGTTACGGATTCCAGTGGGCGGTGGTGGAGTTCGCGCGCTCCGAATGCGGACTCGCCGGGGCGAGCACCCAGGAACTCGACCCGGATGCGGAGCACCAGGTCTTCCAGTTGCTGCGGAATCTCGAAGGCGTGGAACCGATGGGTGGAACCATGCGCGTGGGGGCCGTGACCTGCCTTCTCCGGGAGGGTTCGCTCGCCGCGCGCACCTACGGCAGCACCAGGATCAGCGAACGCCATCGGCACCGGTACGAGTTCGAACGGGGTTACACGGAACTCGTGGAGTCGCGGGGAATGAAGTTCTCCGGCTTCACCGAAGACGGCTTCTACGAGATTGCCGAGATTCCCGACCATCCGTGGTTCCTGGCCGTTCAGTTCCATCCGGAGTTTCAGTCGAACCCGCTGCGCCCGCATCCCCTCTTCAGTGACTTCGTCGGGGCTGCCCTGGAGAAACGGGAGCAGCGCGGGGGCACCCCGCTCCCGGCACCGGCGGAAGCCGTTTCCGCCGGCTGATCCGGCGCCGGGACTGCCGGTACCCCGTGCCTCGCGAGGACTCCGGCGGTTCCACCGCCGCCCGGCAGGCCACGGGGCGGGCGGGCGATCCGGCCTCCCGGCGAGCCGCCGCCATCGAGGCGATCCTGCTGGACGTGGACGGCGTCCTGACCGACGGCACCTTCGAGCCGGGTAACGAGGACGCTGGGGTTCCCGAGCGAAAGCGCTTCCACTCCCGGGACGGCCTGGGCCTCGTCATGGCGAAAAAAAGCGGCCTGCGCCTGGGCTTCGTGACCGGCCGCCGGTCCGGCGCCGTGCGAGGGCGCGCCGCGGAACTGTCGCTCGACTACCTTCGCGAAGGCTGCTTCGACAAGGGTCCCGCTTTCGACGAGGCCTGCGCCACCTTCGGACTCCTGCCCGAGCAGGTCGCCTTCGTGGGCGACGACGTGCAGGACCTGCCCGCGCTCCGGAAGGCCGGTTTCGCCGCCGCTCCCGCCGACGCCCACCCCGCGGTGCTCGCCTGCGTGCACTTCGTCGCCGACGCCCCGGGAGGGCGGGGAGCCGTCCGCCAGGTCATCGAGCGCATCCTGGAAGCTCGCGGACAGCTCGACGCCGCGCTGTACCGGTTCTGGGGCTGATCAGGAGCCGCCGCGGGCGAAGAGGGCCCGCGCGATCGCGGCGGCCGCCGCCTCCGTCTCGTCCAGGGTTCCCGATGCATCCACCAGGTCGTCGGCGTGGCGGGCCTTCTCCAGCGGATCCATCTGGGCGGCGAGCCGCAGGCGCGCCTCCTCGGGGCTCATTCCGGACCGCGCGGCAAGGCGCTCGAACTGCTGTTCAGGACGGCAGACCACGACGACCAATCGGTCGTAGTTGGCGGCGCTTCCGGTCTCCACCATGAGCGCGGCTTCGACTCCGGCAACCCGCCGCCCTTCCGCTTCGCGGTGTTCCAAGAACGTCTCGATCCGCTGCCAGATCCGGGGATGGACGACGCCGTTCAGCCATTCGCGCTCGCCCGGGTCCGCGAAGACGCGCGCGCCGAGGGTCTTCCGGTCGATCCCGCCCTCCGGGTCGACCACCTCGCTCCCGAAGTGAGCGGCGATCTCCTCCACGAGCTCCCCGCCCGGGGCGAAGAGTTCGTGGGTCAGGGCATCGGCGTCGAGCATCGGAATACCGGCGCGCTCGAACACCCGCCGGACCGTCGTCTTTCCCGACGCGATTCCGCCGGTCAGCCCGACCCGGAGCACGTTGGCGCCCCTACCCCGTGGACTGGCGCGCCACCGCGAGGGCGACGGTGTTCGCCAACAGCATCGCAATGGTGAGCGGCCCGACACCGCCCGGCACCGGGGTATACGCCGACGACTGCTCCCGCATCGCCACCGGATGGACGTCGCCGACCAGGGTGTAACCGTTCCTGCGGAACCGGGCCAGCCGTTTCTCATCGTCCCCAAACCAACCGCGTACCTGTTCCTCGGTCTCCGCGCGGTTCATCCCCACGTCCACGACGACGGCGCCCTCCCGGATGGCGTCCGCTTTCACCATCGCCGGTCGGCCGATCGCGGTGCAGAGGATGTCGGCCTCGCGGCAGACGGCGGGGAGGTCGCGGGTCCGCGAGTGACAGAGCGTGACCGTGGCGTGCTGATGGAGGAGGAGCAGCGCGAGCGGCTTCCCCACGATGTCGCTTCTCCCGACGACCACCGCCCGGGAGCCCTTCACTTCGATCCCTTCCCGACGGAACATCTCCATGATTCCGGCCGGCGTACAGGGGCACGGACCGGGCAGCCCCGCCACCAGGCGGCCCACGTTCTCGGGATGAAAGCCGTCCACGTCCTTGTCCGGACGAATCCGGGCCAGGAACTCCGACGCGTCGAGACCGTCCGGGAGCGGGAGCTGCAGCAGGATCGCGTCCACCGCCTCGTCACGATTCAGCCGATCCAGCAGACCGGCCAGCTCGGGAGCCGTCGTGGTAGCCGGGAGGCGATGGGTCTCGGACGCGATCCCCGCCTCCCGCGAGGCCCTGATCTTGCCGCGCACGTAGATCGCCGAGGCCGGGTCGTCGCCCACGAGCACGACCGCCAGCCCCGGCGGCCGTCCGGAGCGCGCGAACTCGCGAGCCGCCTCGGCGGCGTCGCCCCGAATCGCAGCGCCGATCTTCTTTCCGTCCAGGATCCTTCCGGTCATCAATCTCTCCTCAGGTCGTCGTCTGACGAACTCGCTTAGCCTGCCTCCGGACGGGCCCCGGCCGCGGCCAGGAGCGCCCGCGCCTTGTTCGCGATCTCGTGGGGCGAATCGCCGGACACCGCTGAGATCACCGCGGCCCCATCGGCCCCGGCAGCGAGCACCGAACCGATCCGGGCCCGGCTGATTCCGCCGATCGCGATCAGCGGTCCCGCGTAGATATCCCGCGCCTCCCGCACGCCGGACAGCGAAACCACCGGCGCGGAGTCGGCCTTGGTCGCGGTGTCGAACACGGGCCCCACGGCAAGATAGTCGGCCGGTTCGCGCGTCGCGAGCTCCAGCTCCCCCCGGGTGTGGGTGGAAAGGCCGATCACCGCGCGACGACCGAGCAGGCAGCGGGCCGCCCCCGCTGACAGGTCGTCCTGGCCGAGGTGCACTCCATCGGCGCCAGCCAGCAACGCGACATCGGCACGGTCGTTCACTACCACCCGCACGCCGCTACCCGCGGCGCCTCGGACCCCCGCGGACACCCAGGAGACGAGGGCGCGGACCCCAAGACCCTTCGCTCGAAGCTGGACGACCCCGATCCCGGCAGCCCCGAGCGCGCGGAGCGCCGGGCCGGGGTCCCGGTCGCCGAAGACCTCCGCGTCCAGGATGGGATAGAGCGGACTGGCTGCGAAGAAGGACCGGGAGCACCAGGCCGTCCCGAAAACGCTCGAGTCGCGCTCAGCCGAGACGCCCGATGAACCCGGTGTCGAAGCCACCAGCGAGAAACTCCTCGCTCTCCATGATTCGGCGGTGGAGCGGGAGAGTGGTGTGAATTCCCTCCACCTCCATCTCGGCGAGCGCCCGCCGCATCCGCGCCACCGCGTGCGTCCGGTCCTCGCCGTGCACGATGACCTTGGCCACCAGCGAGTCGTAGTAGGGAGGAACGACCGCTCCCGCGTGCGCCGCCGTGTCCACCCGTACTCCGGGTCCGCCCGGGCTGTGGAAGGCCGTGATGGTCCCCGGGCTCGGGATGAAACGCTCCGGATCCTCGGCATTGATGCGGCACTCGATCGCCGCGCCCGAGACCGGGACGGAGCCTTGCGCGAACGAGAGCGGCTCCCCGGCGGCCACGCGGATCTGCTCGCGTACGAGATCCAGTCCGGTCACCATTTCGGTTACCGGGTGCTCCACCTGAATGCGCACGTTCATCTCGCTGAAGAAGAAGTTGCCATCGGGATCCATGAGGAACTCGACGGTTCCGGCGTTGCGGTAGCCCACCGCGCCCGCGGCCTTCACCGCGGCTTCGCCCAGCTTCGCCCGGGTCGCGTCGGTGAGGCCCGGTCCCGGCGCCTCCTCCACCAGCTTCTGGTGCCGCCGCTGCACCGAACAGTCCCGTTCCCCGAGGTGCACCGTGTTGCCATGCGCGTCCGCGAAGACCTGGACCTCGACGTGGCGCACGCTCGGCAGGTACCGCTCGATGTAGACCTCGGCGTCCCCGAAGGCGGCCTGTGCCTCGGTCGCGGCCGAGTTCAGGGCCGGCGCCAGTTCCGCCTCGTTCTCCACGATGCGCATACCGCGTCCCCCGCCCCCGAAGGAAGCCTTCAGGAGGACCGGATACCCCACCTCACCCGCCACTCGGCTGGCCTCCTCGACGCCGGACACCCCGGATTCGGTCCCCGGGAGGATCGGCACCCCGGCCCCGTGCATGATCCGTCGCGCGAGCGCCTTGTCTCCCATGCTCCGGATGCTCTCCGGGGGCGGACCGATGAAGGTCACCTGGCAGGCCTCGCAGACCTCGGCGAGCGCATGGCTCTCCGCGAGGAAGCCGTAGCCGGGGTGGATGGCGTCGGCGCCGGAGATTTCCGCCGCGGTGAGGATGCGCGGGACGTCGAGGTAACTCTCCCTGGGGGCCGCCGGCCCGATGCATACGCCTTCGTCGGCGAGCCGCACCGGCAGGGCGTCGCGATCCGCATCGGAATACGCGATCACGGTCCGCAGGCCGAGATCCCGGCAGGCCGCGATGATCCGCACGGCGATTTCGCCGCGGTTCGCGATCAGGACCTTGCTGAACACGTCAGCAGCCTGTGAACAGCGTCACGCGGCTGCTAGCAGCCGGTGGCGGAACTCGCGTGAGTACCGAGACGTCCGCTGGGCCGCGCTGACAAGGCGCGCGAGGGAGGAATACCGGGAGTATTTCGACCGAAGCGCAACGATGAGCGAGCCGTAGGCGAGCGGTCCAGCGGGGATTCAGCGGGCGTCGAATGCCACGTGAGACTCGTCACAGGCTGCTAGGGCCGGATCGCGAAGAGCCGGTCTCCGAACTGCACCGCGGCGCCGTCCTCGGGAAAGGTCTCCACGATCTCCCCGTCGTGCTCAGCCTCGATGTTGTTCATCAGCTTCATCGCTTCGATGATGCAGAGGACCTGCCCCTTCCGGACCCGGTCTCCGACGCTGACGAACGGCTCCGCATCCGGCCGCGGACGGCGGTAGAACGTCCCCACCATCGGCGCGGTCACGGTCTCCAGTCCGGACGCGGCCTCTTCCGCCGATCCATCGTCCACGGGAGCCGCCGGCGCCGGGGGTGCGGCCACCGTGGCTGGGGCGGCGGCAACCGCCCCCGCCGGCCCTCGGGCGACGCGCAGACGAGCCCCTCCGACTCGTAGATCGACCTCGTGGAACTCCGTTCCGGCAAGCTCGTCCAGAGCCTCAAGTAAATCGGCGAGAGTGGGCTCTTTGGACGAAGATGCGGGCACGAACGGCAGCGGGGCTGGCCCGCAACGGCCGGAACGCTACCACAACGCGGGCAACGCCCCGGCGGCTCGACGGACGGCCGCGACGGTTCCCCAGGCAGTCCGTTCAGGGCGGCGACCGCTCCGCGCCGGCCGCCGGCCGAACCCCATCGGGGGCACGGATTCGCGGAGTGAGGAAGATGAGCAGTTCTTCATCCCGATGGTTCCGCTCCCGTGACCGGAACAGGTGTCCCAGGAGCGGAATCCGATGCAGACCCGGAACCCGGCCCCGGTCCTGCGACTCCTGGGTGGCGAACACGCCTCCCAGCACCGTCGTGGCGCCATCGTCAACCCGGATCCGGGTCGTCGCCTGCTGGGTCAGGATGCTCGGAATCCCTCCCACCGCCTGACCGAAGTCGAGCGCGTCGTTGCTGACGGTCAGATCGAGGAGGACCGTCCCCTCGGGACTGACCTGCGGCGTTACCGTGAGCTCGAGAACCGCGTCCCGGAACTGCACCGTGACCGTGTTGTTGGCCACCACCTGGACCGGGAAGGTCACCCCCTGTTTGATCGTTGCCGGCCGGGCGTTCTGGGCCACGATCCGGGGCGCCGACAGAATCCGCACCTCACCCCGGCGTTCCGCGGCGCTCAACGCCAGGTCAAGATGGGCCGCGCCGTTCAGGGCGCCCAGGGCGAGCCCCAGCGCCCCGGTGGGAGCCCCGCTGATCGGCAGATTGACGCCGTAACCCCGGCGCTCTCCGTTCTCGTTCGGAGCGGTCGCCACCCCCCCGGCCGGCGCACCCGTGGAAAACGACGAGGCGCCGCTCCCGATGACGTCCGCCCCGATGCGTACGGACTGCGGCAGCTTCTTGCCGGTGTGTTCGCGCACCAGTCCCCCGCCCCACTGGATCCCCAGCCGGCTGGTCAGGGTCCGCGTCGCCAGCACGATGCGCGCCTCGATCTCCACACCCGGGACCGGAATGTCGAGCAGGTCCAGCACCGACTCGATCTCGCGGATCCGGCTTGCCACGTCGGCCACCACAACGGTGCCGGTCCGTTGGACGGCGAAGAGGGAGCCCCGCTCGCTCAGGCGACTTTAGAGCCTCTCCTCCACCTCCACCGGGCGCACATACGCCAGATTGCGGCTGAAGGTCACCAGGTCTCCGGCGAGCTCGCGCGCTTCCTCCTGCCGTCGCCGCTCTTCAACCTCGGCCGCGAGTTCGGCCGCCGGCCCCACCCGCAGCACCCCGTCCTCGAGCACGCGCCCGAGTCTCTGGGACCGCAGCACCAGCTCGAGCGCCTGTTCCCAGGGAATCTCGCTCAACCGCAGCGAGACCCGGCCGGCGACCCCGGGTTGCAGCACGAAATCGAGCCCGCTCACCTCGCTGAGCACGCGGAGGACGTCCCGGAGGTCCGCGTCCCGAAAATCAAGGCTGACCCGTGGTCCGGCCGCATCCCCGGCGGGGCCACCGGCGGCGGGTTCCGCTTCTCCGGCCGGCTCCGGAGGGGCCCGGCAGGCGATCTCGAGACCGCCATCGAACAGTGCCGGAGTGCAGAGGACGCCGGCGGCGGCGACCACCGTGATGCCCTCGCTCTCGTCGGCGGAAACCCGAACCTCGAGGACTTCCGCGCTTCCCGCCCCCCAGGACCCCGCTACCGCCGAGAGATCGACTCCGGGCATCAACACCTGGAACCGGTCCGAGAGCGGCGCCCCCGCCGGAGCACGCAGTTTCCCCTCCGTCAGCAGCCGGAGAACGGTCGTTCCGGGGCCCGAATCGACATCCAGCCCGGTTACCGCCGGCCGGGAGGCAGCCACCAGGACCTGGAGGCGCGGCGACCCGTAGGCCGCGGACGGACGGATTGGCAACACCGCCAGGGCAACCAGAGCGCCACTCCGGGCCAGGTTCCTCAGGTCCTTCATGACTCCTCCTCGGGAGTTGCCGGCTTCGCCAGCGGCCGGTGGACAGGGCGGTCCCGATCGCCCTCCAGCCAGAACACGACGGCGCCGTCCTCGATCCGCCCCACGACCCCGTCCAGCAGCCGATCGCCCGGCGCCACCACAAACCCCTCTCCGGAGCGGGACTCCAGGATCGCCCAGCCCGGAGCATCGGGCAGGGAGTCGGCGCCCGGTGGGATCCGGGGGCGAACGATTCCCCGAATCACGGCTTCCGTCACCCCGACGCCCGCTAGCCCCGGTGGCCGGAGCGTGGTGGACCCGGCGTCCGGTGCGCGGAACGGATCGCGGCTCGCTTCCCGCTGACCGGGCCCGACCGCGGACAGAAGCGGACCGCCGGTCCCGCCGGCGGCCCCCGTCCCGACGAGTCCGGCCGCGAGGAGAAACCGCATCCCCCGGGGGGCACCAACGATCATCTCTCCGCGAGCCCGGACGCCGGCTCCTCCGTTTCGGGTCCGCCCGGGGCGGAATCCCCGGCGGCCCGGACGGTGACCGCGACGAAGCGGCACTGAAGGAGATCGCCCGCCGACCGTTCGAGCGTCACCTCTTCCATCAGGATCAGGTGCGGCGAAAGCGAGACCCGGTCGAAGAAGCGAAGCAAGTCCACGAAGGTTCCCTCGGCGACGACCGACACGGCGCTCGCCAGGTATCCGTCCATCCGAACCCCGGGCTCGGGCGCGAAGCGCAGGAACCGGACTCCCGCCGCCGCGGCGGTCGCCCCGAGCGACTGCAGGACCGCCTCGGGTTCGCCCGAAGTGGCCAGGACTCCCCGGAGCGCCGCAACTCGTTCTTCCATCCGGGCCAGTTCCCCGGCGAGTTCGGCAGCCTCCCCGGCCTCCGGGCGGGAGAGCCCGGCACGACCCGGATCCGCGGACGCGTTCAACTGCGCCATCTCCTCCTCGACCCGCCGGGTCTCCACAACCATCCCCGGCCGCACGCCCACCCGAAAGACGGCGTAGGCAAGGGAGGCCGCGGCCAGGAACGCCCCGGCCCCCGCCCACCGGTACCCGGGGGCTCTCAACGCGACCCCCCTCCGGGCCCGGACAGCACCTCGACCCACTCGAACGGTTGGGGCTCCCGGGACACGTAGCGCAGCGTTCCGGCAAGCGCGAAGCGCGCTTCCGGAGCGTCCGCCGTCTCGCCGGCCCGCTCCACCAAGAGCAGTTCCAGTTCACCCATCACGTCCGTTTCCAGGAGAGCTTGCAGGGTTCGGGCGACCACTTCCGCGGAACCCGCCCGTCCGGTCACCCGAAGCTCGGAACCGTCACGCCGGACCGCTTCGAGGACGACGGCATCCGGGGTCCCGGCCGACAGCGCCCGGAGCAGTTCCGGGAGCAGAAACCGCTCCTCGTCCCAGCGGGCCAGCCGCGCTTCCTCGACCCGCAGCCGTCGCAGCCGGTCGCGATCTCGCACCAGACGCTTTTCGATGCCGCGACGCTCGGCGACCAGGACGCGCAGGCGGTCCCGCTCGCTGCGCGCGGTTTCAATCCGGGCGGCGAGGGACCGGACTTCCAGTCCGATGGCCGCGAGCGTTAAGCCAAACAGGAGCACGCTCCCCACCTTCCCCACGCGCCCTGGAGCACTGGCGCGCCCGGCGCGCCTCCGGGATCGTGACGCGGCCGCCGGGAGGAGATTCATGAGCGGAGTCCGATCCCCGGCCCCGACCGATCGAGGATCGCTTGGTAGGCGAGGCCGGCAGCCACCGAGAAGGCTGGTCCATGCTCCGCCGGCCCCAACTCCTTCAGCGGGTCGAGCACCTCCGGGTCTCGTGCCGTGAATTCCCGGAAACCCGCGCGCACGGCCGGAGAAACGGCGCCGCCACCGCTCAGCAGAACCCGGCCGCCCTGCCCCAACCCCGCTTCCCGGAACGCCTCGCGGGCAGCCGCCGCGATCCGGTCGTGAAGCCCCTCCGCGGGGTCCGCCGGCCACCGGGTCCCCGCGAGATCCGGCTTGAACCCGGACTCCACGGCCGCCGGAGGTCCGTCCGCCACCGGCGCCCCGACTCCGGGCACCGGAACGCTCGTGAGCAGATCGGCCGGAGCAGCCGCGCCCGCGTGGAGTTCCGGAGGCCGGCCGGGGTCCCGGGTCGCGAGGCCGGTCAGGGGCGGGTTCCCGAAGACATGGACGCCGGAGCGCGAGGCTCCGATCTCCGCGATGGCCAGCGTGCCGGGCTCCGGGTCCGCCCCCGCGAGGCGGTCGGCCAACACCACCGCCGCGTGGAGCGCGTATGGCTCGAGTTCGACCCGGGCCGCCTCCCGACCGGCGGCCGCGGCGGCCCGGCAGTGCTCGAGGACGATCTCCCGCGGCGCGGCGCCGAACACGACGGCCGCCCGGCCCTCCCCTTCCGGGTCGGCGGGTGCCGTTTCCCGGCTGACCGGGAGCGGGCCCTCGAAGTCGAACTCGAGGGATTCGAGATGAAACGGCACGTGGCGCGCCGCTTCCCGCGCGACCGCGTCGCGGAGGCCGCCCGGCGTCCTCCCGGCTGGGACCGCGTCGGAAGGCGCCGAAAACCTCTTCACGAGAACCGAACTGCCGCCGATGGCAAGCGTCAGCAACCGGCAGCGCACCCGCAGCCGGGTGAGCAGCGCTCCGAGCGCCGCGCCGACGGCGTCTGCGTCACGCACCGCACCGTCCTGCAGCGCTCCCGGCGGGAGCGGCTCGACTCCGGCTCCCAGCAGCGTCAACTCTCCGCGGTCCGCGGAGAGGGCGACCACCTTGACCCCGGAGTACCCGAAATCAACTCCAACCGCGTGGAGCGGGCGTCTCCAGTTGACGAAACGGCGCACACTCCCATAGACGCAAAACGCACCGAAAAATTCCCGCCGCGGACGCAAATGTGGAAAAGTCGAAGCGAAGGTGCACAACGGGGCCGCCCGGCGGGGCTTTTCCCCGCCGCTTCAGGGCGAAGGAGTTTCGGACTCGCCCGCTTCCGCGGGGCGCGGCAGCAGCCCACAGCGCACCGGCCAGTCCTCGGAAGGAATGACCGGACGCGGAGGATCCGTGCCGGCGGCGCGAGGCCCCGCCGTCGTGACCGGCTCCCAGAACCCGCTGGCCGCGGTGTCCGGACAGTCGTCCCGCCCGTGCCCGAAGTAGCTGTCACGCGCCGCATCGATGACCACTTCGTCGTGTCCGCTCCACTCGGGTCCCGCATACATGAGGTCCGCGACCCGCGTCCCCAGGTGCGCACTGGTTTCCAGCCGGTCGGAGGCGCACTCCGGTACGGCCCCGAAGACGTGCAGCAGTTCGTGCACCATCACCGCTTCGTAGGTGGAGGGCGTCTCCCGATCGCCTCCCACCGCCCGCGGACTGCACCCCTCCGGATGCAGGAAGGCGACGGCGAGCCGGCTCTCCACGCCGGCGCTGCCGCAGAGGTCCCCGGAACGTCCGGCGTAGTAGACGGCGTACGCCTTGTCGGGAGAGGCACCGAATCGGTCCAGGACCTCCCCTTCGAGGTCCTGGACCAGCAAGTCGCCCCGCTC
The DNA here is from genome assembly GCA_009835985.1 of Acidobacteriota bacterium. Lineage (GTDB taxonomy): Bacteria > Acidobacteriota > Vicinamibacteria > Marinacidobacterales > Marinacidobacteraceae > Marinacidobacterium. The sequence continues at coordinate 592 of VXWI01000034.1, read as the reverse complement.
TTCGCCCTCCTGGGCGGCGAAGGCCAGGCGCAGGAACGTCACGTCGAGCCTGCCTCCGGCGGTGTCGAGCCTGAGGCGACGCCCGATCTCGCCCTCCAACCAGCGCTGGATGGCTTCGAAGGACCTCTCGATGTCACCGTGGCGATCGAGGTTCCTGTCCTCGGCGTCGCTTGGGAGCGCATAGACGACGTGGACCTGCGGACCCGCCACCTCATCGGGCTGGTCCCGGTCATGCCGCGGATTGGGCTCCAGCACCTCGAGCTCCAGCGAGTCGCCGAATTCCTCAAACGACGCCGAGACGGTGGCGCGCCCCACGCGGATCCCGGTCAGCGTTCCGTCTTCCCCCACCTCCACGACCGACGGGTCCGAAGAGGTCCAGGCGCCTGCCACAATTCCTGTCGTGCCGTCGTCGTAGCGGCCGTAGGCGAGCGCCGGACCGGTCACCTGGCCGACCCGGAGATCGTTCCGCGCCAGGGTGATCTCGAGGCCCCTCAACTCCTTCGGGGAGACCCGGGGCGTCCCCGGGGTAACCGGAGTCTGGTTGCCCTCCCCGCCGCCGCACGCGAGACCCAGGAGCATCACGGGCGCGGCC
>VXWI01000049.1 GCA_009835985.1 Acidobacteriota bacterium | reverse complement strand
CTCACGGGTTCCGTTCGAGCTTCCGGGACTGGGCGGCGGAGTGTTCCGACGCGCCGCGAGAGGTGTGCGAGTTGGCGCTTGCGCACGTGAACACGAACGCCATCGAGGCGGCCTACCGGCGCACGGACCTGTTCGCGCGGCGTACGCTCATGGAGCAATGGGCCGCTTTTCTGGCCAGCAGCGGGGCCACTCGCGGCGGCGGAGTCAGTCTCCCCTCCTGATCGGCATCGGGGTGCCACTGGCGGCGGACGACCGCCACCGGAGCCGCCAGCGGCCTATTGGGGATGCCGGTCACGGGAGTCCGGCTCTCCCGTACTGGTCTTTGGAGAGCCTACTCGATGGCGGGTGACGGTTGGGCAAACTGGCCTTCGTCCATCGCCGAAGAAGGTTCGGAACATGAATGACTGGCGAACCGGGCGTTACGCGTCTCCTGTGCTGGGCTCAGCATGGTGAAGGCCGACCTCCTCAACCGGGCGGAGGAAGCGACCGACCTGGAGCAGTGGGTTGTCAAGGGACACCCACTTTTACGCAGTTGGGAGACATCCACTTTTACGCACTCCGGGTCGTGAGTCGAGGAGGGGTTTCGGGGCGGTGCGGAACCGCGCCGACGTGGTTGGCGCTCTGGAGGAGGCCGGTTTAGAGGTGCCCCGCTAGGCTCGGGGCTGGTGTTCCCCTCACCCCATGGCCGGCGGCTCTCTGACGCGACGATCACGAAGATGGTCCGGGAGTTCGGGATCGGGGCGGTGCCGCACGGGTTCCGGTCGAGCTTCTGGGACTGGGGGGCGGAGCGGACGGACGCGCCGCGCGAGGTTTGCGAGTTGGCGCTGGCCCACGTGCACCGGGACCGCGTGGAGGCTGCCTACCGGCGTTCGGATCTGTTCGAGCGGCGGCGGGCGCTCATGGAGGCGTAGGCCGCGTTCCTTGCCGGTGCCGCACTGACTACGTAGTCTTGGTCTTGCCCAGCGCTAGGTCGCAAGGAGACCGCCTGCCCTTCGTGGCACCCGGCACACGCGCGATTCCGAACAAGAGTCACCGCCTCAAGCCAATCTGTCGGACAATCGCACACACGGAGCGACCACCACGCGGGATCGGAGTTGCCAAGTAAATCAGACCTCCTCGGTCGCCTTTAGCCCTGACCAAGGATCCAAAGTGTTAGAGGACATTCCGCGACCGGGTCGGCCGGGATCTACATTGCGGATCGGCACTCGCCGTCTGCGCGCGGCCTCGGCAGTCCTGGTCGCCGTTGCGGCCGCCGGATGCGACAGGAACTCGGAGACCCCATCAACGTCTCCGGTGGTTCCGACTCTCTCCTCCGCGCCGACGACGCCAGCGACCTCCCGCTGCACAGAGGAGGGGCGCGTCCTCGAGTTTGGATTTTTCGCCCTTTACGAGCCAATCAGTTACCGCGGTGGTGCTGATCCCACGTCGGAGGTCTCTGGCGGACACCTCGGGTATGAGGCCGATCTGCTGACCGCGCTCGAAGCCATGGACGGAGCCGGCCTGTCGTTCAATCGTCGCGGGATCGATGTCTGGCCGGGAATCTGGCTGCTTGCGGCGTCTCGGGAGTTCGACGTGGTCGGAGGCGGCATCGCCATCCTGGAGGAACGCACCCGGGACGCATCCGGGATGCTGGCGGTAGCGTTCACATCGGGACACATCGTGTTTCGGCATTCGCTTCTCGTCCGCTCGACCGACGCGGAGAGGCTTGCCGAATACAGCGATTTGACGAGCGGGGATCTTGTTGGAGTCGCCGTGGAAACGACCGGCGAGTCCCGCTTCCTCCAGATCGTCGGACTGATCGACGAGGCGGGTGTTCTCCTCACGGGAACGCGGGTCACCATCCCTGGCGGGATCGTCGTCTCGGACGGCAGTGATTCCTACCGCATCGCGGCGAGCGGGTCGACCAGGAATCTGGCCGGGCGCAGTCATCTGGAGCCGCCTTCCGCCGGCTTTCCCCGGGTCGTGTTCTTTGGCCCCGAGTCGGTCCGGGCCGATCATCTGGACGCACTGGCCACCGGGCAGGTGGATGCGTTGGCGAACGACGACATCAGCAACCGCGTGGCGGAACGGGAGTCGGCTGGCTTGCTTGCGGTGACGGCGCTCGACACGGAGGCCGAACTCGGCGGGTTCGCCCTCGATCAGGACGATGAAGCCCTGCTCACGTGCCTAGACGACAAGCTGAACTACCTCACCGACGAGCGGAACGTGGGCTACGCAGAGTGGTTGGGCAACCCCTCCGTTTTCCTGGAACGGGCCGAGGCTTGGACTCCCTAGCAGCCCGAGCCGGAACGACTGATCGGGACTGGCGAGGGTGAGGAATCCGGACAGGTTGCTTCAGTGGGCGCTTCCCGCCAAGTGTCGCGCCACGGGGTCTTGGGGCGAGACCGCCGTTCGGAAGAACGAAATCGATGGCGGGCTCTCCTTCTCGGCCACCTTCCCGTGATCCCGCCACGCTCTGACGAGTCCCAAGACATCGAATCACGGAGCGCGCCAGGTTGGTAGCCAGCGACAGCGAGCACCTCGTCTGCACTGTTGGCGCCACATCGCCACAGAGTGCATCCTCCGTCGCCCGGCAGATACGCTGCCGATTCCCCCATCGGGGGGTTTCGCACGCCGAAAACGTCCGGGAATCAGGTCAATACAACTCCGTGCGGGCACTCTCGGACTCGCCCGCATCGATCTCCTCAGCGTCAGCCCCGGCAATCTGGTCCGACAGCACCTGGCCGTACGTCGGGTAGCGGGATCGGTCTACCTGCGCGTCCGCCTCCCAGAGCCGGGAGCGAATCAACGCCTTCGCGCAGTGCAGGAATGCCTCTTCCACCGTCACCTTGAGCACCGAGATCGGCGGCCTGCCGTTGATCGCCAGAGGCTTCAGGTGTTCCGGATCGGTCGAGATCTCCGCCCGTCCGTTCACGCGCAACGTCTCGGTCAAGCCCGGCACGAAGAACACCAACCCGACGTAGGGACGTTCCACCACGTTCATCAACGTGTCTACCTGACGGTTCCCCGGCCGGTCCGGCAGCAGCAGCGTGGTGCCGTCGAGCACATGCGCCAGCGACCCGGGCGGGTCGCCCCGCGGCGAGGCGTCCGACCGCCCGTCGGCGCGGGCGGAACTGATAACGTAGAACGGTGAAAGAGCGATGAAGTTCCGACAGTGAACGTCCAGGTGATCCAGAACCTTGAGGCCAGCCCGCGCGGCGGGAGGACGATAGACCTCGCGAAGTTCCGCCAAGCTGCCGATAGCCATCTCCACCTCCGTCTCGCCTGCACAGGAAACATACCATTCCGTTTCCGCGCGTCGCGGTTCGGGGCCTCAGCATAGACACCGGAGAGAAGTACCAAAGCGCCAGAGCCGGCAGGCCAACTTGGTCGTCGGCCAGCCTACGCAGTGCTAAGACGATCCGGACGAGGAAGCGTTCGAGGTCGTGCGGTTGGAGCATGTTGAAGCGGGCGCACAAGGGGACGTTCCACAAGCTCTCGCCGAAGCATCTCCAACGCTACGTGGACGAGTTCGCGGTGCGGCACGGGCTGCGCTCCGCGGACACGATGGAGCGGTTGCGGATCGTGGTTCGACGGATGCTCGGCAGGCGGCTCCGCTACCGCGATCTCATCGCGAAGAACGGCCTGCCGAGTGGAGCGAGAGCGTGACAGACGAGGAGAAGGACCGGCAGGTCGGGCGTACCGCCCGGGCGTATGTGGAGTTGAGGCAGCGGGAGGAGTGCCTTCGGCATAGCGCGAAGCGGTTCGGGGAGGCTCTGGCCGTTCTCGCGGAGAAGGGGACGGAGTCCTCGGATCTGCACCCGGAGCGCGATCCTCGGGAGGGGGCGAAGGATCTCATCGCGACCCGAGCGGAGTTAGCCGAGCATCGCCAGTTCCTTTCTCGGCTCGGGATTCTCGGGGTGATGCTGTTGGGGTTAGTCCGCTGCGGCGGCGGGGAGTCGGTATCGCCTACGGTTCTATCCGCGCCGGTGGAGCCTTCTCCGCCCCCGGCTCCCGAGCCCGAGCCGGAACCGGAGGTCGTCCGGGAGCCGGTCCAATGGCCGGTGCCCTGCGACGAGTGGCCGGAGAGCCCGTGCCCCTCGCCGTTGACTCCGTGGGCCGTCCCTAGCCACGTCCCGGACGTGCCGTTATGCGAGTCGCGCTGGGCGTTCAACGTTGATCGCGGGTCCGCGCCGACGCTCTACAGCCCGCAGGTTTTCCTGAGCGCCGAAGCGTCGCAGGCGGAGAAAGCCATTCACGGGTCTTTCGTGACGGTGATGCTCTGGTTCGACTTGCCGTTCCCGGATCGGCCGGAATACGGAGGACAGAGAGCGGAGGGGGACTGGGTAGGGGTAAGGGCGACCTACTACGACCGGGTGTATGACGAGAACCGCGACTCCATCCCGTGGGGACGGGTTACCGGGAACGTCATCGACCTTGACCTCGGCTGGCTTCCCTCGCAGGGCTGGCCGGATGCGTGGGGCCGTCCCGATCTCGACTGGATGACTCCGCCTCACGTCCCGTTCGCGGTTGAACTGCGGCGGGAGGTTTCCGGGGCCGATAGTCGCCTCGACATGCCCCTGCTCTGCGCCGGGGCAGTACCCGGAGGTTCGCCGTGACAGAACCCATCAAGCCACCCCCGAAGCCGGAGCCGAAGCCCGTGGTTCGGATCGTACATCCGGGCTACCAGCCGGGGAAGTCCGAGCTGGAGGAAGAGCTGGCGCTGCCGGAGGGCACGACGCCGCAGCAGCTCGCCCAAGCGGTCACCCGCTCCGTGAAGGTGCGCCACGTCATGCGCCCGCCGAAACGGTGATGACTTGGGCACTATTCGCTATAACCCCCAGGAAAAGGGTGGGTCGCTCCAAGCCCCGCTCTCCGCCCAAACGCGGAGTCTCGGGGTCGGGAACCTGTGAGCGAAACGCAGCAGCGCCATGGCGTTTTGTCCAACGCCAGACGCCGGAAGCGTGGGACAAGCAACGGGACAAAAGGGGGTTTGTCCTTGTCCCGTACGAAAATAGCCCCGAGAGCAACCCCGGCGAGGACAATTTGCTCACGGGGGGTCGGGCCGGTCTCGTACCTGGTCGGGAGTGCAGGACGTCCGGCGATGCTGGCCGAAAGTGCTCCGCTTCCCGCCCGAATGACGCGGCGAGATCGTCGTGGAAGGCCAGAACGTCCGCCTCGTCCCGCAAGCGGCGGGCTCGATGGCGTTTCAGTGCGATAGGTTTCTGTCGCTGCTCCGCCTAGCTACAGCCAGCCCCCGTTGCCTGTCTGTGCTCTTGGATCGGCGGACGTTCGGAACGATGAAACGGAGCTTGGCCGCAACCGGTCGCGCCTGGGCAACTGGATTGGCGTGCACTCTGCTCGTTGCCAGATGCGGCCCGGCCCCGGCCTCACCATCGCCGCCGGTCCCGGCCCCGTCGCAGGAACCCGAGGCTGGCGATCTGATGATCGGCCTGATCACGAAGACCGATGCCAACCCGTTCTTCGTGACGATGAAGGAGAGTGCGCTCAGGCGCGCCGATGAACTCGATGTCGAGCTCCGCACATTCGCGGGGCTCTACGATGGGGACTCCGAGGCGCAGGTTCAAGCAATCGAGACTCTGCTCGCCGACGGTGCGGACGGCATCCTGATCACGCCTTCGGCCCCCGCGGCCCTTGCCGAGCCGGTCGGGCGGGCACGGGACGCCGGCGTGCTGGTCATCGCGCTCGATACTCCGTTCGACCCGCCGAACGCAGTGGACGCCACCTTCGCCACCGACAACTTCCGGGCGGGGGAACTGGTGGGCCTGTGGGCGCGGCAGCGGATGGGCGCGGGTGCGAAGGACGCTCGGATCGCGACGTTGGACGGGTCCTCCGCGCAGGTCACGGTGGACGTGCTCCGCAACCAGGGCTTCCTGGCGGGCTTCGGCATCGACATCGAAGACCCGCAACGGATGTACGACGAGAACGACCCGCGCATCGTCGGCAGCAGCGCGACGATGGGCACGGAGGAAGGCGGACGGAGTGCGATGGAGCGACTGCTCCGGGAGCGCCCGGCGATCAACCTGGTGTATGCGATCAACGAACCGGCAGCGGCGGGCGCCTACGCGGCGCTCCAGGCACGCGGGGTGGCTGAAGACGTTCTCCTCGTCACGATCGATGGCAGTTGTTCGGGGGTGCATCGCGTCGCGGCCGGCGCGTTCGGTGCCACGGCCATGCAGTATCCGCTCCGGATGGCGACCCTCGGCGTAGAGGCGGTGGTCGAGTTCTACGCCACGGGCCGGAAGCCAGTGGACACACCGGGCCTGGACTTCCACGACACCGGCACCGCGCTGGTCACCGACGTCCCGGTGGCTGGTGTTCCATCCATCGACACCACTCGCGGTCTCGGCGAGTGCTGGGGACCAACAGGTCCATCAGAGTAAGGCTTGATCTCCTGATCCCCGCAGGAAAGGCCCGCGTTCGTCACCGTTCGGTCGTGCGGTTGTACAGCACAGTTGACCAGCCCGGCGGCGCGGTCGCGTAACGCGCCGCGGCTAAACGCCAGACGGTCGCGCTTTCCCCCTACGGCACTGGCGGTTCGGGGTAGACCCCCGACCCAAGGATCATCGGCGTGTCGCCGATGATCACCGGAACCACGTAGGCCAGCTTCGGCGAGCCGGTCTCTTCGTCGCCTTCGATCTCCGGGTTGTCCCAAAGGTACTCCGTGAACCCGCCACCGCCGAGCGCCGCCGCTAAAATCCCGTCGAATAGCCTCACCCCGTTCAGGTCCAAGATTCCCGAAGTGTCCGTCCCCTCCCAGTCGCGGTCGGGCGCCTGGAAGAAGTTGACCCCCTCCTCCGAGAGCAGGAAGACATAGACCTCCCCGTGGCGCCACTCTCCCTCTGACCGGAAGTTGGCGTCGAGAAAGGTGTAAGCAGACTCCTGGTCGCTCGCGTGCGCCGAGAGCGCCTCCGCCACCCGCTCTACGAACTGCTGCAGGTTCCCGCGGTTGAGGACATCGGCCGCCGCCACTGGCGGGTAAATGCCCGCCCCGAACGACAACTCCAGGTTGCCAATGGTCACCGGGACGCCGTAGCTCACCTTGGGAGAGCCGGTGTCCTCGTCCCCCTCCACCTCCGGATTGGGCCACCGGTACTCGACGTAACCGCCGCCGGCGGCGGTGGCTTCGAGGAGTTCCCGAACCAGCTTCACGCCGTTCGCGTCTTCGAGGTCCGAGTGATCGAGTCCCTCGATTTCCGGGGCCACCGCGTGAAAGAACTGGACCCCGTCCAGATGGAGCGCGCCCAGATAGACCTCCCCGAAACGCCATCGGCCTTCGGGCCGGAAATGGGCGTCGAAGAAGGCGTACGCGTCCTCTGCGGCGGCAATCTTCGAGGTGGCCTCGGCCGCCGCCGCCTCTACGAAGACCTTCAGGGTCTCACGGTCCACGACATCTTCGGCCCGGACCGGGCGCGGTGAGGGAGACGGGGAAGGTGGCGATGTCGGTGGGAATGGATCGGGTGCCGGGGCGGTCGGACTCGCCTCCTCATCGCACGCGGCGGCGAGAAGCGACATCAGCGTCAGCAGGAACATCACCGCGTGGAATTGCGTCCGGGACGAGTTACGTGTCAGTCTTCGCACGGCCCCGATGGTAGCGCCTCCAGTGACGCTGTATGGTCGAGCCGCTCCGGGCGACTCTCCCGCGTCGACTAGCGCCATGTCCGGCACCAGAAAGGCGCACCCCGGTATGAGTGGGGGTTGGGACTGGTAGCGAGCGGAGGTCATGCTGAGAGACAGCTCCGAACGTGAACCGTGGAATCACCCCGTGACTACGTGTGCCGCTTCGAGGCCGTCGAATGGCGAGATGGTCCGCGTCTAGCGGCACCAGATCCCCCCAGATTGAACGGACAGATTTGAGATTGTCGGCAGCCTTCTTACCTTCCTAAACCTCGTGTCGCGCACGAAGGTCAGAGGTCGGGTACCCGCTGGCGATGCGGGTGCGCCTCGTCGCCGAGACTCGTAGCGGCGCCTCCCGTCCCGCGGCTGTTTCCCAACACCGCCTCCGGTACGAGCTGCCGGGGTAACCGTTCGATCGTGGGGTATGAGGGGCCGATGGCGGGGTTTGGCGGCGCGTGTACCCGCGCAGCGGAGAAGGGAGCACGGAAGCGGTGAGGTGGCCGATCGCACCTACGCGGGCTGTTGGAGATCGCTGCAGATATTGCGGCCCAATCGACTTGCGGCGGTAGGGAGGTGGAGGAAGCGTTTGGCTCAGAAGGCCGAGGGTTCCTCGCCTCCAACCGCTTCTGGCAGAAACCAGTGTCGGCTCGATCCCGGCTCCGCCGAACGGCAACCAGCCGGCATTCGCAGGATCCTCTAGTCGATTGGCCGGGCGGCAGTGAGGCGCCAGCCGCGACCAGCCGACTCCGGCCGCCAAGCTGCGCCCGCTCTCTCGACTCTAGAGTTCCTGGTGCGGCACTGTGCCTGAGTGTAGAGGGTGCCATTCACGATCTCACCGTCGGCCAGCTTCGCGCTACGCGGAGCGCAGCGCGCTCCACGGATCGCGCCGGGCGGCGACGACGGCCGGGTAGATGCCGAACACCACCCCCACCGAAACCGAGAACAAAAGGGCCACCGCATAAGCGGTGAACGGCGGGGTTCCCAGCGGAAGCGACGGTGCGAATGCCGGCGCTAGCAGGCGGAGGGCCGCGCCGATACCCGCGCCGAGTACCCCGCCCGCGAGCGAAAGCAGCACCGCCTCAATCAGGAACTGGGCGACGAGTTGCGAATGCCCGGCCCCGATGGCCTTGCGGATCCCGATCTCGCGGCTCCGCTCGCGCACCACGACGAGCATCACGTTCATCACACCGATGCCACCAGCGAGCAGGCTGATGGCGGCTAGGGAGACTCCCACCGTGACCACCGCGACCATCACACCTCGGACCGATGAGAGGAGAGCGTCGAGCGAGAGGATCCGGAAGTCGTCCTCGGCATGCTCGGGAAGACCGCGGGCGCGCCGCAGCCCCTCGCGGAGCTGTTCCTCGGCAAGCTCCACTTCCTCGAGCGAGCGGGCGCGGTAGTTGAGCTGGACGGGCGTAGCGCGCCCCTCCCCGAAGCGTTCTTCCGCGGTGGTGACGGGGATGAGGACGGTCTCGTCCGGCTCACCCTCCGAGAAGAGTCCCCGCTCCTGATCTGCGAGGATCCCAACGACGGTGAACAACACCCCGTCGAGCGCGCGTAACCGTTCGGTCGTGGGTGTATGAGGCGCTGCAGGGAGGGGATGATGAGACGTGGGCCGGGTCGTCCAGGAACTCCACGAGGGCCGGCACGCGGATGGCGCCATCGTCCCAAACTTGCCTTCCCGCAGGGATCACTCGCGCCGGAGGCGCGTCCGGGGAGCGACCCCGAAAGCTGCGCAACGGGCGACAGGAGCGGTGTGCGCCTCGCCGCGCGCCTGCTGTCCTGAGTCACCCACGACCGAACGGTTGCCGGATATGAACAATACCCAACTGGCTGCCGCGGAGCGCAGCGTCCCGCAGAAACAGCAAGGGGGGAGGAACCGTGATGGAAGCGAACCGGCAGACGCTTCTCGCGAAACTCGCGCCACTGTTCGGCCCGCGGACGGAGAACCTAGCCGTCGAGGCACTCGGCCACATCCTGTCCGAATCGAAGCCGGCGCGACGCGCCGTCGCCGACGTGATACGGGCCGGTGGTGCCGATATCGGGGAGGTCGTCCAAGTGCGGACGCAGGCGACTGGCGAGGACGGAGCGCGGCCGGACCTTGTCGGGTTTGACAAGCGCAGTGCGGAACGACTGCTGATCGAGGTCAAGTTCTGGGCCGGGCTGACCGACAACCAGCCGGTGAGTTATCTGAGCAGGCTGGCGCCGGACGGCGGTGATCCCTGCGCCCTGCTGTTCGTGGCGCCTGCCGCCCGGCTGGAGCCATTGTGGAACGAGTTGTTTCGCCTAGTCGGTGAGGCTGGCCTTCCATTGACTCGGCGGGAGGACGCCACCGAGTTGCGGAGCGCAGTAGTGAACGATGCCACGTTCCTCGTGCTCACTAGCTGGCGCAACCTCCTGCATCGGATGGCGGCTCAGGTTGGCGCCGCGGGGGAGTCGCACACGGAGACCGACATCCGGCAATTGCAGGGGCTCGCTAAGCGGCAGGACGATGAGGCATTCCTACCCTTGAGACGGGAGGATTTTGGTCCTGAGTTCCCGCGACGCTTGCGCAACCTGCGTCAACTCGTGGATCACGCGACGGATCGCGCACGCACGAAGGGGATCGTCGGGACCGACGGAATGCGGGTCACCCCGCAGGCAGACGGCTATGGGCGATACATCCGGATCGCGGACCAAACATCGTGGTTTGGAATCCACTATGGGCTGTGGGCTACAACCTACCCCACACCGCTGTGGCTCGGTTCTGGGATGGCGCGCCTGAATCCGTGAAGAGATGTGATGATCTTCAGGTCTTCAACGGCCGCGATGTGCCGATCGACCTCCCGGTCGGGAAGGAATTCGACGCGGTCCTGGACGTTGCCGTCAACCAACTCGAGCGAATCGGATGGCTGATCACCTGACCCGGCCCGAGCATCATCATTCCCTCACCGCAGCGCCCGATACACCCACGACCGAACGCTTACGAGCGCGCGCCCAAGAATGCCCCAGCGTTCCCATTCCGACCTCAAAATCACAGACGTGGTACGCGGAGTGATAGCCGGATATCACGATGCTTGTAAAGAATCACTGAATCAACGACTTACAGAGAGGCCTAAGTGGACCTGCGGGCCGCGGTGCCGGCTGAAGCCGGCGCTCCAAGCCGTGTGCGACATTCCGCAGACTGGAGGTCGACGGTCGGTCCCGACACGCCACACGGAGGCGGCAGCGCTACCCATGTCGCGGCCCTTGGGGCCACGATGCCGGCCGGGGGCCGGCGCTCCGAACCGCTCGAGCTACCTCCGCACGATGTGCGGGAGTAACGTTTCCCGGTCCAGGTCCGCGCGCCGGGCGATCCTCGGCGTGATGGTCAGGATGATGTCCGACTCCGTCAGGTTGTCGGAGTTCTGGCCGAACAGCCGCCCGATCACCGGGATGTCGGCGACTCCCGGCAGCCCGCTCAGGCTGCTCCGCTCTTCCTGGCGGATGAGGCCGGCGATCATGCTGGTCTCACCGTTCCTGAGGCGCAGGGTCGTCTCCACGTTCCGGTTGCCGAACGTCGGGAGTCCCGAGTAACCGGTGCCCGACACGTTGTCGAGCCGCACCTTGACTTCGAGGGTTACGCTGTCGTCGTGGTGGATCCGGGGAAGCACCTCGATGCTGACCCCGACGTTCTCGTACTCGAACGTCGTCGTTGGCTGCTGGGCCAGACCCCCGGTCGCGATGGGAGCGAACGTGGTCACCGGGACCGGCACCCGCTCGCCGAAGTCGGCGAGCGCGGGCTTGCCGTCCGACGCCCGGAGCTGGGGGTTCGCGAGCACGTGGGTGTCGGTGTCGGAACGGACGAGGTTCAGGATCGCGCCCGGGAGCCCCGCGATCTGGAGGTTCCCGCGCTCGTAGGGGTTTTGCAGGACGGTGTCCAGCCGGGGGTTGAGCGCGACCGAAATCCCTTGTCCCTCGGTCTGGGGGGACAGCAGGGGAATGCCGTACTGCTCCAGATGGGTCCGGTTCACCTCCATGAGCTCCACGTCCACCAGCACTTCGCCTGGACTCCGGTCGAGCGCCTCGATGATGCGCTGCGCCGAACGGACCTGTTCCCAGGTGTCCACCATGGTGATCGAGTTCGTTCCCTCGTGGGTGGCGATCTGCCGGATTCCCAGGACGATGCGCAGGGTGTCGGAGGTCTGGACGAGGTCCGCCGAGGAGAGGTAGAAGGTCTGCGCGACCTGCCGCTCGTACTGGAGCCGCTTGTTCTGGGTGTCGGGGACGATGGTGATCAGGTGCGGCGACTCGACCCGGAAGAAGTGCCCGGTGGTCTCGGTCAGGCTGCGGATCGCGTCCTCGAAGGTGGATTCCTCGGCCTCGATCGAGACCGTCTGATCCACGAAGTCCTCGTCGAAAGCGACGTTCACCCCCGCGATCTCCCCGAGCGTGAGCAGGACATAGCGGAGACTCGCGTCCCGGAACACAAAGCTCGCTGGAGCGCGGGCGTCTTCCGGCACGTCGAGACCCAGCGGACGAGTGAGGGCCTCCTCCTTCAGTTCGGCGAGCGTCAGCGCCCTCGTTTCCTCGGACTGCTCCTGGACCGCCGCCTGGATCACGCCCAGCCGGTCCCGGTAGGACGTCTCTTCCGGCGCGAGAAGGATGGCCGCCCGCAGGGCGTCTTCCGCCCCCGCGTAGTCCTCGAGCGCGGCGAGGCGCTCCGCCTCCCTGGCGTGGTGCTCGGCGGCCCGCACCTTGGCGCGGGTCAGCGAGAGCTGGGCGGCCGAGTCGGACGGGTCGTCGGCCACCGCCCGGGCGTAGTGGACCACGGCGTCGTCGTAGCGGCCCATCCGTTCCGCCGTCTCGCCCGCCGTGAAGTGGCGGCTCGTGGCGCACCCGGCGAGGCCGGTGGCGAGGAGGAGCACAGCGAGACCTCGAGGGCCCGCTCCGGCGAACGTCATGGGCGGATGTCCGATGCGGTCACCACATCCGTCCCCGGCGGGATGATGAAGGTGAACAGCGAGTCGTCGGGGGAGGTCCCGAACCGGAAGTCGGTGAAGCGGAATGTCGTCCGGTTTCCTTCCAGGTCTTCCGACTCGATCCCCTGGATCCGGCCGCTCTCGGCGTCAACCGTGAGCGACAGCGAAGTGATTTCTCCGTTCGTCTGCCGCGGGACGAGCGCGACCGTGCGGAGGCCGGGATCCGGCGGTTCGCTCGCCAGCAGCGCGTCGAAGTGATCGAGGATCGTGGCGTCCCCCGTCAGGAACTCGAGGGGATTGAGTCCCTCAGCCTCCCCGTCAGCACCTTGGCCGTCGCCGAACGCGCCCACCACGACCTGCTGGTCGGCCGGCACGTGGAACCAGGTGCTCGCCCCGTCGCTGACGAAGACCTTCGGCTCGGGCTCCTCGTAGTCCCAGCGCATCCGGGCCGGCCGCTTGACCGTCAACCGGCCGGTTTCCACCCGGTCGCGCCCGAAGATCCGCGGTGAGAACCGCTGCTCGAAGCGCGCTTCGAAGTGGGGCAGGGACTGGTGGTACGACTCGACGCGCTCGATGAGCGCGACCGCTTCCGGGTCGGGCGCGAGTCGCGAGGACGGCGCGTTTCCTGGTCCGGCCGACGCCAACAGGGCCAGACCCAACAGGACGACAGCGACGGGGAGAATCCGCAACCAAACGATTCGTCGCATGTTGGACTTCCCTCCCGGTGGTGGACGGCACGGGGATCGAACCCGTGACCTCGGCATTGCGAACGCCGCGCTCTCCCAGCTGAGCTAGCCGCCCCCGGTGGATTCTCTTCAAGTATAACTTGACACTGGAGCGCCGGCCTCCGGCCGGCATCGCGGCCGGAGGCCGCGAAACGCACGCGGCAACCGACCAGAAAGGGGTTGGGCCCAACCGGAGAACGGGCGACGCCACCCGAAGGCGGACGAGCGCGGCCCCGGATTGAGGGCGCAGCGCGATCAACGCAGTTTTCGCGCTCCCGCGCGATGCCGGCCGGAGGCCGGCGCTCCGACCTATCCCGCTGACGTGATCGCCGCCTGCCGGAGTGCGTGGTCGGCGAGCACCAGGCAGGCCATGGCCTCCACGATCGGGACGGCGCGGGGGAGGACGCACGGATCGTGGCGCCCCCTGGCCTCCAGCGTGACTTCCTTCCCCTCGGAGTCCACGGTCCGTTGCGCCTTCCCGATCGTCGACGTCGGCTTGAACGCCACCCGGAAGACGATCGGCATCCCGGTCGAGATGCCGCCCAGCACGCCGCCCGCGCGGTTCGTCTCGGTCGCCGGCCGCCCGTCCTTCATCACGAAGCGGTCGTTGTGCTCGCTTCCGAAGAGGCGGGTGCCGGCGAACCCGGAGCCGATTTCGAAACCCTTGCTGGCGTTGATCGCCAGCATGGCCTTCGCGAGGTCGCTCTCCAGCTTGTCGAAGACCGGCTCCCCGAGTCCGGGAGGAACGCCGCGCACGGAACACTCGACGACCCCGCCGATGGAGTCCCGGGCGTCCCGCGTCCGCTCGATCAACTCCACCATGCGCGCTGCCGCTTCGGGGTCCGGACAGCGGACCGGCGTTCTCTCCACGGCGTCCCGGGTCACGGTCTCCGGATCCACGTCGGCCTCGATGTCCTTCGTGCGCTTCACGTACGCGGTGCACTCGATCCCGAAGCGCTCCTCGAGGAAACGCCGGGCGACCGCGCCCGCGGCGACGTGGCCCACGGTGACCCGGGCCGAGGACCGGCCACCGCCGCTTGCGTCCCGGATCCCGTACTTCGTCTCGAAGGTGTAGTCGGCGTGACTCGGCCGATAGACGGTCTTCAGCGCCTCGTAGTCGGCGGGCCGGGCGTCCTTGTTCCGGACCACCATCGCGATGGGATGACCCGTTGTCTGCCCGGCGATCACCCCCGACTCGATGGCCACCCGGTCCGCTTCCCTGCGCGGGGTGGTGAGTCCGCTCTGGCCGGGACGCCGGCGGTCGAGTTCCTCCTGCACCTGGTCCTCGCTGAGCGGGATCCGCGGCGGACAGCCGTCCACCACGACGCCGATGGCCGGGCCGTGCGACTCGCCCCAGGTCGTCACCCGGAAGGCCTGACCAATCGAGCTACCGGGCATCGCGGGCCTTCCGGGCGGCGTCCGCCATGACCTGAACCGGCGCCGGCCGGCCCGTCCAGCGTTCGAAGGCGGCGGCCGCCTGCAGGATGAGCATCCGGAGCCCGGGGACGGTGCGTTTCCCCATCCCCGTGGCCTTCCGGAGGAGCGGGGTTCGCTCGGGATGGAACACCAGGTCGAAGATCACTTCGTGGGCGGCGATCGCGGCGTCCGGGGCGGGACAGCCGTCGTAGTCGGGCGCCATTCCGACCGGGGTCGTGTTGATCAGGATGTCCCCCTCGATGCGTTCCAGCGCGGCCAGCGGGACATGCGCGACCCCCATCGCGTCGGCGAGCGCCGCGGCCTTCCGGTCGTTCCGGGAGATGACGACCGCTTCCGCGCCACTGCGGGCCAGGCCGTAGAGGACGGCCCGCGCGGAGCCGCCGGCCCCCAGCACCGTGGCGCGCCGGCCGGGCAGCGCGACCGCTTCCTCGAGGGAGCGGACAGCGCCCGTCCAGTCCGTATTCGCGCCCCCGAGTCCGCCGTTCATCGGGATGATGGTATTCACGGCCCCGATCCGGCGCGCGTCGTCGTCGAGGGAATCGAGCAGCGGGAGGACGGCGCGCTTGTGCGGGATCGTCACGTTCAGCCCGCCCACCCGGCTGAGACGCGCGGCCGTGAGGAAGTCCGCGAGCTCCTCGGGGGGAACGGCGAACGCGAGGTACGCGGCTTCGATCCCCAGCCGCCGCAAGGCTGCCTCGTGCATCGGCGGGCTGAGACTCTGCCCGACCGGATCCCCGACCACGCCATACACCGGGACGGGGGCGGCAAGCCGGCGTCCCCAACGGCGATGGCGCGAACGGGTTTCCGGTGCCGTGAGCTGCCCACCGGCAACCGCGGGCAGCCCTTCCGGCGGTGCATAGCTGGTGAGCGCGGCGCCGGCCGAGCCGGCGATGACCCGCAGCGCCCTCCCCGGCGCTCCCATTGCGATCCCGATGAAGGGGATGTCTCCGCAACCCTGACTCCGGATCAGCGAATGGACCCGCTTCACGTCGCCCCAGCCGGCAGCGGAGACCGCCACCTTGGCGATCTCCGGCTCCATGGAGGCCATCCGGCCCGGAAGCGCTTCGAGATCCGGCGGTACGCCTTCGGGATCGTGGAACGACGCGATGAGCCGAGCATCCGGCGCCGCCTGGCGCACTCGCCGGGCCGCAGCACCGTCGCTCTCTCGGAACGCTTCGAACTCCAGGTCCAGGTAGGCCGCGCCGAGCCGTCCCGCCTCACCGAGGAGGCGGAGGCGTTCGTCCTCACTTCCGGCGAAGCCGCCGCCCTCCCTCCCCCGGCGGACGGTTGCGATCAGCCGCGAAAGGAGCGAGTCCGGAAGACCTCCAAAGACCGCGCTCAGCTCGGCTGGCCCGGGTGTTTCGAGACCGTCCAGCCGCAGCTCGATCAGGTCCAGCGGCCCGGCTGCCGCGTCCGCCGCGGCGAGGCCCGCGCGCACTTCGGACGCGGTGCGGCCGGTCACGACCAGGGCGAGAGGCGGGCCGAAATGGGCGGCCAGCAGTGTCTCCACCGCCTCCACGATCGCCTCCCGGTCGGACGCGGTGCTCCAGGCGTCCGCTTCCGCCGCTTCCCGGTAAAGCGGGGTGCGACGTTCCAGCACGAGAGCCACTTCTTCGGCGGGGGGCACCCCCCCCACAAGCGCCGGACGGCGCTTCGAGTGTTTCGGCCGGGAGAGCCTCTCCCGGAGTACCGCGGCCGGCGCCCGGACCCAGTACACGGTTCCGAGCTCTCGCAGCCGGCGGAGGTTTTCGGGCGTCTCGACAATTCCCCCGCCGCAGTCCACGATCAGGCGTTCCCCGCTGAGCTCCCGGAGCACCGCGCTCTCCGCGTCCCGAAATTTCTCCCAGCCGAATTGGCCGACGAACTCCGGGATCGGGCCGACGCGGGCTTCCAGCAGTTCGTCGGTGCTGACCCGTGTCCAGCCGATCCGCTTCGCGAGCCGCCGGGAGGCGCGACTCTTCCCCGACGCGCGGGAGCCGATGAGGACGACATTCGGGAAATCAGCGCCCTCGCCCGACGGGGCGGCGGAGCCTGCCGGCAGAGTCACGAGCCGGCCTCCGTGCCGGACACCTGCACGCCGAGCCTTGCCAGGGCGCGCCAGAAGCCCGGGAACGACTTGGCCACCACCTCGGGACTGCGGATCCGGATACCCGGAAGGCGGAGTCCGGTGAGCGCCAGCGCCATCGCGATCCGGTGGTCGCCGTGAGCATCGAGAGCCGCCGCCCGAAGAGACCCACCGCCCGCCGGCGGCTCGATCACGAGGCCGTCATCCGTCGCGGTCGCTCGCGCTCCGAGCCGGCCGAGCCCGTCCGCGAGGGCGGCGAGGCGGTCACTCTCCTTGTGCCGCAGGTGAGAGATCCCCTGGATCCGGGTGGCGCCCTCCGCGAACGGCGCGATCGCCGCCAGCGTCGGGGCGGCGTCGGGCATCGCACGCATGTCGACCGAGATCCCCCGGAGGCGGGCCGCGCCGGCGACCGTCACCCGCACCCCTTCCTGCGACGGGGCCTCGGAGACTTCGCAGCCCATGCGGCGGAGGAGCTCCGCGAAGCCGCGCTCCCCCTGGGGGGACTCCGGGTCGAGGCCGTCCACCGCGACGCGGCCCGGCGCCAGCGCGGCGGCGGCGAAGAAGTAGCTCGCCGCCGTCCAGTCGCCCGAGATCCGGTGCTCGCCCGGCCGGTAACACGCGGTCGAAGCCACCCGGAAGCGCCCCGGTCCCGGCCGCTCGACCTTCACTCCGCAGCGGGCCATCACGCTCGCGGTCAGGTCGAGATAGGAAGCCGAGACCGGATCGTCCTCCAGTTCGATCGACACCGCGCCGGCGGCGCGGGGGGCGGCGAGGAGCAGACCGCTCGCGAACTGACTGCTGTCAGCCGCTGGTACCCCGACCGTCCCTCCGTTCAGCCGGCCCGAGCGCACCGTGAGCGGCGCGAAACCCCCGCTGGTCTCGATGTCCGCGCCGAGCGCGCCGAGTGCCCCTACCAGGCCCGCGACCGGCCGCTCCCGAATCCGGCCGGCTCCCGTGATGGTGATGGATCGCGGCACGGTGGCTGCCGCCGCGGTCAGGAAACGGAGGAGGGTCCCCGACTCCCCCACCGAAACGAGCCTTGGCCGCCCGGAATCGAAGGCGCGGGTCTGGCTGCCGCTGCCCGAGACCCCCCGTACTTCCAGGCGGTCTTGCCGGCGGGCGGTTTCCCCGCCCAGCGCCGCCACCGCCGAAATTGCGGCCCGGACGTCTTCTCCGTCCGGCAGACCCGCGAGGCGGGTCGTCCCGTCGGTGAGCGCCGCCGCGATCAGGAACCGGTTCGCCTCGTACTTGCTCCCGGGAACCCGAACCGCGGTGTCCAGAGGCGCCGGCCCGGGGGCGATCTCGATCAAAGCCCGATCGCGCGGAGTCCCGTGTCCACGACCTCCGGGGGCATGGGGAACGAGTAGGCCGGCCGTCCCTCCTCGTCCCGGTCCCGCACCCGGCCGATGTCCTCCAGCACCACGAAGCGCGGTTCGCCCCCACGCGCTTTCTTGTCGCTCTCGAGCGCGGCGAGCACGCGCCCGCGTTCCACCCCGTCCGGCGCCCGGACCGAGAGTCCGACGGAGTCGATCAGGGCGAGCAGGCGGTCTTCGGCAGTGGGCGCAAGGCATCCCGCGCGGCGCGCCATCCGGCTCTCCGCGACCATCCCCATCGCCACCGCCGCCCCGTGCGCCAGGACGTAGTCGGTCGCGCTCTCGAGCCCGTGTCCGATCGTGTGGCCGAAGTTGAGCACCTCGCGCAACCCGCTCTCCCGTTCGTCGGCGGACACCACGGCAGCCTTGATCCGCACCGCGGCGGCAACGAGGCGGGTCAGCGCACCGGGCTCCCGCTCCGTCAGGGCGCCGATGCCTTTCTCCATGCCCGAGAAGAGTTCCGGGTCGCTGGTGGCGGCCATCTTGAGGGCTTCGGCGACACCGTTCAGGAATTCCGGCTCGGGCAGGGTCTCCAGGAAGCGGATGTCGGCGAACACCGCGGCGGGCTGGCGGATCACCCCGATGAGGTTCTTTCCGTGCGGAGTGTTGATCCCGGTCTTGCCTCCGACCGAGGCGTCCACCGCCGCAAGCAGGGTGGTGGGGACCGCCACGAACGGAATCCCGCGCAGGTAGGTGGCGGCCACGAAACCGGCGAGGTCGGTGACCACGCCGCCGCCGAACCCGACGAGCACGGTGTCGCGGCCCAGCCGGCGGGAGAGCAGTTCGTCTTCGAGGCGCGCCTTCTCCGCGCGTGTCTTCGACGCCTCGCCGGAAGGCACTGCGAGGACCGGGGTTGCCGCGGGAAGCGCGGCGCGCAGCCGGTCCCCGTGCTGCCGGAGCGCCTCGGCGTCGCCGATGGCGGCGACCCGGCGACCCGCGTGGTTTGCGGCGAGGAAGGCCGGCAGGCCGTCCAGCACCGAGTCCCCGACGACGACTTCGTAGGAGGTGTGGTGTCCCGGCGTCTCCACCGGGACCCGTACGGTCATTACGAGGCCGCGTGTGCCGCCCGTTCTGTCAATAGCCGCCGGCCGACGGCCTTCCCGACCTTCCGCAGGTCCTTCATGAGGTTCGCGAACTGATGCGGGTAGAGCGATTGGTCGCCGTCGCTGAGGGCCACCGCGGGATTGGGATGCACCTCGACGATGAGTCCGTCGGCGCCGGCCGCCACGGAGGCGAGGGAGAGCGCCGGCACCAGCGTCTTGTTTCCGGCGGCGTGGCTCGGGTCGGCAATGACCGGGAGGTGGGTCTCCTGCTTCAGCACCGCAATCGCGCCCACGTCGAGGGTGTTGCGATAGGCGGTCTCGAACGAGCGGATCCCGCGCTCGCAGAGGATCACGTTCGGGTTCCCCTGCAGGATGTACTCGGTGGCCAGCAGGAACTCGCGGATGGTGTTCGCGGCGCCGCGCTTCAGGATCACCGGCGTCTGGACGCGGGCCATCTCCTTGAGCAGGTCGAAGTTCTGCATGTTGCGGGCGCCGATCCGGACCACGTCCACGAGTTCGGCGGCGATCTCCACGTCCCGGACATCCATGACCTCGGTCTCGACCAGCATTCCGGTGCGCTGCCGGATGCGGCTCAGGACGTGCAGGCCCTCCACTCCGAGTCCCTGGAAGGAGTACGGCGAAGTGCGCGGCTTGAACGCCGAGGCGCGCATGATCTCGAGCCCGATGTCCCGGAGCATCAGAGCCGCGGTGACGCCCTGCTCCTCGCTCTCGAGGGCGCAGGGCCCCCCGATGACCACCAGGTCTTCGCTGCCGAGCTGCTGACTCCCGATCGGGATGTGGGTGCTCGACTTGCGATGGGTCTTGTTGGCGAGCTTGTAGGGTTTGGCGAGCCCATAGACCTGTTGCACGCCGGGTTGGGTGCGCCAGGAGGCCTCCGTTTCCTGCGAGAGGTTGCCGAACACATGAATCTGGTTCCGGACCTCGCCGGGATGGAGCGCCCACTCGAGGGCCTTCTCCTCCAGCAGACGGGTCAGATGGTCGATTTCCTGCCGCGTAGCCCATGGATGCAGGATGAGCACCATGGTCGCGAAGTCGGGAGAGCGTTTCGTCATGTCAGGTCGAGAAAGTTCTGGAGCAGTGGACGCCCCTCGGGGGTGAGAAACGATTCGGGGTGGAACTGCACGCCCCAGAGGGGCGCGCTCCGGTGCCGGAGTCCCATGATCTCCTGATCGTCGGAGCGGGCGGTCACCTCGAGCTCGCCCGGAAGGGGCTCGTCGGCGACCAGCGAGTGATAGCGGGTCGCCTCGAAGGGGTTCTCCAGCCCGGCGAACAGTTCCTCGCCATTATGGCGCACGGAGGAGGTCTTGCCGTGGACCAGGTGGTGAGCGGGCCGGATCCGGCCGCCGAGCGCCTGGACCACGGACTGGTGGCCGAGGCAGACCCCCAGGATGGGAGTTTCGCCCGCGAGCTCCCGCACCAGGTCCACCGAGATACCCGCCTTGTCGGGAGAACACGGGCCCGGAGAGATGACGATCCGCGTGGGCTTCAGCTCGCGGATCTCTCCCGGGGTCAGCGCATCGTTACGGAACACCTGCGGCCGCGCCCCCAACTCCCCGAGCAGTTGCACCAGGTTGAACGTGAACGAGTCGTAGTTGTCGAGGACGAAGGTCATGGTGACGGTCAGTCCAGCCCGTCGTGGGCCATGCGCAGCGCGGCGAGCACGGCGTCCGCCTTGTGGCAGCTCTCGTCGTACTCGGCGGCGGGATCCGAATCCGCCACGACTCCGCCCCCCGCCTGGAAATAGCCGACGCCGTCCTTGGCGACCAGCGTCCGGATCGCGATGGCGGTGTCGGAGGCGCCGCCGTACGAGAAGTAACCGACCGCGCCCCCGTAGACGCCGCGGCGTTCCGTTTCCAGCTCGTCGATGATCTCCATGGCGCGGATCTTGGGGGCGCCGGAGAGCGTTCCGGCGGGGAAAGTGGCGCGGAGCGCGTCGAAAGCGTCCATCCCCGAGCCGAGCTGTCCCCGCACCCGGGACACGATGTGCATCACGTGGGAATACCGCTCGATGCTCATGAAGTCCTCGACTTCGACCTGGCCGTAGCCGGCTACGCGCCCGATGTCGTTGCGGGCCAGATCCACGAGCATCACGTGCTCGGCGCGCTCTTTCTGGTCGGCGAGCAGCTCTGCCGCCAGCGCCGCGTCCTCCTCGGCGGTCCTCCCGCGAGGCCGGGTGCCCGCGATCGGTCGGGTCTCGATCGCTCCGTCCTCGGTGCGGGTCATCATCTCGGGCGACGCTCCGGCCACCACCAGCCCGTCGAAGTCGAGGTAGTACATGTACGGGGAGGGATTCACCACCCGGAGCGCTCGATAGAAGTCGAAGGGGTGGACGGTGAGCGGCGTCTCGAAGCGCTGGGAGGGAACGACCTGGATGATGTCCCCGGCGGCCACGTAGTCCTTCGCCCGGCGCACCATCTCGAGGTACCGCTCCCGGCTCGTGTTCGAAACCGGGTCGGGAAGCGGTCCGGCGGCGCCTCCCGGTAGCCCCAGCCGATAGGGAAGCGGGGCGCGGATTTCCCGCACCGTCGCCTCGATCTGCGCTTCGGCGGCGTCGTAGGCCTGGTCGGCGAGGCTCGGATCCGGAACGCTGGCGTTCGCCACGACCTGGATGACGTTGCGGGCCCGGTCGAAGCCCAGCACGCTGTCGGTCAACTGGAAGATGGCGTCCGGAATGCCCAGCGAGTCGGCCACGCTGTCCGGGAGGCGCTCGAAGCGCCGCACCGCGTCGTAGGCGAGATAACCGACGAAGCCGCCGTGGAACGGCGGCAGCCCCTCCACCGGCGCCGGGGTGACCTCGGCGAGCATGTCCCGAAGCGCCGAGAGGGGGTCGACGCTCTCCCAGGTTTCGACCCGGCCGTCACTCAGGTGGCGACGCCGGATCTCGCCGCCGCGACTCTCGACGATGACGCGCGGCTTCGAACCCAGGAACGAATACCGGGCTACGCTCTCGCCACCCTCGACCGACTCCATCAGGAACGCCGGGCCGCGATTCCCCACCCGGAGGAACGTGGAGACCGGAGTGTCGCAGTCGGCGAGGATCTCCCGCCAGACGGGGATCAGGTTCGCCTGTCGGGCGAGCGCGCGGAAGTCGGAACGGGAAGGAAGCAGCAAGGGTCCACCACGGATGGCGCGGCCATCTTAGTCGGGCGGCCGGCGGTTATCCCCGGTTCTGGACGGCGCGGAACCAGGTTGGGGGCGGCGCGGGGCGGCCCGCGGCCGTCAGGGCCGAGAGGATCGCGAGGCGTCCACCCGGACCGCCACCACGTCGGTGTCGTGGTACTGCTGGTGCCGGACCGACGTGGCGTAGTGGCGGAGCAGCCGCAGCGGCAACTCCTCTTCACTCGGGGTTCCGGCGGCTCCTTCGGTGAGCATCGCCATCTGGTCCTCGAGATTCGTGTCCTCCATCGCCGCGATGAACTCGAGTTCCGCCCGGTTCGCGTCGCCTTCGGCGATCAGAAGCAGCCGCCGCTCCCCCTGTCTGTGCCCGGTGTCCCGAAGCAGCACGTGGAGGGTCTCCTCGCCGACGGCCCGGAGCTGGCGGACCATGGGTTCGTCCCAGCGACGGTCGGCCGCGAGCCGTGACAGCACGCCGTCCACCTCGGCGAAGGCGTCCTCGTTGAGGGCGGTCCTGAGCCGCAGGCGGCGCTTGCGTCCGAACTCGGCGAGCAGATTCAGGAACACCACCGTGAGGCCGCCGACCGCCATGCCGTTTCCGAGCAGGCCGCTCCAGGGCCCCTCGAAGTACTCGGGAAAGATCCACCCGAACTTGAACGCCGCGCCGATCCAGAAAGCCAGTCCCACCACGAGGCTCCGGCGCGAGTCGAGGCCGTCCTGGAGGATGATCTTTACGCCCAGAACGAAGAGCAGGGCGACCAGGATCAGGTAGTAGGCGGCCACCGTCGGTCCGGGAATCGCGATGACTGCGGCCACGAACTTCGGCAGCAGGGCGAACAGCGCAAAGATGATCCCCACGCAGAACCCCACCGAGCGGGCGGCGATGCCCGTCAGTTCGGCGACCGCGATGCTGTTCCCGTAGGTCGTGTTGGGCACCGTGCCGGCGATCCCGGCCAACAGGTTGCCGACTCCGTCGGCGTTCAGGGCGCCCTGAATTGCCCGGAAGTCAATCGCCCGCGGTTTCCTCCACGACACCTGCTGGATGGCGATCGCGTCTCCGAGAGTGTCCATGGCTCCAACGAGCGTCACGAGCACGAAGGCGGGAAGCAGCGCCCAGAACGTGGGGCCGAAACTGAAATCGAGCCCTGGATGCGCGAACGCGGGAAGCCCCACCCAGGAAGCGGCCGCGATGCCGGAGGTGTCGTAGATGCCGAAGCCCACGCCTCCCACGACGCATCCCGCGACGATGCCGAGAGCCGGCGCCCACACCCGCCACGTGCCGAAGGAACGGAGCGCGATTCCGGCGGTGACCAGGAGCGTCACCGCGGCGACGGTTGGGGCTGCCGCCGCTGACGCGCCTTCGGGGACGTCGGTGAGCTTGCGGATGATCACCGGCGCCACGTCCACCGGGATGAGCATCAGCACGGTGCCGGCCACGGTCGGCGTGAAGACGTGCCGCAGGAAGGACATCTTGGCCGCGAGCGCGAACTGGAAGAGCGCCGCGACGATGATCAGGCTCGCAAGGAGTCCGGGGCCGCCCCGTTCCAGCGCGGAAATGCAGATGGCCAGAAAGGCCGTCGAGGTGCCCATCACCAGGATGTACCC
>VXWI01000058.1 GCA_009835985.1 Acidobacteriota bacterium | reverse complement strand
GACCCGTGAATCGGGCCGGAATCGCCAAGTATGGAAGAGACAAGCGACCCCCCCTCTTGCTGCGCAGAATCGGCCCGGTGTGGTGGCCCCACCACGCCGCGTCCGGGGTCGCTCCCGTCGCCGGCAACGCCGACGAAATCATCCCTGCGGGAAGGCCAGATCCTTGCCTGCGGTCCAGGTCCTGCGATGAGCGAGCGATCCGCCGCCACGACCTCGCAGGGCGAGCGCGGGGTTCGCCCCGGCTCTTCACAAACGACCCTCTCCCATCTCCGCGACCGTGACCAGGAGCTCGTCGCCCTCGGCTGGAAGAAGAGCCTCGCCCGGTGGCTCGCGCTCGTCGCGCTCCACGGCGGACTCTTTCTCCGCTCGCAGTACGCCGCGTTCCACGGCTGCTCCGAAGCGACCGCGCGCCGGTTCGTCGCCCGCCTCATTGCGGGCAACTGGGCCAGACAGTTCCCGATTGCAGACGAGCGCGGAGGCCGCTCGCCGCTTGTCTGCCATCTCACCGCACGAGCCATCTACCGCGAACTCGACATCGAGCACACCCGCTACCGCCGCCGCACTTCCGAGCACAACCGCTGGCGGCGGCTCCGCTGTTTCGACTACATCATCGAACACCCGACGCTCAACTGGCTTCCCACCCAACAAGACAAGGTCGAGTATTTCCAGGAAACACTCGGGGTCGACACCGTGTCACTTCCGCGTCAGGCGTACACCGCCCGTGATGGAACCCGAACGGCGCGGTACTTCCCTGCCAGGCTGGCGATCCACACCGCGCGACACCTGGTCACCTTCCTCTACCCCTGCGCCACCGGTCGCGACGTCATTCGCTGGCCGTACTGGGTCTCCTCGATGGATCCTCTCTGGGCGGGCATCCGCGCCAAGGGAAGGGCCATCCACGTCGTGGCGCTCTGCCGGACCAACGGCCAAGTCCGGGACATGCGACGCACGCTCGACGGCCTCCGCGCCCCCGTGGAACTCGCCGCCAATGACCGGGACCGCCGCCATCTGACCACGCTCGCCGCCATCCGGGAACCCGAACATTGGCACGATTTCGGCAACCACGGCCCCCTCGCCGAATACCTGGAGACCGTCAACCGGGTCCGGCGCACCGCCTTTGCCCTCCACGGCACCGTGTCGCCGATCATCGAGGCCGGATCGACGTACCTCGCCAGACGCCTGGAACCCGAGTCCATCACGCTCTGACCAGGCGACGAACCGCCTTCGAACGCCCGGCGGCGTAGCGCCTATCCCCGCAAGTGCGGGGAACTGACTAAGACCCGGCGACGTACACGACAAGACTCTGGCGGCCGTTTTCCGCCGGATTCGTCGCATAGGATGCGCCGCACCGGATGCCCGACCCGCCGATCAACGCCGCTGAACTGCTCGAAGCGCTGCGGCGCAGCGGAATCACCGACGAGGCATCCCCTCTGCCGGGAGCGGGCAGGACGGTCCGATTCCGCAGTCACGGGATTCAGATTGCCCACGTTCCGCTGCGGAAGGGGCGGGGTAATCCCGAGAAGAAGTTGGCGCAGTTCTGGAGGGACCGGGTCGGCAACACGGCCCTCCGCCTCATTGCTGTCGCCGACGCCTTGGATTCCGCGCCGGAGCGGCATGGCTCTCTGTTGGTCTTCGGTCCCCACCGGAAGGCCCCCATTCGGTCGCTCCCCGGTACTGTTCTGCTCCGGATCCTCAGCGACGCCATGGCGCAGGAGTCCGGCGTCCTGGCCAGCCGCCAAGTCACGGCGGCGCTCGCCCGCTACGACCGCGCCGAGACCCCCGGGCTGGCGGTCCGTGGCCTCCTCACCTCCCACACTCTCACAGAGCGTTTCCTCCGGTTGCCCCGTTGGCATAAGGAGCGGGAGGAGGCAGCCCACGCCGTTGCGCGCCTCGCTCCGGACGCGGACTGGGCCGCGCTCCTCCGCGGACTGGGCTGGAACCTCGCTCCGCTTCCGGACCGCGGTTGGCTCGCCCAGGACGGGTCCAAACCGATCGCGGTGATCCTTCCCTTCGCGCCCGGCACTGACCTCGCCAAGCTCGATAGCGATGGCCGACCACCCGAAGGTCGCCTGCTCGCCCTCTGCGAGCATCACGACCTCAGATACGGGATTCTTGCGAGCGGCGAACGGCTGCGCCTCTTCGACGCGCGGTCCCCGGGGGCGGCTTCCATCTGGCTCGAACTCGACGCCGCGGCGCTCGGGCCGGAGGAGCGGCCGCTGCTTGCGCTCCTCGGTCCCGAGACTCTCGCGCGGGGCCGCTTCGAGGAATTGTCGGAGGACGCCCGCGCACACGGAGTCCGGCTCTGGAGGCGTCTCGGCGACCGCGTCCATGACCGTGCTCTCCCGGCGCTCGCTCGTGGGCTCGGTGACTGGGCGCGGGAGTCGGGCCGGGACACCAGTCACGAAGCCGTGCGGCGCGATCTCCAGCATGCCAGCTTCACCCTGGTATTCCGACTGCTCTTCCTCTTCTACGCCGAAAGTGCGGGATTCCTGCCCGTGGGTAACCCGATTTACCGTGGCAAGTCACTTACCGCCCTGGCGGACTCGGCACGGAGAGCCAGAGAGAAGCTCGATCGGAACTCCACGGCGCTCTGGACCAACCTCCGGACGCTAACTCTTGCGCTGCGCTCCGGCAATCCGGCTTGGGGTGTCCCCGCCTACAACGGCGCGCTATTCCACCCCGAGGAACTTGAGGGTGCCAGGACTCTCGAGGAAATGGAACTCGCCGATCCCGAATTCGCGGAGGTTCTAATTGCTCTCGGCTCAGAAACCGGGCAGGACGGGACCGCGCGGGGCGTGGACTATACGAGCCTTGAGATCGGCCACCTCGGAAACATCTACGAATCCCTGCTCAGTCTGAGCCTCTCGGTCACGGACCGGCCGACTACCTACGACCCGTCGTCCGACCGCTACCGCCACGAGCGGCACACGGGGAACATCCCCGCCGGGTCGCTGATCTGGCAGAACCACGAAGGGGGCCGGAAGGCGGGCGGGGTCTATTACACGCCGACCACCCTAGTTCGCCATCTCGTCGACCGCGCGGTGCGGCCCGCGTATCGCGAGCATCTCGACCGGGTTCGCGAGACCGCGGAGCGCGACCCGCTAGGGGCTGCAAAGCAACTGCTCGACTTCGCAGTAGTGGACCCTGCTTGCGGCAGCGGGCATTTTCTCGTCGCCGTGGTGGACGCGCTCGCCGACGAAGCAGCGCGCTTTCTGGCCCGACACCCCCTCCCGGCGCTTCGTGATCGGCTCGACGCGCTGCGGACGGGGACGGAGTCGGGGCCAGATGGCGGTGGCGGAGATGTCGAGGACTTGGCACTCCTCCGGCGGTTGCTCGTGAAGCACTCGGTCTTCGGTGTGGACGTGAGTCCGATGGGGGCGGAGATCGCGACGGTTTCCCTCTGGCTAGCCGCGTTCGTGCCGGGGCTTTCGCTCTCCTATCTCGGTCGGAACGTGGCGATCGGGAACTCGCTCTTCGGGGTAGCGGACCGTGATGCCGTCATCAAACCCAACACGTTCGAAGCGCAGCGGCTTGCGGACAGCGTCGGGGCCGCTTCGGAAGCGCTCGCGGCGGTGGCCGAGAATCCGGATCGGAACCCGGCGGAGTATGAGGCCAGCCAGCAAGCTGACCGGGCGGCCAACGCCCTGACGGCAGGGCTGCGACACGTTTTCGATCTGTGGACAGCGGACCCCTTCGGCGAACCGGGGAACCGGCATCAAGTAGCCGGGAAGGGCTTCCGCGTGCTGACGGGAGACGAAGAGCTTCCGATGCACCTTCGGGAGAAGGTCCGGCGCGCGGAGGAGCTAGCGAGGGAGCACTCGTTCCTCCACTGGCCGATCCAATTCCCGCGCGTGTTCGCGCGGCAGCGGCCGGGGTTCGACGCGGTAGTGGGAAACCCGCCGTGGGAAGAAGTCACGGTCGAGGAACTCGGGTTCTACACGTTGTTCCTACCCGGAGTGAACTCCCTGCCCAGCGCCGCCCGAGAGGCGGCGGTGGCTGATCTCATCGGCCGAAAGCCGGAACTGCGCGATCGGCTCGCGGCGGAGCAGGAGCGGGTCAAGTCGCAACGCGCTGCGCTCGGGGGCGGCGGGTTCGAATCTACTTCCGGGGATCCGGACCTCTACAAGTTCTTCTGCCAGCGCTATCGGGTGCTCCTCCGGTCCGGGGGGTACCTCGGGGTGGTGCTGCCGCGCTCGGCGTTCAACGCGAAAGGGTCGGCGGGATTCCGGGAGTGGCTCCATCGGCAGACCTCTGTCCGCCGGGTGGACTTCCTGCTGAACAAGGGCCGCTGGGCGTTCGACGCCGAGCCACGGTATTCCATCGCGCTCGTCGCCGCGCAGAATGTCCCGTCGCCCGCGCGTCACCGGGTCGAGGTCGCGGGGACGGCGGACTCGGAAGGCGCCTGGGCACGGCAGACCGGGACGACCGGGATTCGGCTGTCCGATTCGGCCTTCGGGCCGGACCGACAGCTTCCGCTGCTGCGGACTCAGGAGGAGGTGGATCTACTCACCAAGATACGGCGCGGCTCGCGGTTCCCGCTCGGGCCGGCTGGACGATGGAAGTGTTTCGCGGTCGCAGAACTCCACGAAACGAACGACAAGAAGTTTTGGCAATCCGGAACCGGCAGCCGTCAACTCTGGAAGGGTTCGAGCTTCGACCAGTATGACCCGCACGGTGCTGACAGCCGACCCTGCGCGGTCAGTGGCGCGTTGTGGAGGAAGATTCGCAAGCCGCGGCCAGGAAGCGGCCAGCTCGTCGGCGGTCTGCCCCTAACGCTTCGGAGGGAAGCGGTGCTCCGGGAGCTCGGGCGGGCGCGGGTGGCGTTCCGCGACGTGACTAACCGCACGAACTCCCGGACCGTCCTGGCCTGCCTCATTCCTGCCAAAGTGCTGCTTTCAAACACCGCCCCATATCTGGCCTTTGTTGAAGGTGATGAGAAGGCCCAGTCGGTTGCAGTCGGCATCCTCAACAGCCTCCCATTCGACTGGCAAGCACGCCGATATGTGGAGATGCACGTGAGCTTGTTCATCTTGAATTCGTTGGTGGTCCCCGACTTGAACGAAGAGGACTTCGAGGCAATTTCCGATGCCGCTGCCCGGCTCTCCGCCGTGGACGACCGCTATGCCGATTTTGCAGCAGCCACCGGCGTTCCCTGCGGAGAACTCCCGGGCGATGAACGCGAACGGCTGCGAGTCGAGATCGATGCCCGGGTGGCGCGCGCCTGGAACCTCACCGCCAGTGACCTTGAGGTCCTGCTCGCGGACTTCACCACGCGGGGAGTACCGGCCGTGTACCGAACGGCTCTCCGCCAACGCTTCGGAGAACTTCGCTGATGGCCCGCCCCACACTCGTGGACAACCGAAGCGCAAACACTCACGGCGCGGCGCTCGACGCCCTGGCCCGCGATCACGAACTCGAACACCCGCTCGCCGCCGCTACCGCGTACGTGAACCTCGCCGGGCTCCACCACCTGGCGTGCGCAACGGCGGACGGACGGACAGTCCGGCTGCTGCTCGGCACGGCGCCTCCCTCTGAGAAGGCCGTCAATCCTCTCGATGCCTTTCGTGTCGCGATTGAGGACAGCCTTAGGGAGGATCGGCGCTTCGCTGCCTTTCCGCCTAGCCGCGCGGCCGGTGAGTTGGGTGAAGTGCTGGCTTGGCTCGACCGGAATGATGTCGAAGTCCGGTGCTACCTCGCGAAGTTCCTCCACGGAAAGGCGTACCTCTTCGGCGACATTGCCGACGCCCGTGCAGCGCTAGTCACCTCCGCAAACCTGACCGCCGCGGGCCTCACTAAGAACCTGGAACTGGGGCTGACTGACTACCAGCCCCACGTAGCCCGAGCAGCGATCGGCTGGTTCGACGGGCTCTGGGACGACGCGGCGGATTACAAGGCGGAGCTCATCAAGCTGCTGGGAACCGCGCAGCTCAGCATTGAGGAACCTCGCATCGTTTTCCTGCGGACGCTGCTGGAACTCTTCGGCGACGACAAGGACGACGTTGTGCGGCCGGGCAAGGTGGACCTCGCGCCCTTCCAATGGGAAGGCTACCGGCGAGCGCTCCGGATCGTGCAGAAGCACCATGGAGTGATCTACGCTGACGGCGTCGGTACCGGAAAGACGGAGATCGGCCTCGCGTTCCTTGAGGAGTACGCGCTCCGCCGCGGCCTTTGGGCACTCGTGGTGGTTCCCGCTCAACTCAAACAGCACTGGAAGGACCGCATAAACAAAGCCGGTCTCCCCGGGCAGGTGGTCAGCTATCAGGAGTTCGCGACCGACGAGCAACTCACCCCGCCGGGGACAGCGCACCGCGCCCGCCGCCTGTCTGTGGACAAGGACGCCTACCGTCTGGTTCTGGCAGACGAGGGTCACGCATTCCGGAACCCGGACAACACATGGCACCGGGCGCTATCCCGCCTGCTTGGGGGCGAACCGAAGGATCTCGTGCTGCTCACGGCGACCCCGATCAACAACGGACTCTGGGACCTCTACCACCTGGTGATGGCCTTCGCCCGCCACGACCGCGCCTTCGCGGGCCATCGCATCCCTTCCCTGCGGACACTCTTCGAGAGCGCCGGTGCGGGGGAGCGCGAGCCGGAAAACCTGGACCCTGATGCCCTCTTCGCACTCGCCGACCTGGTGAGTGTCCGGCGCGACCGGCGCTTCATACAGAAGCAGTATCCCGACGCGATCTTCCCCGACGGAACCCCTGTCCGGTTCCCCACCCCGGAGTTGACCACGGCGCGCTACGACCTGGACGCCGCCTATCCGGGCCTCGTTCGGGCCGTCACCTCGACGATCGAGAGTCTCACCATGGCCCGCTATTGCCCGAGCGCCTACCGCAAGGGCGGCGCGGAGTCGGCGCGAGAGACGCAACTCTCCGGCCTTCTCCGATCGGGGATTCTGAAGCGGTTCGAGTCCTGCTGGGACGCCTGCCACCGCACCATCGGTCGGATCGTCCGAGCCCACGAACTCTTCCTTGCGGCGTGGAAGGAGGGGTGGGTGCTCGGCGGCGACTCACTGCGGGAGGCGGCCCGGGAGCACATGGAGGAGGCGGGACTCGCTGAATCGCTTGCCGAGGGCGGCTTCGGAGAGGATCGGGAGCCGATTGCGGAATTCGATCCCGCCTACGAACAGGATGTCGCGAAAGACCTCACCGCACTCCGAAGCATGGAGGCGCGTCTGGCTGCGCTCGACGCGGACGCCGATCCCAAGCTGGCCTGGCTCCGCCGCCTGGTCAGGGACTCCCCGTCGACAAAGGTCATCGTCTTCTCCACCTTTGCGGACACGATTCGCTACCTCGACCAGTACCTCCCGGAGAAGGTTGGGGGCCGGACCCGGATCACCGTGATCGGTAGCGATACGGATCCCGACGAGCGAATGGGGCGACTCGCGCGGTTCGCCCCGAAGACGGTCATCCGGGAGGATTACGAACCCGAGGAGGGTGAGGTGGACCTGCTTCTCAGCAACGACGTGCTCTCGGAGGGCCAGAACCTCCAGCAGGCGGGGGCAGTCATCAGCTATGACATGCCCTGGAATCCCCAGCGGGTAGTCCAGCGCTACGGCCGGGTGATTCGCCTCAAGAGTGAGCATGATCGCGTCTTCCTGACGACGATGCTGCCGGCCCCGGGGGACCTGGAGCCGATCCTTGCGCTTGAGGCTGCGATCCGACGCAAGACGCACGCCGCGAGCGTTTACGGAATGGAAGTGGAGGTGGTCGAGGGCGACCTTCCGGAGGTTCGAGCTTTCACCGACCGACTCATCGAGGGAGACCTGTCCCTACTCGACGAGAGCGAACACGCGGACCCCGGCCAGGCGCTGAGCGGCGAAGGACTCCGCGCCGAACTCGCCCGGTGGATTCAGGAGATGGGCGTCAAAGGCCTGCGCGACCTCCCGTGGGGAACCGGAGCCGTTTTCCGGCGTGCGCTGGGCCACTCGTGGGGTGCGTCCCGAGGGTGGTTCTTCGCTTGCCGCACGCGGAATGACGAGCGCTACTGGCGCTGGGTCGGGCCAGACGGGGAAACTAGCCCGGAGCCGGATGCGGCGATCCTGCGCCGCATCCATCCGCGCGGTGCCCCCGGGCTGCTTGGCGCGGATTACCAGACGGGTGAGGGTTTGGAGCACGCCTGGCGAGCGGCGGTGAGGTCGATTGTTGCCGAGCACAACGAACTGGTCGCAGCCGAGGACTCCAGCGACGCTATCGGTCCGTTGCAGGCTTGGGCGGTCGGTGAGATTCTGGAGGATCCCGAGATCGCCCTTCCCGACGGTGGTGAAGCTGCCGCCGAGGCGCTTCGTGTCGGACGGGGGAGCATCGTGCGGCGGACTCTTGGACAGATTCGGCGCCGGGTCGCGGAGGGGAAAACCTCCAAGCCCCAGGCGGCGTTGGAGATCGTGGACTTGGTGCGGACCGAGGGGCTCCGCCCTGCGGACCCTCCGGAGCGGCTCGAAACCATCAGCGACGGCGATGTCGGTGTGGTGTGCTGGATGGAAATCCTCCCCAGCGCCGATTGAGCCGACTGCTATCCGAAGGCTGAGGGATCCGCTCTTTCCCCGCGTGCGTAGGAATCCGCACTAGAGTTAGCTGCTACGCGAGGCGCGGGCCAGCCTGCCATCCGGAGCCGTTCGCCGGACCGCGCCCAACTCGCGCGACACTCGCTGCCATGCTCCCATTCGCGATCCCCGACCCCAGAACACTCGCGCTGCGTCGCGCAAGCGCCGGGAGTCTCAGCCGCGGTCCCTAGGGGTGAGTTCTTCCATGGCCAGTTTCCGTCACAAGGCACTGTTCGCCCGCATCCAGTCGTTGAACGAGCCCCCCACCGATAGGGACGCATACGCCGGATGGATCACTGGCGAGGACCATCTCCGACTACTGCGTGAGGATGCGGAGGGCGACGAGCTTCTCGTCCATGTCGGGTCACAACATGTGTTCGTTCACACCCTGGTAGTTCCGGAGCAGGAACTGCTGTCCGTTCCTTCGAGAGCACTACTCGATTGGGACGGAGGCCCGTATTCCGCGCGGATCGGCTACGTCTGGCGTGGCAAAGACTCGCACGCCCGGCTGGAGACTCCTTCATCCCCTTGGCTGAGCGGAGTGCTGCCCGGTGCGCGCCCTCTCATCCACCTGAGGGACCTGTTCGCCAAACCACGCGGGCGCGAACAGCATCTGGAACTCCATCAGGAATACGCTCACCTCACAGGCATTCCCTGTGCCTCACCACGAGGTTTCTTCCTGCACGACGAGAACGGAGAGACCGTGGACGTCGTGTCCGTGACGAGCGCGGAGGATCCACCAGTCTGGTCCGTTGTCTCCTTTCTTCGCTATCCGCTGGAACAGTATCTCGCAGCATCGGAATCGGTTCTCGTCCGAATGTTCGACTTCAACCTGTACGACCTCAGGACTTTCTCCGGCTGGCCACAGCACGAAGCGAGTGTCATCGAAGATTCCCCGATGACCTTCTACCGCTTTGAGATCCCGGCATGCGCCGGATATCTGCGCGGAGTGCAGCCTATCCCACTCGCACGGTCACGAAACGAGATCCTCGACTCGATCGACCAGGGTCCGCTTCCACGACAAACCGGACCTCCCGTGTCCTTCATTGCGCACGACTGGAGGAACCGGCGTGTTGTCGAGATTTCTGTGGATCGAGGTGCCACGACCAACTACGTCGAGAAGAGAATCGGTCTGCCCTTCGAAATGTCGCCGGCGTTTTTCGGCCCCGAGGTCATGCGGAAGTATGAGAGCGACTCCGGGAAGTACCAGATCGGTGCACGGGACATCGTTTGTCCCGATGCTTGGAGATTGCAAGCGATTGGCTGGAATGCGGCGAACCAGATTCACACGTACATCCGATATCTTCGCGATCTTCCGTACCGCGAACAGCTCCACTGGAAGGCGTACAACGAGCCGCCCAAGGCTCCGATTTCAGCGGATGTCATGAGGATGGACTTTGAGGGGGAGTGGAACAAGTTGCCGTCGCTGACGACACCCGTGTCTCCCGTGCTTCGGCGGCTCCTGAAATGGAGGAAAGAGGGCGTGGAGTGGTGGAAGTGTCGCGACGAGGAGGCGTTCTCCCGAATCCGCAGCATGTACACGGAGAGTCAGGAGGAGTGGAGAGACAAGGGACGGGAACTCGCGACCCTGGTGATAGAAGGATTCGACTTGCGGTGGTTGCGCCGGGCCGCTGCGGCCGCTGGTGCAATACCGGATCCGGAGGAGAAGAGCCTGCGTCTATTGGAGCGAATCCTCCGAAAAGAGAAGCCGGAAGAACGGGAAACGAAACTTGAAGCGCTTCGCGAGCTTCAGTGGGTGCGGACTCTGGCGTCTCATGCGCGCGGGGGCAATGCGCGGCGATTCCTTGCCGGAATCGAAGAGCGGGACGGCACCTACCGTGCCCACTTCGAAGAACTCTGCGCGCAGGTCGATGGGGAACTGGGCATGATTGAGGGGGCACTCGTTGAGGCCGTGTCTCAGGTGTCGGACAACCCGTCAAGCGCGATGACCTCGGACGAGGTGGCTCCATGACGACTTCGCCAGCGGTGGGCCGCGGCTACTGTCGCGTCGGCCTCAGGAGCGCCGACCTTCTGCTCAAGCAACCGTCTCGACTTCCGTACGAGGGGCGGGACGGATTCGCCGAGGGTTGCCGTTCCCGGACCGGGGATTTCACAAGATGAGCCCTACGCACGCCCAAAGGGGAGGACACCCCCGCCTCCAGGACCAGTGGGCGGCTCTCTTAGGAGATCTGCCCGGTCCACGGTTCCCGCCCGCGCAGTCGCTGAACTGGGATCACGCGGTCCGAGAGCCGAATGTTGGGTTGGCCCGGTTGCTCGAGAGTTTCGCGGGAATGCCCCCCGCGGTGGCCGAACGTATCCAGGTCTTGGGTGCGATGTTGCACGAGGACCCGGAGGACGGAGATCTCTCTTTGGATTCAGTGAACGGGCTTTGTAGTTTCCTAGCTAATCACGCGGTGCGTATCCCCGAACTCGTCGCGGACAGCGACGGACAACTCGTGGCTGAGTGGTTGGACGAACGGGCCGGACGATTGAGCATGAGGTTTAGGGCCAACGGCTTGGTGGAGTTCGCCTTGGCCGGAGGCAAGGACGCTGGTAGTCCGAACCGCGTCCGGCTGTGCGGCGCGGAAAAGCCGGCGAGAGCCGCAAATTCCGTCCGGGCCGTGACGGGCCGGTTTCCGTACCGATGAGCCCCACGCCCCTCGACGGCGCCGACCACGTCGTCCGCTATTGTCGGCCGCGCACCGTTGATTCGCAGGGACGAGTCACGTCCGCGGCCTTTGTCTTCCGGACCACGCCGAACCGTGAGCACTTCCTGTCCGTAAACTGGCTGGAGTATTTCCAGGCCGCAACCCGCAAAGAGCGGGTGCGTTTGCTTCGCGAACTCCTCGGCCGGAAGTTACGGCTCAGCCAGAAAGGGCGCTTGGGTGTCCTGCAGGTCGGCTGCGTCCGAGGCCTAGCGCAGGATTCCGCCACCGACTCGGTCCGCGTGGAACGTCACCCCTCGCATGACGATCACTCCCATGCTGGCATCCACGTCGCCAGCGAGCAGGAGGTCGCGGCGGCGGTCGTGCTGGCCAATCTAGTTGAGGAAGTGTTTCCAGGCACCGGTTGAGGGGGCTCGCGTCCGCTTGCGCCGGGCCGTGGCCAACACCCCTCTCGAGAGAGGCTCCGCCTATTCACTGGCTTGGGGGAGCTACCCGCAAGCCTCGGATTCCTCTTGTAGTCGGCGGGTGGTCTGACCGAAGCCGGACTCCCAAGAGAGCATGTGTTGGCGGGACCCGAATACGGTATCTCGGGTAGCATCAGCATCCGGGACATGGACGATCTACGGTACTCGGCTGCTCGCGCCGAGGAGTTGCGCCACCGATACGTCAGGACGCACGGCTCCTATTACACGGCCACCGACAAGGAGCCGAGGGTGTGGCGCACCAACCCGAACTGTCTGGCGGGGAAGCAGATATGGCCGGTGAACCTACGCTTCGGACGCGGCAACAAGTGAGGCCCTGTGGCTAGTGCTAGGCCCTCTCCCTGAACCATCGAGCAGCGCGCGAGAGAAATGAGCACTGCCTGGCTTCGAGAGCTGCTATCCGCTGGAGATGACCGGCTGTCCACGAACCGGGTCTTGTCCCTGATCGCAGGCATCACGGGCTGCGTTGTCCTTATCGGCGCTCTATGGAAGGGATCTGCGGACCTGGCTCAGTGGGGGTTCCTGACGGTCACGGCTGCTCTCGGGGCGAAGACCGTCCAGAAGTTTCCCGAGATGAGGAAGTGAGTCGCCACGCGACGGCTCAGCACAGTTAGTCCGATCACAGTGTTGGTCAATACGTGGGGCAGAGTTCGATTCCCGTGTGGCGGTCTCATAGTGAAATCAACGACTTACAGCGTCATTCCGAATCCCTCCCCCTCCGCCGTCGGGGATGGCTCGCCATGATCAAACCCAAACTGCTCATCACCGGCATCAACGGCCTCATTGGAAGGGTTCTGCGGGCCCCCCTGGGGGAATCCTTCGAGGTCTACGGGCTGGACCTCACGCCGCCATTTTCCGACCGGGTCTTCCAGGCCGACATCGCCGACGCCGGGCAGGTGTCGCAGGTCCTCGACAGGCTGGCGCCAGTCCAATGCGTGATCCATCTGGCGGGCCAGGCCGCCGTCGATACCGCCTGGGAGCCCGTGCTCCGGGTGAACATCCAGGGAACCCGCAACCTCTACGAGGCTGCCCGCGTGTCGGGAGTCAAGCGGGTGGTCTTCGCCAGCTCGAACCACGTTACCGGCGCCTACGAGGGTTTCGCGCCCCACCTGCATCTCCACCGTGAGGCGGAACCGGTTCCCATCTCGGTGAACCACCCCATGCGTCCGGACAGCGACTACGGCGTCAGCAAGGCCTTTGGCGAGATTCTGGCCCGCTACTACTGCGCCCGCTGGGGAATGGAATCGATCTGCCTCAGGATCGGTTCGGTGTGCGGGGACGACGATCCCGCCACCGATCCCAGGTTCCTGCGCACCTGGCTGAGCCACCGCGACCTGGTCCACCTGGTGGAGTGCAGTCTGAACGCCAATGTCACCTATGGCGTCTACTACGGCGTGTCCAACAACAAGGGAGCCTTCTGGGATCTTTCCAATGCCCGCGCCGAACTGGGCTATGACCCCCGGGACGACGCCTCGCGGCACATGTCCGGATAGGCGTCCTACGCCCTCTTGAGGAGGAGTCGGAGAAGCCGCGCCGCGGAAAACGGCTGATGCCGCCGGGGGCGCCAGCCACCCTTGTTTCCAATCAGGGTGACGAGGACTGCGCCGTCCGAGTCTCCGGTCGAGCCCGGCCGGCATCGCTTCGCAGCGAAAAGCGACGGTCCTGGTGTGCCTCCGCTACCTTCGCACGAGGGCCAGGTTGTAGGGGTCGTTTCCGACGCCGGTCACCGTGGCCACGACGCGGCGCGATCGAAGATCGATCACATAGACGTACCCGGTCTCCTCGGAGAACGGCTCCGACCCCGGACCGCCGCTGATCACCGCAAAGCGGCCATCGGAAGTAATCGCCGAACCCTTCGGGCGGGCGGAACGTCCATCCGCCCTGCTCAGCGGAATGCGCGCGACTTCGGCGTCCGGATCGCTGGACAGCGCGAGATCGAGGTCGACGATCGACACGTTGTTCGCGCGGACATTCGGGACGATCACCTCCCTCCCGTCCGGGGTCACGGAGAGGATGAGTGGATGTGTCTGCTCCTCGGGAGCATCGGTCCCGACGAGGACCCGCGCGACCTCGGCGCCTTCGCCACCGGCGCTCGCCCGATCAACGTCGACGATGGAAATCGTGTTGCCCGACCGGCTTTCACGCTGGCTTCCTCCGTTGGCGACGATGACGTGGCGCCCGTCGGGGGTCGCCGTGATGCCCCAGGGGCCGACCTGCATCGGGATGCGGCCGATCTCCGCACGCCGGTCCCCCTCGAAAGCATGGGCGAGGGAGATCACCGACACGTCGTTCGTGCCGCCATTGGCGGAGAACACGTACCCGCCGCCATCGCTCGAACGTCCGAGCGCCAGCCCGTTCGGATTGGGGAAACATCCCAGGTGGGGACCGGGGGCCATTACGGCCAGATTCCTGGGGGGGCCATAGGGAGCGGCGTAGGGGACCGGGTAGTCCTCGCAGGCGAACCCGGGCGAGCCGAGCGCCAACTCCACCGTGGCGCGGAGACTTCCCGTCCGCCGATCGATGAACGCGATGCGGTTGCCGCCGTCCTCGGTCAGGTGGTTCTCGGCGTTGCCGACGATCAGCGTTTCCGGCAACAGCACGACGCCGAGCGCCCCGAAGCCGCCGGAATCGAAGTGCTGCCGGAGTGCGTTGGCCGTCTTGTCGTTGTCCGGGTCGAGGACTTCGTCTACGTCCAGCACCGCGATCATTCCCCGGCCGCCGTGCTGCCGGAACTCCACGTTGTCGATGGCGCCATGGTGATTGACCACATACAGGGTGCCGCCATCCTCGCTCACGACCAGATTGGCGGGATCGCCGAGGAGTTGACCGTCCAGCCGATCGAGCGCCACCTTGGCGCGACTGACGATCGCGTTCGGGGTGTGGTCGTTCGCCGGAGCGAGGGCGGCATCAAGAGAAATTGCGTAGAGGTACGGCAAGCGCCGCCCCGTCGCGAGGATGTAGGTGCTTTGACTGACGGCTTCTTGAGCGCTGCACGTGATTGCCACGAGGGCAGCGATCACGAGCGTCAAACGGGGGTGCGGCGATGTTGAGGCGGCCAAGCCACCAGCATGCCCGTTCGGCGGGAAGGCCCGCAACCCGATCATTCGCAGGCGTGCCCGTCGCCATCGCGGTCGCGCGCCGTGTTCAGTGCGTACGTCCGCTTCTCCGCGTCGTCCCAAGCCTCCTGGTAAGTCCCGCCATCGCGGTTCACGCCGCGAGTCCAGCCTGCCTCACGCATGGCGTTGCAGTTTGGAAAGGCCTGGATCGGCGGATGCGCAGCCACTGGAGGGGGCCGAGTGAGATCGCAGGAAATCTCGAACGACTGGCAGGTGGTGAGAATCTCGTCGAGCGCATCGGCTTCGGCCTGATCGATCGTCAAGCCATACTCGAGACGAACGTCCACGACTCTCCGGGCGAACCAGCACCGGTTCTGATCCGGCAGCCATTCCGCGGCGTCATGGGCCACTTTTTCCCGGCGGTTCAGGTCCGGGGACGCGAGCGTCAGATTGAGCAGATCCCGCGCGAACCGGGTCCGCGTCTCGGCGTCAGCCCGGCAGAGGCCTGAATCGTGCGCTTCGGACCGCGCCACGATGTGCTCGATGTCGGTTTCGCGGATCGACTCGAAGCTCTCGCAGGTGTACGGGCTGTAGATGCCGCCCAGGTCGCGAACGATGTCGTTCTCGACGGACTGCGGATAGCGGTAGTCGTCAGCGTCGTATGGCGCACAGCGCTCTTCAGGCGCGACCGTCAACCCACGCCACGTCGTCGCCGGTGCTGGGGGTGGCGGAGTCGGGGGTGTCGGCGTGGCCGGGGTCGCCGCTGGGGGCGATGAAGCGGTGGGTGCGCTATCGCCGCCGCAACCCAATAGTGCAACGAGGCACACCGCTACCGCCGCAAGCTGGTTCATTGTTGAGCTCTCCTCTCGACGAGCAACTCGTGCTGGCGGGAGAGCCCGCCGCGAAAGATCTCGGGTGACACCTGTCCACTACAGGTGTCACTTACACGAGGGTACCAACCCGAGCGACTGATTCCGGCCCGGACAGCCAGGAAGCCCGAACCCGCTGGCGTGGAGCCGGCCTGCTACTGTTGCCCGCCGCTTCGGGCGGACGTGACGATGGATCGACGGACCCTGCTACGACTCGGCGGCGGCGGCCTGTTGGGCGCGGGTCTCGGTGCCTGCGCCGCGCGCTCCGACGTCCTGCCGCGGGAGCCGGCGTTCCGCCTGCCGATCGTGAACGTGGCGTGGAACCGGATCATCCGCACCACCGTCGGACTCCGGCCGTACCGCCCCTCGGGGTTCGTGGTGCGCGCCGACAAGCTCGGCGGCACCACCGTCATCCACAACTACGGGCACGGCGGGTCCGGGATCTCGCTCTCCTGGGGCACGGGACGCCGGGTGGCCGAAATGGCGCTCGAACACCAGAGCCGCCAGGCGGCGGTCATTGGCTGCGGAGCGGTGGGACTCGCGACGGCGCGTCAACTCCAGCGCCGCGGCTTCGACGTCACGATCTACGCCATGTCCGTGCCCCCGAACACGACGTCGAACATGGCGTGGGCGGGTTTCACTCCGGCTGCCTGGCTGGTCGACGACAACATGCGGACGCCGGAGTTCGACGCCCAGTTCCGGGACGCCGCCGAGATCTCCTTTCGCGAGTTCCAGTGGCTGGTCGGCCGGGGATACGGAATCGACTGGCTTGACCGCTACACGGCCACGGACATCGAACCGCGCGATCCGTCAGCCAGCCGGAGGCCTCGCCGGCGGGAGCCCCTCCTCCCCGACCACCTGATCAGCGGCCGGTTCCGGCTCGGCCCCGGGGAGCACCCTTTCCCCACCCGCTACGCGACCCGGCGCAGCTACATGCGGATCGAGCCGGCGACCTATCTGGACGCACTGGTCCATGATTTCAGGGGTTTTGGCGGGCGGATCGTGATCCGCAAGTTCACGGACGCCCGGGAACTCGTCGCGCTCGACGAATCGCTCGTCATCAACTGCACCGGACTCGGATCGGGGGAGTTGTTTCCCGATCCCGAACTGATGCCGCTCAAGGGCCAGCTCACCGTGCTCGTTCCGCAGTCGGAGATCAACTACGCCGTGTCCGGGAACGCCCCCGGGGCGCCGCCGGGCGTCGGCGGTTTCAGCATGCAGCCGCGGAGCTCCGGGATCATCCTCGGCGGGACCGGCGAGCGGGGGGAGTCGTCGCTGGAGCCGAATGCCGCGGCGCGCGAGTACATCGTGAACTCGAACATCGACTTCTTCGCGAGGATGCGCCGGGTCTGAGGCGGACTCGCGGCGAGTTCTGCCTCGGCGCGGGGTTTCGCGCTACGGCGCGATGCCGGCCGGAGGCCGGCGCTCCGAGGCCCTACGTCGGGCGCCAGGATTCGAGGCCGTCGAGGTAGGGGCGGAGGACCTCGGGGACGGTGACGCTGCCGTCGGGCTGCTGGTAGTTCTCGAGGATCGCGAGCCAGGTGCGCCCGACGGCGAGGCCCGAACCGTTCAGGGTGTGGCAGAACCGGGCCTTTTCGCCGGGGGCGCGCCGGTAACGAATCCCGGCGCGGCGCGCCTGGTAGTCGCCGCAGTTGCTGCAGGAGCTGATCTCCCGGTAGGTCCCCTGCGCCGGCAGCCAGACCTCGATGTCGTAGGTCTTGGTGGCCGCCCCTCCCATGTCTCCCGTTGAAAGAAGCACCACCCGGTAGGGGATTCCCAGGAGGTCCAGGATGTGCTCGGCGTCCCGGGTGAGTCCTTCGAGTTCGTCGAACGAGGACTCGTCGTCGGTGACCTTGACGAGTTCCACCTTGTCGAACTGGTGCTGGCGGATCAGTCCCTGGGTGTCCTTGCCGTGAGCGCCGGCCTCGGCGCGGAAGCACGGGGTATAGGCGGCGTAGCGCTTCGGGAGTTCGTCGGCGGACAGCGTTTCGGCGGCGTGCAGGTTGGTGAGGGGAACCTCGGCGGTGGGAATCAGGTAGAGGTCGCGCCCCTCCGCCTTGAAGAGGTCGTCTGCGAACTTGGGAAGCTGACCGGTGCCGACCAGCGACCGCGAGTTGACGAGAAAGGGAAGCCAAACCTCCTCGTACCCGCGTTCCTTCGTCTGGACGTCGAGCATGAACTGGATGAGCGCGCGCTCGAGGCGCGCCCCGGCCCCCGCCAGGACCGCGAAACGAGACCCGCTGAGCTTCGCCGCGCGGGGCAGGTCCAGCATTCCGAGCGCCGCGCCCAGTTCGTGGTGCGGTCTGGGTTCGAAGTCGAAGGATCGCGGGGTTCCGGTGCGCCGGATCTCCTGGTTGGCTTCCTCACCGAGGCCGACCGGCACGCTCTCGTGAGCCAGGTTGGGAAGTTCGAGCAGGCTCGCCTCGAGCTCCTGTTCAGCCGCGCGCATCCGCTCTTCCTTGTCGGAAACCTCGTCCGGCGCCCGTGCGAGGTCCCCGCGCAGCTGGTCGGCGGCCTCCTTCTTGCCGGCCCGATAGAGCGCGCCGACCTCCCGGTTCCGCGCCTTGAGCGCGGCCCGCAGGTCGCTGATCGATGCCTGAAGCCGGCGCCGCTCCTCGAACAGACTCAGGATCGCGGAGAGATCTCCGCTGTGGCCGCGGTCGCGCAGGCGCTCGGCGGTCCCCTCGGGGTCCCGCCGTATCCGGTCGGGGTCGAGCATCGGGTGTTAGCCTAAACCGACAGCGGCTTGGGGCGAATCTCCCCATTTCCGTGCCATGTCCAAAACGCTTCCGATTCCTGATTTCTTCGATTCCGAGCGTGTCGGTCAGCTCTACCGGGTCCCCTACGAGACCCGGGCCGCCGAGGCCCGCGCCTGGGCCAGCCAGCACGGGCTGACTCCCGCGGCCGGCGACACGCCGCGCGTCGGGCTCCTGCTGGTGGACTGCCAGAACACCTTCTGCCTCCCGGGGGGCGAGCTCTTTGTTGCCGGCCGATCCGGGCTTGGCGCGGTGAAGGACTCCTGGCGGCTCTGCCAGTTCCTCTACGGCCACCTCGACCGGATCAGCGAGATCGTCCTGACGCTCGACACCCACACCGCGATCCAGGTCTTCCACGCCCACTTCTTCCTCGATCGGGACGGGAATCCACCCGCCGCGTACACGGCGATCACCTCGGAGGACCTCGAATCGGGCCGCTACCGGGTGAATCCCGACGCGGCCGCGGGGGCTGGCCTCGACGAGAAGGCCCTCTCCCGCCACGCGTTGCACTACTGCCGCCGGCTGGAGGCGCAGGGGAAGTACGTGCTCGTGGTCTGGCCCTATCACGCCATGCTCGGGGGCGCCGGCCACGCGGTGGTGCCGGCGATCGAGGAGGCCGTCTTCTTCCACTCGATCGCGCGGTCGGCGCAGCCCCGCTTCGAGCCCAAGGGACTCAATCCGCTGACTGAGAACTACTCGGTGCTGCGGCCCGAAGTCCTCGATGACGCTGACGGGAACCCCATCGCGGAACCGAACCGGGCGTTGCTCGACCACCTGCTCGAGTACGACGCCGTGATCGTCGCGGGGCAGGCCAAGAGCCACTGCGTCGCCTGGACGGTGTCCGACCTGCGGGATGAGATCGCGCGGCGGGATCCGGATGGAACCCGCGGTCTCGCCCGCCGGATCTTCCTGTTGGAGGACGCCACCTCGCCCGTCGTCGTCCCCGGCGCCGATTTCACCGACGCCGCCGACGCGGCTTACGCCGATTTCGGGCGCGCGGGGATGGTCCGGGTGCGGAGCACCGACCCGCTCGAGGAGTGGCCCGGCTTTCCGGCCTGACGACCGAGCCACCGGTCGCCTCCCTCCTCGACGTGGACTTCTACAAGTTCACGATGGGGCAGTTTGTCTTCCGGCTGCATCCCGGGGTGCGGGTTCGGTACCGGCTCCTCTGCCGGACGCCGGATGTCCGGCCGGCGGATCGGGTGCCGCAGGACGTTTTTCGGGACGCTCTCGACGCCGTCCGGTCGCTCGCGTTCGCTCCGGCGGAACTCGACTACCTGAAGGGACTCGAGCCACGAGGACTCTTCGGCGACGACTACCTGAACTTCCTCCGGCGCCTCCGTCTGCCGCCGGTCGAACTCGAAGTCAGGGAGGGCGACTTCCGCCTCGAGGTCGAATCGACCTGGCCGGAGATGATCCTCTGGGAGACGCTCATGCTCTCGGTACTGAGCGAGCTCCTCGCGCGCGCCGAACTCGCGGGGGCGGGCGCCGGGGCTCGGGAGCAGGCCGAAGCCGCGGGCCGAGAGCGGCTCGAGGGGAAGATTGCCGCGCTCCGGGAACATCCCGGGATCCGTTTCGCTTCCTTCGGCACCCGCCGGCGGTTCTCGCGCTCCTGGCAGTTCGCGCTGGAGGAGCGGCTTGCCGGCGCGCTGCCGGATCAGTTCATCGGAACCTCCTGCGTGGCTTCGGCTTTCCAGCACGGCCTGGTTCCGGTCGGGACGATCGCCCACGAGGTCTTCATGGTGGGCGTCGCGGTCGGAGATGGATCGGACGAGTCCATCCGCGGGTCGCAGCGCCGCATGCTGGACGCGTGGTGGGAGATGTACG
Source organism: Acidobacteriota bacterium (assembly GCA_009835985.1). Classification (GTDB taxonomy): domain Bacteria; phylum Acidobacteriota; class Vicinamibacteria; order Marinacidobacterales; family Marinacidobacteraceae; genus Marinacidobacterium. The sequence goes on along the minus strand of VXWI01000058.1, from coordinate 4,491 downwards.
GCGAACCGTTCTCGCTCTTTCTCACGGACACCTGGGGCTCGGAGTTCTTCTTCACCGACGTCGGGGAAGCGCGCGCCCGGCGGTTTCGCGGGGTGCGGCAGGACTCCGGCGATCCGGCCGCCTTCGGGGAGCGTGCGATCCGCTGGTATGAGGACTTGGGCGTGAACCCGGGGGCGAAGTCTCTCGTCTTCAGTGACGGGTTGGAACTCGGCGACATCCTCGAGCTTGAATCGCGGTTCGCCGGACGGATCGGGGTGTCCTACGGCTGGGGAACCAACCTCACGAACGACTGCGGAGTCCCCAACTACTCCCTGGTCGTGAAACCGGTGGCGGCGAACGGCCGGCCGCTCGTCAAGCTCAGCGACAACGCGGGCAAGAGCACCGGCAGTCCCGCCGAGATCCGCCGCTACCGTGAGATCTTTGGCGCCCGCGCCGCGCCGGCCCGCATCCCGCGGTATTGATGGACCGCCGCCGGCTGCTAGTCCCCTTTTCCCGGGCCGCCCGTCTGGCGCGGATGGGCCTTCGAGTAGACCTCGAAGATCCTGGCCGTCGAGACGTGGGTGTACTTCTGGGTGGTCGCGAGGCTCGTGTGACCGAGCAGTTCCTGAATGGAACGCAGGTCGGCGCCGTGATCGAGGAGGTGGGTCGCGAACGCGTGCCGCAGCGTGTGGGGTGACACCGAGCCGGCAAGCCGGACCAGGCCCGCTTCGCCCAGGTAGCGCCGCACCACCGTCCGCACGGACCGGTCGGAGAGGCGTCCGCCGCGTGCGTTCAGGAAGACCGCCTCCATGTTCCCCGCGGTTCCCTGGACGTCCCCACGCACCCGAAGCCAGGGACCGAGCGCGTCGGCAGCAACCTCGCCGAAAGGGACCACCCGCTCCTTGCCGCCCTTGCCGAGGACCCTCAGGATCCGGCTGTTCCGGTTGACGTCCGCGAGGTTGAGCCCGACCAGCTCGGAGACCCGGAGCCCGGTCCCGTAGAGGAGTTCGAGGATGGCGAGGTCGCGGCAGCCGAGCGGCGTGGCCGGATCGGGCGCGTGCAGCAGGGCCTCGACTTCGTCCATCTCCATGCGGGTCGGAATCCGTGCCGGAGTCCGGGGCGCCCGGAGAGCCCGGGCCGGATCGCGGTCCACCGCTCCCGAACGGGTGAGATACCGGTAGAGCGAGCGGAGCGCGGCCAGCTTCCGTGCGACCGTGGTGCTGGACAGCCCGCGCTCGTGCAGCGATCCGAGGTAGGCGCGCAGCACGGCCGTATCGACGGGTTCCGAACCGGCGGGCCCGTCCTCCGGCGCGTGCTTCGTCTCGAGGAACCCGGCGAAGTGCGACAGGTCGCTGCCGTAGTTCCGCACCGTGTTGGGCGAGGCCCCGCGGCGCTCTTCCAGGTCTTCGAGGAAGTCCCGGATCAGGGCGCGAAGCGGCGTGGATGATCCGAGTGCGGAATCCCCGCCCGGGTTCACGGGGGCGTGGTCGCGGAGCGGGCGCCACGTCTCGCCGAGGTCTTTCGGGAGGCCGCTTTCTTGCCCTTCCTCGCCGGCCTCGGCTGGATGTAGCGGCACTTCGGGAAACCGCTGCAGCCGATGAAGGGCCCGCGGCGGCTCTGCCGCTGAACAAGCTGTTTGTCGCACTCCGGACACTTGCCCTCGACCGGCACCGGCGCGGGCCGCGCGACCGGCCTGCCGTTCCGGACCTGGATGATCTTGGTGCACTCGGGGTACCGCGTGCAGCCGAGGAAGGCTCCGAATCGGCCCCGCTTCTCGGACATGGACGAGCCGCATTCCGGACAGACCGGCGCCTCCTCGTCGCTCGCTTCCTCGCCCGGGTCGCCCAGGGAACGACTGCCCCGGCACGCAGGAAAACTCTCGCAACCGAGGAACTTCTCACCCCCCGACCAGCGCAGGACGAGCGGGTGCTCGCAGCGATCGCAGGGCTCGGCGGTCGGCAGCCCCTTGATCCGCGGCATCTCGACGGCGGCCTTGTCGAGGTCGAGCGAGAAATCCGCGTAGAACGCCTCCAACGTGGTCTCGAACCCGGCCTCGCCCTGTTCGATCCGGTCGAGGTTCTCCTCCATGTCCGCGGTGTAGCGCACGTTGAAGAGGTTGTCGAAACTGCCCGCCAGCAGATCGCTCACCAGCATGCCCACCTCGGTGGGAACGAAGACCCGCTGCTTCGTCCGGACGTACTCCCGGTCCTTGATCTTGCGGAGGATCGGCACGTAGGTGCTGGGCCTCCCGATTCCGTTCGCTTCCAGCTTGCGGATCAGGCTCGCCTCGCTGTAACGCTTCGGGGGAGCGGTGAAGTGCTGGACCGGCAGGACAGCCTTGAGGGCGAGCGGTTGCCCCGCTTCGAGCGGAGGGATGACGGTCTTCTTGTCGGAGTCGGCGGATGGCCCCGCGTCTTCGGCCGCCTCCCGGTAGAGCACCCGGTAACCGCGTTCGGCCAGCACCGACCCGCTCGCCACCAGTCGCTCGGGCGCCTTGCCGAAGCCGGGGATCTCGGGGACCTCGCCGCCGCCCGGGGGTTCCGCGAGGATCGTGGCCCTGGTGTCGTGCCAGACGGCCGGGGTCATCTGGGAGGCGATGAACCGCTCCCAGACCATGCGGTACAGCTTCCGCTGATCCTCCTTGAGGAAGGGCGCCATCTGATCGGGAGTCCGTTCGACGGACGTCGGCCGGATCGCCTCGTGGGCGTCCTGTGCCCCCTTCAGCTTGCGGAAGACGTTGGGCCGCTCGGGGAGGAAGTCGTCTCCGAACCGCCCGCCGATGAACTTCCGCACCTCCCCGAGCGCCTCCTTCGAGACCCGGGTGGAGTCGGTCCTCAGGTAGGTGATCAATCCGACGCGGTCTCCGGACCCCAAGTCCACCCCCTCGTAGAGCCCCTGCGCGGCGCGCATGGTCCGCGCGGCCGGGAAGCGGAACAGGGAGGCCGCCTGCCGTTGCATGGTGCTGGTGATGAAGGGTGGGGGGGCCTTCTCCTGGCGGTCTTTCGACTCGACTTCCGCCACCCGGTAGTCGCACGTCTCGAGGAGGCGCTGGATCTCCCGCGCTGTGGCCTCGTTGCGGGCTGCCGGCTCCCGCGGGAGGCTCTTCGGGACTTCGGCGGTCGCCCGCAGCGAGGCGCCGGCGCCGGTCAGCAGGAGCGCGTCGACCGTCCAGTACTCCTCGACGTTGAAGGCCCGAATCTCGCGTTCGCGCGCGCAGATCAGGCGGAGCGCAACCGATTGCACGCGTCCGGCGGAGAGGCGCGGAGCGACCTTGCGGGAAAGGAGGGGCGAGATCTTGTAGCCGACGATCCGGTCCAGCACGCGACGCGTCTGTTGGGCCTTGACCTTGTTCCCATCCACCTCGGACGCGCTCTCGAGCGCGCGCCGGACCGCCGGCGGGGTGATCTCGTGGAACGTGATCCGCTGGATCGGAACCTGGCGCCCCGGCGGCAGCGCGCCGAGGAACTCCTCCGCGAGGTCGTGGCTGATCGCTTCTCCCTCCCGATCCGGGTCGGTCGCGAGGTAGATGTGGGAGGCTTTCTTCGCCGCCCGTTTCAGGCTCTCGAGGATCTTGGCCCGGTCGGGAACCACTTCGAACCGCGGGCGAAAACCGTTCGCGATGTCCACCGAGAGGCCGCGCTGCGGCAGGTCCCGGACGTGCCCTCCCGAGGCCATCACCCGGTAGGAGCCCCCCAGAAACCGCTCGATGGTCTTCGCCTTGGCGGCGGATTCGACGACGACGAGTGCGTTACCCATGACCTGCAATCAGTGTAACGATCAATCCGTGTGTCTCAGGTATCCCCCCGGAAACCGGCGCACCAGTCCCCGCCGTTCCAGCTCCGAGATCGCGGCCAGCGCCACCGGCACCGGGAGGTCGGTAGCGCCGAGGAGGGTGTCCAGATCCACTCCGGACGGCCGCTCCCGGACCGCGTCCAGCAGACGGGCGGCTTCGCTTCCGAGGCCCGGTCCCGGGGAAGCGCTCTCCGGTTCCCGGTTTCCGGCCTCTCCCGATGCGGCGCCCCGTCCGGCGAAACCGGATGGCAGCCGCAGTTCTTCGAGGATGTCGGCCACTCCCGTGACCAGAGTGGCGCCGAGCCGGATCAGCGCGTGGCACCCGGCGCTCGTCTCCGACCCGACGGGGCCCGGGACCGCGAAGACCTCGCGTCCGGAGTCCACCGCGTGGCGGGCCGTCGCGAGCGAGCCGCTCCGTTCCGCGGCTTCCACCACCAGCGTTCCCAGGGTGAGGCCGGCGATGATCCGGTTGCGGCGCGGGAAGTGATGCGGGAGGGGACGCGTTCCGGGGGGGAACTCGGTCAACACCGCTCCCGCCGCGCGGCAGGCCCGCGCCAGACCGCGATGCTCCGGGGGATAGAGGGAGTCGTGCGCGGACCCGAGGACGGCGACCGTCCTGCCCCCGGCTTCGAGCGCGGCCCGGTGAGCCACCGCATCGATGCCCCGGGCGAGGCCGCTCACCACCACGCCGACGCTGCTTGCCGGGTCGCCGTCCTCTCG
>VXWI01000121.1 GCA_009835985.1 Acidobacteriota bacterium | reverse complement strand
GGTCAGGCCGTCCCGTCGTTGCCGGGCGGGGCGTGGGCGACCCGGGGAGGGCGGTGCTGCTTCAGCCCGAAGGGGCCGAGGTCCCACCGCTGCGGCCGTTCCAGAGCGAAGTCCGCCATGATCCGGCCGACCACCCCGCAGAACTTGAAGCCGTGGCCCGAGAACCCGGCGGCGACAAACACGTTCTCGTGGTCCGGGTAGCGGTCGAGGATGAAGTGCCCGTCCGCGCTGTTCGTGAAGATGCATGCCGTCATGCGGCGCGTGGGACCGTTCGCCCGGGGGAAGAAGGCCGCGATCCCCTCGCGCAGCACGGCTTCGTCCTCCGGGTGGCACTCGCGGTCCATGGCGTCCGGTTCCGGAACCGCCTGCCGGAGGTGGTGGAACTTGCCGATCTTGAATCCCTCGCCCCGGTTGTCGGGAAAGCCGTAGAAGTTGCCGGCCGGGGACTCCATCACGAAGACCGGAAACCGCTCCGGGGCGAACGCCTCCGGATCGAGCGGGTCGGTCCAGAGCATGACCTGCCGGACGGGCCGGCACACCGGCCTGAGCGTGGGCAGGAGCTCGCCCACCCAGGGGCCGGCGGTGATCACGAGCTTTCGGGTCTCGTAGCGGGCGTCTTCCGTCTCGACGCGCACGCCCCCCGGAGTCCGTTCCCAACCCCGCACCCGGACGCCGGTGGCGATGTCGGCCCCGAGGGAGCGCGCCGCCGCGGCGTGGGCAGAGATCGCGGTTTCGCAGTGCAGGTAACCGGCGTCCGGCTGATGGATCGCATTCATCTCCGCCGGGAGCTCATAGCCGGGGAACCGCCGGTTCACCTCCCCGGCATCGAGTTCCTCGAAGGAGAGGCCGTGTTCGAGGCAGGACTTGAGGGACCCCTGGACGATGCCGCCCGACTGCAGCCCGATGTCGAGGCCGCCCGTGACCCGCAGGATGGACTCGCCGGAGAGCTCTTCGAGTTCGCGCCAGAGCCGATAGGCCTCCCGCAGCAGCGGGACGTAATGGGAACCCTCGGAGTAGGCGAGGCGGATGATGCGCGTCAGGCCGTGGGAGGAGCCGAACGAATGCGGTATGTCGAACCGCTCGAGGCCGAGCACCCGGGCGCCGCCCTTCGCGAGGTGGTAGACGGCGGCGCTGCCCATGCCGCCGACGCCCACGACGACGACGTCGTAGGGGGGCGATCGCATGAGGTAGCCGTTCCTGGGCGTCTCCCGACCGGCAGCCCGCAAGGGGCGCCAGCCGGGGACAGGTTGTTCAGGTTACCTCTGGTGTCGCGCGATGACCCCCTACCTGGTGTGCGGTCTCCCGAAACCCCACACTAGGGTCCCGTGACCCGGCGGAGGCGCACGACGGCGCCCGCGCCGACGAGAACCAGCAGTCCGCCGAGAGCCGCGAGCGGAATCACCGCCCGGGCCCTGACCTCCTGCACCTGCTCGTCCACGAACCGGAACGACGGCAGCGTGGGCAGGACGTCCACGGACATCAGTTCCCCGGTCAGGATCGCCGGCACGAAGAAGGTCTGCCAGCGTTCCGAGAACTCGCGGACCTGGGACTGGAAGCGCGCGAAGCGCGCGTCTCCGGTGCCGGCCGCATCCAGCAGCGCCTCCTGCGTGAGGAGCGCGGGCGACAGGAACCGGTAGCGGCGCACCAGCGTCCGCTGGGCGCCGAGACGCTCGTCATGAACGCTGGTCACTTCTTCCAGCCGGCGATTCACGGCGTCGGTGGCTGCCCACGCCAGCGCGGCGCGGTTCGCCTCGTCCGCGGCCACCCCACCGGCCAACTCGGGGTGATCCTCGAGGTAGCGCGCCAGCAGTTCGCTTCGCTGGTTCACGGCCTCGTTCGAGGCCTCCCGCTGCGCGGTGATCATCTCCACCCGGGACGGCAAGGGATGGAGCAGTCCGGCGGTGATATTCACGCCGGCGGGAAGGACCACCACCAGCAGGAGCCAGGCGCCCACCAGCACGGTGGCGTTCCAGGCCGAGGACCGGCCCAGGCCATTCACCCAGGCCGCCAGCGTGAACCAGAAGAGCGCGTAGGCCGCAACCGTCGCGCACCAGAGCGCGACCCGGCCCGGAGACCCGAATCCCCCGCTGAAGAGGACCCCGAGCAGCGACACGCCGAGGGCCAGCCCCATCACCAGGATCGCCCGGAAGGCCAGCTTGGCGCCCACCACCCCGCGGGCCGAGACCGGCTGGGCGAGGGTCAGCGCCAGCGTTCCCTGCTCGCGTTCCCCGGAGAGGACGTTGAAGCTGAGCGCCAGGATCAACAGCGGCAGCAGATACACCACCACGAAGGCCAGATCGAAGCGCCCCACCAGCAGGTTCAGCGGGTTCTCGATCTCGCCGTTTTGCAGGAACGTCGACTCGTTGGTCCGGATGCTGACGTCGTAGTAGTAGGGCAGCAGGTCGCTCTGTCCCACGGCGAGCGCCGTCAGGGGACCCGGGTCCAGGACCGCGGTCTGGGCGCCGGGAGCTCCGCCGAGGACACTGGGGGACCGGGGGTCGCGGAACGGAGAGGACGGCTGCCCGCCGTCCGCGATGCGCTGAAGCTCGGCTTCGAGGTTCCCGACGCGTTCGGCGTTGCCTTCCCGAGCTGCGGCGAGGGTCTCTTCCTGGAAGTCCACCCACGCCAGGCCGTTCGACAGCGCGTAGGCGAACAGGAGCGCGAACACACCCAGCACCAGAGCGAGCGCGCGATCGGCCCGGAGCAGGCGCCACTCGTTTCGCAGGACGGTGCGCAGCATCATGGCTACGCAACCTCCGCGCGCCGCACGAGGGATCCCGCCACCAGGAATGCGCCCACCAGCCACAGGCCGAGCATGGCGAGGGACAGGGCCCGGTTCTGCAGCACCCACCCGAGCGAGGGAGCGTCATACTGGAACGGCGGGACCTGCGCCCAGGTGTCCTCCGTGGCGAGGTAGGTCTCCCCGGCGCGGGAGTTCTCCGCGAGGTCACCGTTCATCCGCCGCATGAGGTCGCGCCGGTACTCCTCCGCCGCGGTGGCGAAGTGCCGGTGCTGCTCGACATCGGTTCCGGCGAGCCCCATGGAGAGGGTGCGGACCGCGAGCAGGGGCGCGGCGACGGAGAGGGCCTCGTGGACCACCCCTTGCCGCTCGAACCGGTTCCACAGGGCGCCGTAGTTGCGGTCGAAGATCTGGTTGGCGAACTCCTCGCTCTCCTGGAGGTACACCCCGACGGCGTTCAGGGGAAGGTCATCCACGGTCTCCACGCCGTGCTCGGCGAGCAGCCGGGCGGTCGTCTCGTCGCGGTCGGGCCGCTCGATCCCCGGAACGCCGGTCGAGATCTCCCGCTCCATGGTGCGGGCGAACTCGACGGCCGAAGGCGTGGGGTGCAGCGACTTGGACAGATCCACGGCGACGCGCGGAGCCACCAGCCCGTTCAGCACCCAGACGCCGAGCAGGGCCACCAGCGCGGTCCGCGCCGACCGGACCCACGCCGACACGGCGAGGGACAGCGCGACGAAGACCGCGAAGTACGCCAGGTAGCCGGCGGCCAGCACCGTGCCCCGCGCGAACGGCGTGGCGGCCGGGCCCGGGCTGCCGAGGGTGATCGCGGCGCTGCCCACGATGGCCGCCGGAATCAGCAGCAGCGCGAGGGCGCCCGCCACCCCGAAGGCCTTGCCGAGAGCCAGGTCCCGCCGGGAGATCCCGGTAGCCAGGAGCTGCCGGAGCGTGCCCTGTTCGCGCTCCCCGGCAAGCGCGCCGAAAGCGAGCAGGATGATCAGCAGCGGCACCAGGTACTGGAGGACCTGCGCCGCCGTGAGCGCGCCGAGCCGCTGGCCGGCGGTGGCGTCCTGCGCCGGGCGCATGAGGAAGTCGTTCTGGCGGTGGGCTTCCAGCCAGACGGAAGTGCCGGTGTAGGGATCGACTCCCTGGTCGAGGAACGACAGGGGAAGACGCGGCTTGAAGGCGTAGATGCCGTAGTGGGCCGCCGAGTGGGGATTCTTCTCCCCCTGGGACTCCCAGTGGTCGCGAGCCGTCTCCCGGGCCGCGGTGTGGGCGGCCTCGGCCCTGCGGGTCTCGACCAGGCCGCTGCCCAGCGAGACGAGCAGCAGCACGCCCACGATGGCCGCGCACCAGCGGAAGCGGCCGTCCCGGAGCAGGTCGGTGAACTCCTTTCTGACGATGTGGCGGATCATGGTGTCCCTCCTACTCCTGCATGTGGTCGAGGTAGATGCGCTCGAGATCGGCGTGGCCGATCTCGCCGGTGCTCAGTTCGGTGACCAGGCGGCCGTGCCGCATGATCCCGATCCGGGTTCCCGACTCCTTCGCGCGAAACAGGTCGTGGGTGGCCATCAAGACGGCCACCCCTCGGCCCCGGAGCGTTTCGATCAACTCGGAGAACTCCCGGGAGGCCTTGGGGTCGAGCCCGGACGTCGGCTCGTCGAGCAGCAGCGCCTCGGCGTCCTTCGCCACCGCGATGGCGATGCCGACCTTCTGGCGCATTCCCTTCGAGTACTCGGCGACCCGGCGCCCCACGGCGGGGAGGGGCAACCCTACGTCGACCAGGATCTCGGTCAGCCGCTCGCTGGAGAGCGTCTCCCGGCCCCCGAGCGCCGCGAAGTACTGAAGGTTCTCGAGGCCGCTGAGGTTGCGGTAGAGCATGACCTGCTCGGGCACGTAGGCGAGCCGCCGCCTCGCGTCCAGCGCGTTCTGCGCCACGTCGAACCCCGAAACCCGGACGCGGCCGGAATCCGGCTCGATGAACCCGAGGAACAGGTGGATGGTGGTGGTCTTGCCGGCTCCGTTCGGTCCCAGCAGACAGTAGACCTCGCCCGGCTGGATGGACAGGTCGAGACCGGCTACGGCCTCGATGTCGCCGTAGCGCTTGACAAGGGAGCGGGCCTCGAGGATGGGATCCTCGAGTTCGGCCGCTCGGACGGGAATGGGTGGGGCCTCGCCAGTGGCGGGGGTATCCAGGACTGCCTCGGTTGACATCTGACTCTCCTCCCGGATGAGGGGCGCTGCCGCGCCGAAGCGGGCGCGGGCGCCAGAACAGGACGAAGCAGCCGGCCCGCGGGCCGGCTACGGCTGTTGCGCCGTCAGGCGGGCGGCGCCCGGGAGCCGCCGCCCGTGGGCGCGATTCCGTGGGCGTGCGCAACGGCAACCGGGACCACGGCCGTGAGCACGGCCGGGTCCGGATTCGCCGGGAGGCCAGCCGCGGTGGAGGGCGCTTCCTGGGCGTGGCAGAGCACGCAGCACTCGCCCTGCTCCTCGACCTCGTCGTGCAGATGCGGCCCGGCGCCGAAGGCAAACAGCGCCACCGCCCCGAGGGCGGCCCAGGGAAGCACCCGGCGCCAGTTCGGCCTCATGCCGCGCATTCTTGGCCGTTCGGGCGGAAGCGTCAAGTTGCCTCCGGTTCGGGAGGCGCCGGAAGTGTGCTCACCGCTCCGCAGACGCCCCGCGTTGCCCTGGGCTGCTGGCGCCCGTCGCCCGAAGGTCACGACCACCCGGAGCGCACGTTGGCGCCACCGTACGTCACCCGCCGCCAGACCCATTCGGCCGGCCCCCTCTCGTGGCGCGCCAGCCACCACGAGCAGCCATAGCGCTGCGCCACCAGCATGAGGGCCGCGACGGCGGGGATCCACACCACGGGCACACGCCCGGCGAGTCCGAGACCGAGGCTCGTGAAGATCGTCATCTGAACGACCGACTGGGTCAGGTACACGGTGAGGGCCATCCGCCCCAGCGGGACGAACCAACCGAGGGCGCTCCGGCCCCACGATGCGCGCCAGGCCAGCGCCCAGGCCGCAAGGTAGGCGAGCGCCAACGGCGCCGTGCCGAACGTATACGCGGCCGTCTGGAGCAGTCCGGTGCCGGACAGCAGGAACCACGACTCGGTGGACCCCTTGATCGTCGCGTAAACGAAGCTCCCGGCCAGCCCAACGACCCCGCCCAGCGCCACGGTGAGCCAGAGGGAGCGGCGCATGCGGTCGAGGCGCGGCAGGACGCCGCCGCCCAGCCAGGCGCCCAGGAGGAAGAGGAACAGGACCTTCGCGGGGCGGCCCTGCTGGAGGTACGCGCCCGGGCGGACGACCGCCGTCGAGACGTTCCACGCGTGGTAGTCGGTCCCCGAGCCGTGGGCGAACAGGTCGAGCGACGTTCGCTCGGGACCCGCGACGCGCTCGCGAAGCGCCGTTCCAGCGGCGGCGAAGGGAGTCCGCGGGTCCAGCCGTCCTTCGGTGGACACGACGAGCGCGTGCGTGCCGAGTGGAACCAGGAAGAGCGCGCCGATCAGCGCCCCCCGCAGGCCTCCCCCGAGCCTCGCCAGAGTGGGCAGCAGCAGGCCCATGATGCCGTACAGGGTGAGGATGTCGCCGGCCCAGAAAACGACCATGTGGACGAGGCCGATCGCGATGAGGACCCACATGCGCCTTCGGAAGAAGCGGGCAAAGTCCGCCGGCGAGGCGCCTCGCCCTGCCGAGCGCCCGGCCTGCAACGCGAAGCCGATGCCGAGCAGGATCGAGAAGACGGAGTAGAACTTGCCCTCGACGAACCAGTTGATCGCGAAGAGAACGTGCTCGCCGGCCCACCCCCACGACATCGCCAGGCGTTGCTCCGCGCCCAGCATCTCCACGGCGAAGAAGCTCATGAGGTTGGCGAGCAGGATGCCTCCGAGCGCCACCCCGCGCACCGCGTCGAGAAGCGGCAGCCGCTCCCCGGCCGGCGTGGGGCCCGCCACGGGCCGCGCCGGCGACACCCGGGCGTCGGTCACCGGCGCTCCATCTCCAGCCGGTGCGTCCTCGGCGAGCCCATCAGGGCTGCCACAACCACGTGCCCTTGACGATGAGTTGGCGACGGGCCGGGAACGGCGCCAGGGCGCTGTCGAGCGAGGCGTTGTCGAGCGAGGCGTTGTCGTTGTAGACGACGTACAAGAAGGAAAGGGGTCGAAACTCCCACGCGACCCGCACGTTCACGCTCGAGGCGTCGACGGCGGTGTTGTACTGCCAGATGCCCGACAGCTCGAGGCGGGGGTTGAGCGCGAGGCGGAGCTCCGGCGTGAGCAGGTGCGTCGTGCCGTCCGACCCACCGACGTCGTGGAAGCGATTCATCTCCCACGAGACGAAGCCGACGACGTGGGGCGAAAGGACCGCCTTCGCCGATACCTCGCTCTTGTCGAGCGAACCGTCGTAGAAGGGGCCGGTCGTGTAGCGCACGCCTCCGGTGACGTTCGCCGACGGATCGTGCTCGGCCGAGAGGGTCCAGCGCGTGAAGCGGTAGTCGTCCGCCGGCACGCGGATCCCGGGCACGGGCTGGAAGGCGCCGTCGAACCGCTGCCACTCGGGACGAAGCGAGAGTCCGATCTCCCCACCGCTTTCGAGCCGCAACGTCAGCGGCCGGATGCTTACGAAGCCCGAGAAGAAGTCCCCGGTCGACGCGCGGTTGAAGAGGAAGAGGGTCAACCCCGGCGTGTAGGCGCGCGCCCAGCGCGGGAGCCACCCCGGCCGCAGATCCAGCCGGAGGGCCGGACTCGTCACGATGACGTCCTTCGTGAAGACGAAGCCGGAGCGGGGCTCCCACTGAGGGTCCACGTATTCCTGCAGCCAGCCGACGTAGCCCCAGGGAGCCGTGTTTCCTACCCACACGTGCCCGGCCCAACCGTCGCCCCCGTTCCCCTCGGTGAACGAGCGCGAGACCTTCCCTCTCGTGAAGAGGTTCGTCGTCGGACGAAAGAACCAGTCGACGACGCCGACGGTGTTGAGGGCGGAAGACCCGGCCGGGAGGCCCTGGTCGTGCCGGGTGGCGACCAGCCCTCCGAGCCGCCCCCGCGCGCCGACGTTCCGCACGTAGCGCCCCACGCCGAAGACGGTGCCGTCCGACGACCCCACGCCTTCCTGCCGCACGAGGAGCGCGCCGCCGCTGGACTTCGTGGATCGGTGCGTCACGCGCGCCCCGGCGGTGACCGGAACCGGCTGGCCCTCGCTGTCGAGTCCGATGCGGCGGCTGTAGAAGGGCGCGATGACGTTGAGGCCCGTGTGGAAGAGGCCGGCGCTTTCGAGGAAGAAGGTGCGCCGCTCGGGAAAGAAGACCGAGAAGCGGTCGAGGTTGACCACCTGCCGGTCCACCTCGGCCTGGGCGAAATCCATGTTCCAGGTCAGGTCGAGCACCGTGTTGGGCGTCATCGCCCACTTGAGGTCGATCCCCGCGTCGCCCGTGGACATCGGGTCGCGGAACGGGGCGCTGCCGATGGACTCGGCGCGTCCCGCCAGGTACGGCTGGATCTGCGCATTCACCCCCGGCGGGGGCGGCGCGATCCCTTCGAGTCGCCCGGCGAACGCCATGTCCCACGGCTCGACGCCGCGATGCCAGGGCGACCAGCCGCTCGTCTCCTGGATGGCGCGCGTCTCCCGGATGAAGTTCACGCGCCACCCCGCGTTGCCCCCGTAGCGAAGCGTCTTCCACGGGATGAAGGTCTCCACGGTCCATCCGCTCTGGATACGGGCTGTGCGCACCCGCCAGATCCCGTTCCACGCCTCGTCCGCATCCCGTCCGTCAAAGATCAGCAGGTCGCGCTGCACGCCGTCAGGGTTCGTCATGAACGCCATCGCGAAGCGGCCGTCGCCGAAGCCGTCGAGCAGGACGCCGAAGACGTCGCTGGTGCCGTAGGTGAAATCGCGGCGCAACCCTTCCACGCGGGTGGCGGTGCGGGCCTCCAGCTCGGTCATCTCGGCCCCGATGTACAGCCCCGCGTCGTCCCAGAGGAGGCGCACGCTGGTCGGGGCGTGGCTCGGCTCGCCGGCCGCGGGATCGACCTGGACGAAGGCGCCGAGCTCACCGGCCCCGGCCCACGCGTCGTCGTCGAGACGCCCGTCCACCTCGATCGGACCCCGCGCTCGCGACGCCCGGGCGACCGGAACGTCCTGTCCGCCGGCCCCGGACGGGAGGGAGGTCACTCCGAGCCCACCGAGCGCGAGGACGCACCAGCGCCGCCTCTGGCTCACGCTTCCCGAAATCGGGTCTGAAGCCTCGCGAGGTTCCTTCGCGCGCGGGCGGCCGCCAGCAGCCCGAGGCCGAACAGGTAGCCGACCGGGAACAGGACATTCCGCCCGATCGCCCCGAGGCCGCTCTCCCGGAAGGCATAGGTCGGAACCGCATCCACCTCGGCCAGCGTCAGCGGCTCGCCGGAGAGGACGTTGGCTTCGACATGCCGGGCGATCGCCCGCTTGTAGGCCCGAACCTCGCCCTCGAAACGGACCTGCCGGGCGAGATCGGTTCCGGAGATCTCGTTCAGGGATCGCATGGCGAGCGCCGCCGGGGCGACGTACTGGACGCGGCTCAGGAGGGACTGCCGCCGGCTCTGAACCGCCTCGAACTCCTCGAGCACCGGCTCCACGGCGCGGTCCACCGTCTCGTTCACTAGGTAGTAGACCCGGATGTACTCGGGGATCGTGTAGTTCTGGACGGTGAGCTCGGGGTGGTCCAGCAGCATGCCCTGCATGACGTCCGCCCGCGACCGGTACGCCTCGTTCGAGACTTCGCGCGCCGTGGACAGGAAGGCCAGTTGCGACGGGGCCGGGTAGATGAGCTGGGCGGCGGCAGCCAGGACGGCGGGGCCGACCAGGCTGTTCAGCACCCAGAACCCGACCATCATCAGCGCGGTCGTCTCACTCTTTCGGTTGAGGCTGATGAACCAGTAGAGCGCGCCGGCCCAGAACGCGAAGTAGCCGGACGCCGCGAGAAACCAGAACCCGAACCGCCCCAGCCGCTCGCCGTCCGGGACGCCACCCGCGCCGAGGAACAGCCCGGCAAGCAGGGAAGCGACGAGAATGACGAACACCGCGCCCAGCCGAACGAACAGCTTCGACCGGACCACGGCGCGCACCGAGATCGGGTGCGACAGGAGCAACCCGAGCCGCCCGCTGTCCCGGTCCCGGGAGAGCGCCCCGAACGTGAGCGCGATCATCAGGAGCGGCATGAGGAAGAGCACCGCGAACGCGAGGTCTACCTTGCCGGCGCGAATCTCGTTCGGGCTCTGAAACTGGTAGTTCCCGAACAGCCGGTCCACGCTGCGCCAGAGCGCCACCCTCGACAGGAAGGGGTGCACGTCGGTCACCCCGCGCGAGAAGTCGGCCAGCGGCCCCGGCGCGGCGACGGCCGGCCGGGCGACGTCCATGGCGAGGCCGGCGAACACGTCGTCCTCGCGCGCCACGCTTCCCGACTCGACGGCAACCACCCGTTCGCGCCAGGCCGCGTCCTGCTCCCGGTTCTCGGCCTCGAAGCTCGTCGCCGCCGCGTCCAGCGCCCCGCGGTACTGGGCGCCCCGAACCGAGGCCAACAGGCACACCAGGGTGAACAGTCCCAGCAGGATGACCTGTACGCGGTCGTGCACGAGCGCCCGGCGCTCGTGCTTCCGGATCGCCCGCACGGTCATGCCGCCACCTCGGCGAGGAAGCCGCGGCGGGCGCCCGCGGCCGCGAGCGCCACGGCGGCCGCGAGCCAGAGCAGCAGGATGAGGACGTCGCCGCGCACCCCCCGGATGGCGTCACCGATGCCGGGCGCGGTGTAGGCGAAGTCGGGGTTCTGCCGCCAGAAGTCGTTTCCGGAGACGTAGGCGTAGCCGTCCGCGCCGCCGTGGTCGATCATTTCCTGGTTCAGCAGGAGCACGAACTCCCGTCGGAACCCCTCCGCTTCGTCGGCGAAGTGCCGGTAGGCATGGATGTCGGTTCCCGCGAGCGCCATCGAGACGTGCTGCACGGCGATCGTGGGGGAGAGGAGCGCGAAGGCGCGCGCGACGGCGCGCTGGCGCTCATAGCTGCCCCAGAGTTCGTCGTACAAAGCGTCGAACACGTCGTTCGCGAACTCCTCGCTCTCCTGGAGGAGGTGGCCGTCATAGTTGATGGGGAGCTCCTCGATTGTCTCCACGCCGTACGCGTCCAGCACGTCGTCCATCACCGCTTGCCGCCGCTCCACGGCTTCTTCGCTCGATCCCCAGAACGGATCGGAGGACTCCTGCTGGAGACGGGCGGCGAACTCGTGCGCCGGGGGAGCGGGGGCGAGGGCGCCCGCCACATCGGGTCCGATCCGCGGCCCCAGGATCGTCGCAACGATCCAGATGCCCACCAGTGCGGCAAGCGCCGTTCGGGAGCGGGCGCTGAGGGACGACACCCCGAGCGCCACAAAGACGAAGATCGCGAGGTACACGAGATAGAGGGCGATGAGCCCCACGGTGCGCAGCCCGGTGTCGGGCAGGCGCTCGATGCCGTCCGCGCTCATCAGGAACGCGGAACCGAGCAGTACGCCGAAGACGAGCAGGCCGGTCAGGCTGAAGGCCGAGACGGCTTTCCCCAGCAGGAGCGAGACCGGGCGCACACCGGCGGCCAGGAGTTGACGCAGCGTCCCGGATTCGCGCTCGCCGGCGACCGCGCCGTAGAGCAGGACGAAGATCAGCAGGGGACCGAAGACCTGGATGACCCATGCCGGGTTCAACTGGGCGATCCGCTGGATCTCGACGGCGTCCTCGATGGGCCTGAGCGCGGCGGGATCGCGGTAGTGCGCTTCGAGCCAGATGGCGTTCCCCACGTAGTCGGTCAGACCCGGGTCGAACACCGCCAGGTTGAAGGTCGGCTGGAACGCATAGCGCGAGAAGTGGGCCGCGGAATGCGGGTTCTTCAGACCCTGGTTGTCCCAGATCTCGCGGTCCGTCGCGACCGCGGCGGCGCGTTCCCGCTCCATCGCCGAAACGGCGCTCCACCCGGCGAGCGTCGCGGCCAGGCCGAGCGCCACCACGATGCCGAACACGGTGACGAAGCGGCCGTCCCGCCAGTACTGCCGGAACTCCTTCAAGGCAATGGCGCGGATCACGTTGAGCCTCCGGCGCCGGACACGCCGCGCATGTGGGCCAGGTAGATCTTCTCCAGTTCGGCCGCGGTCACGGAGGCCGGGTCCAGTTGATCGACAAGTTCCCCGGACCTCATGATCCCGATGGTCGTGCCGAGTTCCCGGGCTCGAAAGATGTCGTGCGTCGCGAGCAGGACGGCGGCACCCTCGCTCCGGAGTCCGCCGAGCACCTCCGTGAACTCGTTCGCCGCCTTCGGGTCGAGCCCCGAGAGTGGTTCGTCGAGGAGGAAAGCGCTCGCCCGCCGGGCCAGGGCCGCGGCGATCGCGACCTTCTGGCGCATCCCCTTGGAGTACTCGGCGACGCGCCGGAATGCCGCGACCGAATCGAGCCCGGCGCGTTCGAGGAACCGGAAGAGGTCGTCGGCGCCGTAGTCCCGGTGTCCGGAGAGTTCGGCGAGGAACTCCAGGTTCTCCAGCCCGGTCAGGGACGGGTAGAGCGCCACCTGCTCCGGGATGTACGCGAGATGCCGCTTGGAGCCGATCGGGTCGCGCTGGACGTCCTGTCCGTTGACCAGCGCCGACCCGGAGGTGGGTTCGAGGAAAGCGAGGAAGAGGTTGATGGTGGTCGTCTTGCCGGCGCCGTTGGCGCCGAGGAGGCACAGGCCCTCCCCGGCGCCGATCCGGACGTTCAAGGATTGCAGCGCCCGCACGTCGCCGAACGACTTCGTGAGCTTCCTGGCTTCGAGCATGGTGCTTCCTCCTCTGGTCAGCAGGTCACTAGGGGCCGAACCGGTACCTGAAGGAGACCAGCGCGTGCCGGGTCGGGAGAGGCATCATCGTCCGGAAGCCGCCGAGCTGGAAGTCCAGCGAATCCGTCAGGTTCTTGATCGCGAGATCCACCACCCAGTCGCGGCGCTCGTACCCGAGGATCACGTCGAAGCGCGCCGAGGTCGGCACTTCCCAGTCCGGGTTCGGGAGCGCGGCCATGCGATTGCCAGTCGCGTACGCCCCGCCTCCGAAGGACAGTCCCCGGAGCGAACCGTCGCGGACGCGGTAGTTCAGGAACACGCTCCCCGAGTGGGGCGCGACGCCGGCGAGCCGGTCACCGAGATAGGCCTCGCGCACGTCCTCGCTCACCTCCGAAGTCATGCCGGTGTAGGTCGCGACGACGTTCAGGCTCGGCGTGACGGCTCCGGCGACTTCCACCTCGACGCCGCGGCTGTGCTGCTCGCCCACCTGGATGCTGAAAACGAACGTCGGGTCGTCCGGGTCCGGGACGACGATGTTCTGCTTCCTGAGGTCGAACCAGGCGACCGTCGCCAGGATCCGGCCGTTCGCGAGTTCCTGCCTCCATCCCGCTTCCCACTGGCGTCCGCGAGTGGGCTCGAGGGGTTCCCCGTTCGCCTGCCGCGCCGAACTTCCGGAGTGCCCGGTCAGGTTCGGGTAGAACGAGGTGGCGAAGCTTCCGTACACGTTCCCGGCCGGCAGGACCTCGTAGGTGATTCCGGCGCGCGGTATGAACTCCTGGTCGTCCTGCTCGTCGAGGAGTTCTCCGCTCGCAATGTCCCTTTGCTCGGACGAAACGCGGGTGAACCGGCCGCCGAGGAGAACCTTCAGCCGCTCGGTGAGCGTGATCTGATCGAGAAGGTAGAGCCCGGTCTGGGTCGCCGCGGAGTCATCGTCGAAGCCGAAGCTCGGCTCCCCCGGCAACGCTCCGCGCACCGGGTCGAACCGGTCCACGGGGTCCAGTTCGTTGATGTCGAACGTGTAGTAGAACCGGTAGCGGGTGAGCTCCACGCCGGCTATCAGTTCATGTTCGACGGCGCCGGTCGAGAAGCGTCCGTACAGCTCGTTCTGGAGGCTGTCGTTCTCCGAGCTCTCGTCGGTGACGAAGTTCTGGCGATTGATGGTGCGGCCGTCGAAACCCAGGGCGAAGAAGCCGAAGCCGGCGGCGTTGATGTCCTGGTCGGCCTCCATGCGCGAGAAGCCGCTCCGGAAGCTCCAGTCGGGCGAGAAGTCGTGGGTCAGGTTCAGCACGACGATGCGCTGCTCGTTCAGCGACTCCGCCCACTCCTCGCCATAGCTCGTGCTGGCCGGCTCCTCGAGAAAAACCTCCTCGATCGGAAAACCCCGATCGAAGTTGTGGTCGAAGCGCGCCCATTCGGCCTCGAGGCTGAGGGTCGTCCCCGGCCGCAGAATCCAGGTGAGCGCGGGAGCGACGATGGAGTTCTCGTGCTCGATCAGGTCGCGGTAGCTGCTTCCACGGTCATGGGCGGCGTTCACGCGGAAGAGCAGCGTGCGCGAGGCGTTCAGCGGGCCGGAGAGATCCACGGTGGGCCGCAACTGTCCGAAGCCGCCCCCGGTGAAGCCGATCTCGTAGCGGTGCTCCGCGAGCGGCTTCTTGGTGATCGTGTTGACGAGGCCGCCCACCTCGCCGGCGCCGTAGAGAAGCGATGAGGGGCCCTTGAGAAACTCGACCCGTTCCACGTTCGCGACATCGCTCTTCGACAGGAACGGGAACTGCTGGAAGCCGTTTCTCAGGTTGACGCCGGTGAATCCCCCCGAGAAACCCCGGAAGGCGTAGTTGTTGTTCTGAACGCCGCCATACGCAGTGCGGGAGGTGACGCCGGCGGCGTTGTCGGCGGTGTCGCTCAGGTGAACCACGACCCGGTCTTCCATGACTTCTCGAGGAACCACGGAAATCGATTGCGGCACCTCGATACGCGAAAGATCGAGCTTCGTCCCGGTCGTGGCGGTCCCTGCGACGTATCCCTCGACGCGGGCGGTGACGCTCACCGACTCCGCGAGTCCGGTGAGCTCGAGCTCGAAGTCGAGTTCTTCGGCTCCCGAATCCACGCGGACTGTCCGGACGGCGAGATCGAACCCGGACGCCTGGACTTCGACGAGGTACTCGCCGGGAGCGAGCGGCAGGGTGTAGGAGCCGTCGCCGGCTGAGCGGGTCTCGCCCACGAGCTCGCCACCACGACGGATGGCGATGCGGGCGCCCCGGATGGCCCCGCCGGTCGAGTCAACGACGGTACCGGCCAGCGAGGAGGAGGACTGGGCGCCGGAATCGGTCGCGGCGCTGTCCTCGCGCGCCTCGACGGGCGCGGTTGCGAAGGCGGCCAGCAGGCCGGCCGCCAGGAAGAGAAGGAATTTGGATCGGTACATCTGTGTTCTCCCGAACTCTCGCCCTCGGCAAGACGGTTCCGGCGGGGGCCGTGCGTGCGGCGGACCGTTCGTTCCTGAGGGCTTCCCGACTGGCGCCGGGGGAACGCGGCAGCTGCGAGGGGACGCGCGCGGTCGGACGACCGCAGCGGCGTGCCGGCCCTACGCCCGCGGAGAGCGGACGGGCACGGCCGGTTCGCGGAGAACCGCGGGAGGAGCGCGGGCGGGCCGGCGCAGGAGGCGCAGGGCAACGGCCCGGCGGACCGCAGGCGCCTGCTGGAGGCGGGCGGGAGCCTGGGAAGAGCAAACCTCCGCTGGCCTGGCGAGATCGGCGGTCTGGTGCCCCGCGTGGCAGACGGCGCACTCGTGGTCATCCTCGTGCTCTTCGTGATGCTCGTCGTGCCAGACGTCCGCGGGGAGGCCAACCAGGAGGACCAGCGGGACGACGATCGCCGCCCCCCAGCCGGCGCGCAGCCACCCGGGGCTGCCTCGTCCGCTACCCATGACCGGCTCCCGCTGTTTCCGTCCCATACGGCTACGCGGAACCGGAGGTTCCGATCTCGAACCGCCCCTCTGAGGGCGAGAACCGGATGGCGCCGGTGTCGAAGGCGCGGCCGACCGCGCCGCTGCGGCTGAGCGCGTCCGGCGTCCCGGCCGAGAACCCACCCGCGCCGTCGAGCAGCCAGACGCTGTCGGCAAGCTGCAGCGACAGGTCGAGGTCGTGGCTGGACAGCAGAATGACCTGCCCCTTCGCCTTGGCGTGGGAACGCAGGAGGGCCATGATCTCGACCCGGCTCGGAAGATCCAGAAAGGCGGTGATCTCGTCGAGGATCATGAGACGCGGGGTCTGGGCCAGCGCCCGCGCGATCATGACCCGCTGCCGCTCGCCGTCGCTGAGACTGTTGAAGTAGCGCCGCAGGAACGGCTCGATGCCCATGACCGCGACCGCGTCGGCGATCGCGGCCCGGTCGGCGTCGCCCAACCGGCCCTCCCAGCCCGTGAAAGGCTGCCGCGCGAGCGCGACGACGTCCTCGACGCGCAGACCCGGATTGAACGCCCGCTCGGTCAGCATCACGGCGATCCGGCGGGCGCGCGTCGCCGGGCGCATGGACGCGACGTCCTCGCCGCCGAGCCGGGCGGCTCCGCCGAGCGACGGTTGCAGCCCGGCGATCGTGCGCATGAGGGTTGACTTCCCGGACCCGTTGCGGCCCAGGATGCAGATGAAGTCGCCGGCCTCGGCCGACACCTCGATGCCGGACAGGAGCGGGCCGCCCGCGCTGCGGTACCCGACGGCGAGGGATTTGAGGTCCAGCATCACCGCCACTGCCTCACGGCCGGTGAGAAGATCAGGATGAGGATCACCACCGGAGCGCCGAGGATCGCGAGGATGTTGTTCAGGTGCAGGAAGTGCTGCTCCCAGGGCGCATGCACGATGGCGTCGCCGGCCACGGCCAGCAGGGCGCCGCCGAGCGCGGCGAGGGGGAGGAGCGGGAGGATCCGCGCCGTGCCCGCGAGTGCCCGGGCGAAGTGGGGCGCAATGAGGCCGACGAAGCTGACCGGGCCGCAGAAGGCCACGACGGGCGCCACCAGCAGGACCGTCGCCGCCAGCACGGCGTGTCTCAGGGACGTCACCCTGACACCGAGACTGCGGGCGTAGGTCTCGCCGAGCAGCAGCGAGCTGAGGGGCTTGGCCGTCGCCACGGCCGCCGCGGCGCCGATGACGATGGGCGCGAGGAGCCACGGCAGCGACGCCGGGGCGATTGCCGCGAAGCTCGCATCCTGCCACCCGCCATAGACCCGGCCGCCGGCGCGGGCGGCGAAATGGAGGAGGACGCTCGTGAGACCCTGCGAGGTGAACCCCAGCATGAGGCCGATGACGAGCAGCGTGATGGCGCCCACCCGGCGGCCGAGCGCCAGCATGAAGACCGCCGCCACCGCGACCCCCGCGGCGGCGGCGAGCGTGATGCTCGGTCCTTCGAAGATGGTGAGGAAGGACACCGCCGCGGGACCGGCGAAGGCCGCCGCGGTCACGGTGAGCGCCACCCCGAACTGGCCGCCGGCGAGCAGGCCGAGGGACCACGCGTCGGCGACCGGGTTCCGGAAGAGGGCCTGCATCAGCACCCCCGCCATGCCGAGCGCGCCGCCGGCGATGATCGCGGCGGCCACCCGGGGCAGGCGGATCTCGAGGACGATCTGACGGGCCAGGTCGGTCGACTGCGTCCCCATCAGGGCGCCGAGCGTGTCGGCGAGAGGGAGCGCAATCTGGCCGTAGGTCAGCGTCAACAACGAGACCGCGGCGAGCGCGGCGATCAGGGCGGCAGCGCTAGTTCTGACCCGCATCGTCATAGCTCGCCTTCCACGTTTCCGGCGCCAAGTAGCGGAACTCGCCGTCGCGCAATTCGGGGTGCAGCATCTTCACGATGTCCGCCAGGAGCCAGTCCGGCCGGATATACCCCATCTCCCACATCTCCCACGCGTCGGCGGCGGGGTTGCGCTTGCCCGGCGCCCAGTACACGCACCCGTCGTGGTAGGCCTTGAAGCGGGACAGTACGGCCCGATCGTTGAACACCGCGGCCAGGGGTTCCCGGATCATCCAGCAATCGGCGCCCGTCGCGTCCCGCAGGAGCCGCTCCGTCGAGAGTTCGGAAAAGGTGTCGAGCTCGGGATCGTCCTCGGCGCCGAGCACGAGCTCCGCGTTGGCGTCGCGAATGAGGGCCGCGTCGGCGTTTCGTTGCGTCACCGCCCAGCGGTTGCCCGCGCTCCGGTACCAGGACCAGAGCACCGACCGGCGCGGCTGCTCCGCGGCGAGCGCCTTCAGCCGGTCCACCTCCAGCGCGACCATCGCAACGAACGCCTCGGCTTCCGCCTCCTTTCCGGTCAGGAGGCCCATCAGCAGCACCCACGCCACCCGGCCCATGTAGTGCGGCTCCGCATTGATGAAGGTCGGCACGACCGGAACGCCGAGCGCCTCGACGCGCTCCACGTGCTGCGTGTGTGTGAGGTCGGCCATGCGCTTGATGAGCACGTCCGGACGCGCCGCCACCAGCGCGTCGAGCGTCGGCGGCATGTGCCAGCCGTAGCCGATCTGCTGGATTTCGCCCGACCGGACCTTCTCGCGCAGATCGTCGTCGTAGCTCCGGTGCCCGCCGACCGCGACGATCCGGTCCTTGACCCCGAGGGCGCGGAGCATGGCCTCATGGGGTTGGTCGTTGACGGCGATCCGCTGGACGGGCGTGCGGATCAGCGTGGCCCCCGCGAGATCTCCCGTCAGGGGCGGCGGCTCCTGACTCCGCGGGGCCAGCACGAGGCGGGCGCGTTGCGCTGGCCCGCCCGCTGATCCGCCCCAGGCGACGAGCGACGCCTCGATGTCCACGACACGGTAGCCGTCCCGCTCGACGGCGCGGAAGACCTTCGTGTAAGGGAGGTCGAGCGCCTTGCCCTCGAGCGCTCCCGGGTCACCGGGCGCGCCGGACCCGCACGCGGCCAGGCCGAGGAGGAGAACGAAGACCACCGGACGAGACGGCGAGGGAATCGAGCGCCGCGTCATTCTCGGGACAGGCTGCTAGTGCGTACCCGCGCCGGCATAGTCCGACTTCCACGTTTCCGGCGCCAGGTAGCGCCACTCGCCGTCGCGCAGTTCGGGGTGCACCATCTTGATGATGTCGGCCAGGTGCCAGTCCGGCCGGATCGTGCCGATCTCCCACAGCTCCCAGGAGTCCGCGGTGGGATGGCGCTTTCCCGGCTCCCAGAAGACGCATCCGTCCTGATAGGCCTTGAAGCGCTGCAGCACGGCTTGATCGTCGAAGACCGAGGACAGCGGGTCGCGGATCATCCAGCAGTCGGCGTCCGTCGCGTCCCGCAGAAGGCGTTCCGTCGAGAGATCGGAAAAGGTATCGAGCTCGGGATCGTCCTCGGCGCCGAGCACGAGCTCCGCGTTGGCGTCGCGGATGAGGGCCGCTTCGGCATTCCGTTGCGTCACTGCCCAGCGATTGCCCGCGCTCCGGTACCAGGCCCACAGGACCGACCGTCGCGGCTGCTCCGCGGCGAGCGCCTTCAGGCGGTCCACCTCGCGCGCGACCTGCGCGACGAACGCCTCGGCTTCCGCCTCCTTCCCGGTGAGGAGGCCCATCAGGAGCACCCACGCGACGCGGCCCATGTAGTGCGGTTCCGCGTCGACGAAGGTCGGCACGAAGGGGATGCCGAGCGACTCGACGCGCTCCAGGTGCTGGGTGTGCGTGAGGTCGGCCATGCGCGCGACCAGCACGTCCGGCCGCGCCGCCACCAGCGCATCGAGCGTCGGCGGCATGTGCCAGCCGTAGCCGATCTGCTGGATCTCGCCCGACCGGGCCTTCTGCCGCAGGCCGTCGTCGTAGCTGTTGTGCCCGCCGACCGCGACGATCCGGTCCTCGACCCCCAGGACGCGGAGCATGCCCTCATGGGGCTGATCGTTGACGGCGATCCGCTGGACGGGCGTGCGGATCAACGTGGCCCCCGCCAGATCTCCCGTCAGGGGCGGCGGTTCCTGGCCCCGCGGGACCAGCACGAGGCGGGCGCGCTGGAGCGGCCCGCCCGCCGTGCCGCCCCAGGTGATGACGGACGCCTCGATGTCGACGATGCGGTAGCCATCCCGTTCGACGGCGCTGAAGGTCTTTGTCCAGGGTGTTTCGAGCGCCTCGCCTTCCAGAGGTCCCGGATCGGCGGGCGCGCCCGGTCCGCACGCGGCCAGGCCGAGGAGCACCACGAAGAGCGCCAGGCGCGACGGCGCGGAGGTTGATGACGCACCCTTCCCCCGACTGAGGGAACCCCGGCGCACCGAACCGGGCGCGACGATTCGGTTCATGCTGCTAGTGCGTACCCGCGCCGGCATAGTCCGCCTTCCATGTTTCGGGCGCGAGGTAGCGCCACTCGCCGTCGCGCAGTTCGGGGTGCACCATCTTCACGATGTCCGCCAGTTGCCAGTCGGGCCGGATCGTCCCCATCTCCCACAACTCCCAGGAGTCCGCGGTGGGGTGGCGCTTGCCCGCCGTCCAGAACACGCAGTCGTCCTGATAGGCCTTGAAGCGCTGAAGCACGGCCCGGTCATCGAATACCGAGGACACCGGGTCGCGGATCATCCAGCAATCGGCGCCCGTCCCGTCCCGCAGGAGCCGTTCCGTCGAGAGCTCGGAAAAGGTGTCGAGCTCGGGATCGTCCTCGGCGCCGAGCACGAGCTCCGCGTTGGCGTCGCGGATGAGGGCCGCTTCGGCGTTCCGTTGCGTCACCGCCCAGCGATTGCCCGCGCTCCGGTACCAGGCCCAGAGGACCGACCGGCGCGGCTGCTCCGCGGCGATCGCCTTTAGCCGGTCCACCTCGCGCGCGACGTGCGCAACGAACGCCTCGGCTTCCGCCTCTTTCCCGGTCAGGAGACCCATCAGGAGCACCCACGCGGTGCGGCCCAGGTAGTGCGGCTCCGCGTCGATGAAGGTCGGCACGAAGGGGATGCCGAGCGCCTCGACGCGCTCGAGGTGCTGGGTGTGCGTGAGGTCGGCCATGTGCGCGATCAGCACGTCCGGCCGCGCCGCCACCAGCGCGTCGAGCGTCGGCGGCTTGTGCCAGCCGTATTCGATCCGCTGGAGCTCGCCCGACCGGACCTTCCGCCGCAGGTCGTCGTCGTAGCTGTTGTGCCCGCCGACCGCGACGATCCGGTCCTCGACCCCGAGGGCGCGGAGCATGGCCTCATGGGCCTGATCGTTGACGGCGATCCGCTGGACGGGCGTGCGGATCAAAGTGGCCCCCGCCAGATCCCCCTCGAGGGGCGGCGGCTCCTGGCCCCGCGGGACCAGCACGAGACGGGCGCGTTGCGGCGGCCCGCCCGCCGTTCCGCCCCAGGTGATGACGGACGCCTCGATGTCGACGATGCGGTAGCCGTCCCGTTCGACGGCGCGGAAGGTCTTCGTCCAGGGTGTCTCAAACACCACGCCCTCAAGCGCTCCTGGATCGTCGGGCGCGCCCGGTCCGCACGCGGCCAGGCCGGGGAACAGAGCGAAGAGCGCCAGGCGACGTAGCGCCCGGGAGTTGACGGCAACGGTCGGCCACATCATGGTTCACGGGCTCCCGAAGAAGCGGCGCCGGCCTTGCTGCCGGGCGCCGGATGGTGGGAGTGACTGGTCGGTGGTCTCCTCGTCGTCGCAGGCCGGGCACGCCCCGGCCTGGCAGATACGGGCGCTCCACACCAGCGCGCCGGCGAGGGTCAGGCCGCCGGCGGCCGACGTGACGGTCTCCGGCACTGGCTCGAACCAACCGGCGAGGGAGCCGCCCCAGATCGCGGCCCCACCCACGAACGTGAGGACCGGCGCCGCGCTCCTGCGGGCCGGCCCCATGAGAAGCATCACCGCCCCGAGAACGACGGTCCCGGCCCAGAGCACTCGCTCGGCGCCTTCGGAGAGCGCCAACGCCGGCGCCGCAACGGCCAGGAACGGGGTGATCGCACAGTGCACGGCACACCAGGTCGCGGCGCACGCCGCCAGCCGCGATCCCGAAACCAGAACCGTGCTCGACGGGATGATCGCGAGCGAGACCTTCATGGTCACGGACCCTCGAACCCGGCCTCCCGGATGGGAACGGATGAGGCCCCGCTGGTGGCGGAGTTTTCCAAGGGTGCCTGGATTGGCATCGGACTCTCTCCTCGCCGGATGA
The DNA here is from genome assembly GCA_009835985.1 of Acidobacteriota bacterium. Classification (GTDB taxonomy): domain Bacteria; phylum Acidobacteriota; class Vicinamibacteria; order Marinacidobacterales; family Marinacidobacteraceae; genus Marinacidobacterium. The sequence goes on along the minus strand of VXWI01000121.1, from coordinate 3,076 downwards.
GGGAACGCCGGCGCACCGAAACGGGCGCGGGCACAACAACAGTACAGAGCAGCCTGCCCGCGGGCCGGCTACGGTTGCTCGAGAGTCAGGCGGGAGGCGCCCGGGGGCCGCCCCCCGTGGGCGTCCTCCCGTGGACAGGCGCCGGGGCAACCGGGACGTCGGTCGCGCGCTCGACCGGGTCCGGGTTCGCCGGGGGGCCGGGCGCGACGAAGAGCGCGTCCTGGGCGTGACAGAAGACGCAGTGCTCCCCGTGTCCCTCGACCTCGTCGTGCGGATGAGGGACGCCGCCGAGGACGAGCACCGCGAGCGCCGGAAGGGCAGCCCACGTCAACATCCAGCGCACGCTCGGCATTATGGCGCGGATTCTTGGCAGGGAGGGCCGGAACGTCAAGTCGGGTCGGAGGTCGGCGCGCGCCCTGATCTACCGCTCGGGTGGCAAAGCGGCTATTCGCCCCGGGGCGGGGCCGAACGCGTCTGCGGCAGCTTCCGTCCGAGCAGGCGGGAAGCGACCACCGTCCGCAGGACCTGCGCCGTCCCGCCTCCGATCGTGAACATGCGGGCGTCGCGGACCATGCGCTCCAGCGGCAGGTTCCGCGAGTATCCGGCGGCGCCGAACATTTGCAGCGCGTCGTTCGTGACCTCGATGGCGGTCTCGGAGGCCAGGATCTTGGCCTGGGCCGCCTGCTTCGCGTCGGGAAAGCCCGTGCTCCCGGCGCCAGCCGCCGCCCGCCAGATCATCAGCCGCGCGGCGTCGAGCGCCGTCGCCATGTCGGCCAGCATCCACTGCAAACCCTGGAACTCGCAGATGGGCCGCCCGAACTGCTCCCGCGTCCGGCTGTAGTCGAGCGCCAGCTCGTAGGCGCCCTGCGCGATGCCGAGCGCCACCGCCGCCGCTCCGACGCGCTGGCCGTTGTAGGCGTTCATCAGGCTCGCGAAGGCGCGCCGCGGACCTTCCGGCGGGACCACGATCATGTCCTCCGGAACCTCCAGGTCTTCCAGGAAGATCTCCGTTTCGGGAAGGCCGCGCAGACCCATGGCCGGCTCGCGGCGGCCGATGCCGAGACCCGCCGGAGCGCCCGTTTCGGGGCAGCGGACGACCACGAAACCGCCGATCCCCTGATCGACGCCGTTCTCGAACACCCGGGCGAAGATGAGGTGGAGCCTGGAAACGCCCCCGCCCGTGATCCAGTGCTTGGTCCCGTTCAGGACGTAGCGATCGCCCTTCCGGTCGGCCCGGGCCGTCATCTCGGTGGCCGCGCTGCCGGCGCCGGGCTCGGTGATGCAGATCGCGGGCTTGTCCCCCGACAGCACCAGCTCGGCGGCGAGCTTCTTCTGGGCCTCGGAGCCGTACCGCATGATCGCGCCGATCGCCCCCAGGTTGGCCTCGACAACGATCCGGGCGGTGACGCCGCAGACCCGCGCGAACGCTTCGATGACCAGGACCGCGTCGAGGCACGTCATGCCGCGTCCGCCATATTCCTTCGGGATGGTCATTCCCATGAAGCCGGCCGCGGCCAGCGCCTCCACATTGGCCCAGGGGTAGGCCTCGGTCCGGTCCACCTCCGCGGCGCGCGGCGCAATCTCGCGCTCGGCGAGCGTCCGCGCGTCCTCGCGAAGCCGGACCCGGGCGTCCGAGAGCTCAAACATCGGCTTCAGACCGCCCCGGTTCACCTGGAAACGCGCGTCGCCCTGAGGGTGCCGCGCGCCAGTTCCACCCCGTCCGGCTCCCACCGGAACCGCACCTCGCGTCCGTCCTCCGCATCGAAGAACGTCGAGTCGCCCGACGGCCACAGCACCGTGCGCTCCCCCCGCCACGTCAGCGTCAGCCCCCGTTCCTCCAGCTCGACCGCGAACTCGATGTCGCTCTCGGCGACGACATACGTGCCCACATACCGCTCCCGGACCTCGGCCGGCAGGTCGACCGGCACCCGCTCCGCGGGCCGTGGTCCGGACCACCCGTACGCCTCCGCCACGGTAATGGCGATCTCGTTCGCGAGGGGAGACCCGGCGTCCGAGTTGGTCATCACGAAGACGCCGTGATTCCCGTCGATGGCCGCGGCGAAGGTGGAACGGAAGCCCCGGTTCGAGCCTCCGTGGCGAAAGCGCGCGCCGTCCTCGGAGATCGCGGGGCCGAGGCCCCAGTTGTCCTCGTCCGGGGTCAGCATCTCCCGGGCGAGCACGGCGCCCAGCACCCGCGCCGACTCGCCCCGCCACGCCCGCTGGACTTCGGCGGCGTAGAGGGCGAGTTCGCTCGGGGTCGTCCACAGCCCGGCCGCCGCCTGCTCCGGGTAGGTGTGCCAGCCGCCCGGAACCGGGGTCCCTTCGGGGCGGTGGCCGGTCGCGATGTCATCCTGCCGGTCCGGCGGAATCGGTTGCTCGTAGGTCGAGCGGACCATGCCGATCGGGTCCAGCACCCGGCGGCGCATGACCTCGGGGAACGGCGCGCCGCGGACATCCGCAACCAATTGCTGCATCACGGTGTATCCGCCGCCGGAGTACTGCCAACGCTCACCGGGAGGCAAGACGACGCGGACGGGATCGGTGTTGCCGTGGCCGTCGAGCACCCCGGCCGTGTCCGGGACCGCTTCGCTCGGTCCGTAGCCGGGGAATCCCGAGACGCTGAGTCCCGCGCGGTGGGTCAGGAGGCCGCGGAGCGTCACGGGAGCCTCGGCGGTGAAGGCGTTCGCGGGAACGCGCCAGCTCATGAGGTACCGGTTGACGTCGGCGTCCAGCGCGACGCGGCCTTCCTCCACGAGTTGCAGCGCCGCAAGCGCGGCCACGGGCTTGGAGATCGACGCGGCCTGGAAGAGGGTGCTCGCGGTGACCGGCCGCTCCGATTCGAGGTCGGCGAACCCGTAGCCGCGCGCCCACGCGACCTCGCCGTCGAGGAGCACGGCAACGCTGACCCCCGGCACGCCGAGCGCTGCCATGCGGTCGGCGAGGGCGGTACGGGGCGTCGGCTCACCGCGGATGACGAAGCTCGGGAGCAGCGCCGACTCGACCTGGGCGGGGGGTGCGCCGGGCGGGGATGCGTCGAGCGCGGGCTCGCCGCACGCGGGCAGCGACGCGAGGGCGA
>VXWI01000099.1 GCA_009835985.1 Acidobacteriota bacterium | reverse complement strand
GTGGCGTTTCGCGGCCCTGGGGGGCCGCGATGCCGGCCGGAGGCCGGCGCTCCGACTCGGAACCCGGTAGGCTGCGCAGCGTATTGATCCGTAAACGGATATGAACGAAAACGGCAACGGAGCGAACGGCGGCCTCGCCGTCTCCATGCGGGACGTCACCAAGGTCTACCAGATGGGCGAGGTCGAGGTGCACGCGCTCCGCGGGGTGAGCGTGGACCTCGAGGTCGGCGGCTTCCTGGTGCTGCTCGGGCCGTCCGGGAGCGGCAAGTCCACCCTCCTGAACATCCTGGGGGGGCTCGACGTCCCCACCTCGGGGCAGGTGCTCTACCGGGGACAGGACCTGACCCGCGCCGACGAAGGGGAACTGACCCGGTACCGGCGGCGCCGGGTGGGGTTCGTGTTCCAGTTCTACAACCTCATCCCCTCGCTCACCGCCCGCGAGAACGTGGAGCTCGTGACCGAGATCTCCGAGGACCCGCTCCCCGCGCAGGAGGCCCTCGACATCGTCGGGCTCGCCGACCGGAGCAGCCACTTCCCCTCCCAGATGTCCGGCGGCGAGCAGCAGCGGGTGGCCATCGCCCGCGCCATCGCCAAGCGGCCCGACATCCTGCTCTGCGACGAGCCGACCGGGGCGCTCGACATCACCACCGGCATCCAGGTGCTCGAAGCGCTCGAGCGGGTGAACCGCGACTACGGGGCCACCACCGCCATCATCACCCACAACGCCGCGATCGCCACCATCGCCGACCGGGTCGTCTCGCTCGCCGACGGCCGCATCTCCCGGCAGCACGTCAATGAGACGCGCGCCGCCGCCTCCACGATCCAGTGGTGACGACACCGTGATCCCCGCTCTCGACCGCAAGCTCCTCCGCGACCTCTGGCGGGTCCGCTCCATGGGGCTCGCCATCGCGGTGGTGGTCGCGTCGGGGATCGCGCTGCTGGTCGCGTCGCTCATCTGCTTCGACTCGCTGGAGACGACGCGCGACCGCTACTACGCCCGGAACGAGTTCGGCGACGTCTTCGCGAACGCCAAGCGCGTCCCCCGCTGGGTCGCCGGGAGCCTCGACGAGCTACCCGGAGTGGTCCGGGCGGATACCCGGGTGGTGGCGGGCGTCACCCTCGACGTCCCGGGAACCAGCGAGCCGGTGAACGGCCGCCTCATCTCGCTTCCGGACAGCGGCCGCCCGGTCCTGAACGGCGTGACCCTGCGCAGCGGGCGCTGGCCCGACCCGGGACGCGCCGAGGAAGCCATCGTCAACGAGCGCTTCGCCCAGGGGCACGGACTCGATCTCGGCGACCAGGTCTTCGCGGTGATCAACGGCCGGCGCCAGCGGCTCGAGATCGTCGGGACGGCGCTTTCCCCCGAGTACGTCTACGCGATCGCCGGCGGCGACCTCCTGCCCGACCCGACCCGGTTCGGGGTGTTCTGGATGGCGCGCCGGCACCTCGCGACCGCCTTCGACATGGAGGGAGGGTTCAACGACATCTCCCTGTCGCTCGCCGAGGGCGCCGCCCCGGAGCCCGCGATCGCCGAGCTGGACCGCCTGCTCGAGTCCTACGGCGGCCTCGGCGCCATCCCCCGCGCGCAGCAGATCTCCCACTGGTACCTCCAGAACGAGCTGACCGGGCTGCGCGGCATGGCGCTCCTGATGCCGATGATCTTCCTGGGGATCGCGGCGTTCCTCCTGAACGTCGTCCTCCGGCGGATGGTCGCGGTCCAGCGGGAGCAGATCGCGGTGCTCAAGGCGATCGGCTACTCCAACCTGCGCCTCGGGCTGCACTTCACCCAGTGGGCGGTGGTGGTGTCCGTCCTGGGAGGCATGCTCGGGATCGCGCTAGGCGCGCTGATGAGCGCGGGGATGCTCAATCTCTACATGGAGTACTTCCGCTTCCCGGACCTGATCATGCGCTGGAGCTGGGGGCACATCCTGGGCGCCCTGCTGGCCTGCGGCGCGGCGTCGGTGCTGGGCGCCGCCGCCGCGGTGAAGAGCGTGGTCCGCCTGCCGCCGGCGGAGGCGATGCGGCCCGCGGCGCCGGACACCTTCCGGGTCTCGCTGCTGGAACGGCTGGGGCTCAAGCGGTGGCTGACCCAGCCCCTCCGCATGGTGCTCCGCAACCTCTCGCGCCGTCCGGCCCGCGCCGCCATGTCCGTGATCGGCATCGCGTTCTCCGCCTCGATCATGGTGCTGGCGAGCGCCGCCATGGACTCGTTCGAAGAGCTCATGCAGCTCCAGTTCAACGTGGTCCAGCGCCAGGACGTGACCGTGACCTTCTTCGAACCGGAGGGGCGCGCCGCCTTCTACGAGCTGGCGTCGGTGCCGGGCGTCGTCGAGGTCGAGCCCCTGAACGGCGCCTCGGCACGCCTCCGGAACGGGAACCGCAACCGGCAGGTCGGGATCCAGGCGCTCCAGCCCGACGCCCGGCTGCAGCGGGTGGTGGGCGCCGACTACCAACCGGTGCGGTTCGACCGGACGGGCCTCATCCTGTCCCGGAAGCTCGCCGACGTGCTCGGCGTGGCGCCGGGGGACACGCTGCGGGTGGAGGCGCTCCAGGGGACGCGGCCGGAGCGGGACATGGTGGTGAGCGCCACCGTGGACGACCTGATGGGCGTTTCGGCGTACATGGAACCCGAGGCGCTCCGCCGCTTCCTCAGCGACTCGGCGACCATGAGCGGAGCGGCGCTCGGGATCGATCCGGCGGCGCGCGAGTCGGTGTACGCCGCGCTCAAGGGGATGCCGGTGGTGGCGGGCGTGGCGCTCCAGCACGCGATGCTCGAGAACTTCGAGACCTTCGTCGCCGAGAACATGAACAACACGATGGCGATCAACCTGCTCTTCGCGATGGTGATCGCGTTCGGGGTGATCTACAACACGGCGCGCATCTCGCTCTCCGAGCGGAGCCGCGAACTGGCCAGCATGCGGGTCATGGGCTTCACCCGCGCGGAGATCGGCGTCGTGCTCTTCGGCGAGCTCGCCATCCTCACGGCGGCGGCGATCCCGGTGGGACTCGGGCTCGGCTACTCCATGCTCGCGGGCATGCTCGCCGCCTACGAGACCGAGCTGTTCCGGATGCCGCTGGTGACCGAACCGGGCACCTTCGCGTGGGCCTCGGCGGCGGTGGTCGTCGCCATGGGGCTCTCGGCAGCAGTCGTTCGCCATAAATTGAACCGGCTCGATCTCGTGGAAGTCCTCAAGACCCGGGAATAAGGAGCGTCATGAAGAAACGACGGCGGCTCATCCTCTGGGGCGGGGGCCTCGCCGCGCTCATCGCGCTGATCGCGCTCGGGTCCCGCCCCCGCCCGATTCCGGTGGACATCGCCTCGGTGGTCCAGGGGACGCTCTCGGTGACGCTCGACGAGGAGGGCGAGACGCGGGTCCGCGACCGGTTCGAGATTTCGGCGCCGGTGGCCGGCCGGGTCCTCCGCATCGAACTCGAACCCGGGGACCCGGTGCTGGCCGCCGAGAGCGTCCTCGCCACCTTCCTGCCGGCGTCGCCGGTGCCGCTCGACCCCCGGCAGCGGGCCGAAGCCCAAGCGGCGGTCGAGGCCGCGGAGGCCACGGTGGGCCGGGTCGAGGCGCTCCACGAGCAGGCGGCGCAGGAGCGCGCCTTCGCCGAGTCCACCCTGAACCGGCTGCGCCGGCTCCAGGAAGAGGGCGTCTCCTCCGAAGAGGCGCTGGAGATGGCCCAGCTCGAACTCGACACCCGCCAGGAAGCGCTGGAGGCCGCCGAGTTCGCGGTCCGGGACGCCCGCGGCAACCTGGCCCTCGCCCGGGCCCGGCTGCAGCGGTTCCGTTTCCGTGCCGGCGATCCGGGGACGGGAAATCCGGAGGCGATCCAGATCTTCTCGCCGGTGGACGGGGTGGTGCTGCGGCGGATCCGCGAGAGCGAGGGGGTGGTGCCCGCCGGCGAGCCGCTGCTCGAGGTCGGCGACCCGCGCGAACTCGAGGTGGTGACCGACTACCTCTCGAACGACGCGGTGCGGATGCGCGCCGGGCAGGCGGCGCTCATCGACCGCTGGGGCGGCGACCGGCCGCTCAACGGCCGGGTGTTGCGCGTCGAGCCATCGGGCTTCACCAAGATCTCGGCGCTCGGCGTCGAGGAACAGCGCGTCAACGTGGTCATGGAGCTGGAGGACCCCTACGAGAACCGCTCCAGCCTCGGTGACGCCTACCGCGTCGAGACCCGGGTGGTGGTCTGGGAGGCGGAGGACCAGGTGAAGGTACCCGTCGGGGCGCTCTTCCGCCGGGGAGAGAGCTGGGCTGTCTTCGTGGTGGAGAACGACACCGCCGGCGAACGGGCCGTCGAGATCGGCGAGCGCAACCGGCAGGAGGCGCAGGTGCTCGGCGGCCTCGCGGTCGGCGACCGGGTCGTCGTGTATCCCGGCGACAGCGTGGCCGACGGGGTCCGGGTGGCGCCCGCAGCGTCCGGATGACGGAGGCGCAGCCGGCAGCCGACCTTCGGGACGCGTTCCGGCGGGTCCGGCGGCAAACCGCCGAACTCGCGGCGCCACTCGCCATCGAGGACTACGTGGTCCAGTCGATGCCGGACGCGCGTCCGGCGAAGTGGCACGTGGGGCACACCTCCTGGTACTTCGAGACCTTCGTGTTGGGCCGCGAGGGTGTCGGCCAGGCTCCGATCCGACCGGAGTACCGGGAGATCTTCGGCGTCTCCGAGACCGGGATTGAGATCAGCCACGACCGGGGGGTGCTGTCGCGGCCCACGGTGGCGGAGGTGTACGAATACCGGCGCCAGGTGGACGACGCGATGTCGGACCTGCTCGCAGGGGAGCTTCCGGAAGACGTCCGGGAACGGGTGGTGCTCGGGCTGCACCACGAACAGCAGCACCAGGAACGGATGCTCGCCGACCTGAAGCACCTGTTCTCGCGGAACCCGCTCCACCCCGCCTACCGGCAGGCGGCCGCCGGGCCGGGTGGGGGCGCCGCACCGCCGCTGCGGTTCGTCTCGTTTCCCGGCGGCACGCAGCCGATCGGGCATTCGGGCCCGGGGTTCGCGTTCGACAACGAGAGGCCCCGGCACGAACGGCTGCTCGCTCCGTTCCAGCTCGGCTCACGCCTGATCACGAACCGCGAGTACCTGGAGTTCGTGGAGGAGGGCGGCTACCGGGAGCGCTCGCTGTGGCTCGCGGACGGATGGGAGGCCCGCACGGCGGGCGGCTGGGAGGCGCCGCTCCACTGGGTCCGGCAGGGCGACGGGTTCGCCGAGTTCTCGCTCGCCGGGCTGGCGGCGCTGGCGCCCGCGGCCCCGGTGGTCCACGTGAGCGCTTTCGAGGCCGACGCCTTCGCGCGCTGGCGGGAGGCGCGGCTGCCCACCGAGTTCGAATGGGAGTCGGCGGCGGCCGACCAGCCGGTCGCCGGAAGGTTCCTCGAGGACGGGCACCTGCAGCCCCAACCCGCGCCCGCCGCGGCGCGTCGCGGAGCGTCGGGCCCGGTGCAGCTGTTCGGCGACGTCTGGGAGTGGACGGCGAGCGCCTATCTGCCCTACCCCGGGTTCCGGCCGTCCGGCCGCTTCGGCCAACCGAGCGGCAGGTCCATGTCCGGGCGGATGGTGCTCCGCGGCGGTTCCTGCTTCACCCCCGCGTCTCACATCCGCGCCAGCTACCGCCACGTCCTCCGGCCCGACGCGCGCTGGCAGGCGACGGGCATCCGCATCGCCCGCGACGGCTGAGGACCGGATGGCGCCGCCGGCTCGGAGCGCCGGCCTCCGGCCGGCATCGCGCGGGAGCGCGAAACCAGCTCCGATGGCGCAACGTCACGCCAACCAGAGGTCGCCCGGTCACGCTGGCTATGCCTGACTTTGCGGTAACGCGCGCCGCCGCGCGCGCCGAGATCCGCGCCGGTCTCCGCCGCACACCGCCCTCCATCTCCCCCAAGTTCTTCTACGACCCCGTGGGGTCCGACCTCTTCGAGCGGATTACCCGGACGCCCGAGTACTACCTGACGGAGGCCGAGATCGCGATCCTGGAGACCAACCTCGGGGAGATTGCAGACGGCATCGGCCCGCGCGCGGTCCTCGCCGAAATCGCCGCCGGGAGCGCGCGCAAGGCGCGCATCGTTCTCGGCGGGCTCGAGGCTCCAGCCGCCTACGCTCCGGTGGACATCGCCGAGGAGATGCTCGCCGGCCAGGCGGTGGAGGTACGGCGCGACTTCCCGGACCTGAGGGTGACCCCGGTCGCTGCGGACTTCTCGGGCAACTTCGCCTTCCCGGGGTTCGACTTCGACCGCGGCCGGATCGCGGTCTTCTACGCGGGCTCGTCGCTCGGGAACTTCGAGCCCGGGGAAGCGTCGGCTTTCCTCGCGCGGCTCCACCGCGCCGCCGGGCCGGGATCCCGCCTCCTCCTGGGGGTGGACCGGAAGAAGGACCCGGCGGTCCTCAACCGCGCCTACAACGACCCCGGCGGCCTCAACGCGGCATTCAACCGGAACATCCTGAACAACGTGAACCGGCTCGCGGACGGCGACTTCGACCCGGAAGAGTGGATCCCGCATCAGTTCTACGACGAAGGAAAGGGCCGGATCGAGCTGTGGCTCGAGAGCGCCGGGGACCAGGCGGTTCGCGTGGCGGGGGAGATGTTTCGCTTCGCCGCCGGCGACCGGATCCACACCGAGAACTCCTACAAGTACGACATCGACGAGGTACTCGCCCTCGCCGCCCCGGGATGGCGCCCGCTCCACCACTGGAGCGACCCCGCCGAGCGCTTCAGCGTCTTCCTGTTCGCGGCCTGAGTTCGATTCAGGACGAAACGGCGAGGCGTGCAATCGTCGTGTCGAGCACCGCCGTCCATCCCTCCCGCGTCACCTCGCGATACGCCACCTCGCCGACGAAGCCGCTGCTCATCACGAGGTCCGGGCTGACCTCGCGCAGTTTCGTCAGGCTCTGGACCAGATCGGCAGCGCTGCCGCCGGCACCCGGCAGCACCAGCGTGGACCATTCCCCGTCCCACTGGAAGATGGTGTCTCCCGAGAACAGATACGACTTTCCGTGCGGCGACCCGTAGAAGTAACAGACGCTCCCGTCGGTGTGTCCCGGCGTGTGGATGATCCCGACGTCCTCGATCCGGCCGTCGCTGGCAGCGAACAACAGGTCCGGCTTCCCGTGCGCCGAGACGAACGGAGCTTCGATCGCGCTGCACCCAAGCCGGCAACCGAACCGGTCCCGGATCCGCGCCTGGGAGGGGCCGGCCTCGTCCCGGTGGGTGAGGAGCTGGCAGGCGACACCACCCCGCTCCGCCATCTCCCGCAGATCGGCCTCGTTCCCCGTGTTGTAGAACAGGATGTTTCCGGCCGGCCGCTCGAGGAAGTAGGCGTGGGTGTTCAGGATCCCCGCGCGGTGGATCGTGCTCTGCCACAGGTCGGGCTCGAGCTGCTTCATGGGGGAATGATGGCGGCTCCCCGATAATCCCCGTCATGACTCCAGGTTTTCTGGGGACGCGGGCGGACGCCTTCGTGGACGTGGCGGTGGTGTTCTTCGTGGCGGCGCCGTTCCTGATGGCCTTTGCGCTGCGGCTGGCGGCGCAACACCGCTACCGAGCCCACCGCGGGCTCCAGGCGGGGGTGTTGCTCGGGGCGATCGTGGCGGTGCTCCTCCTCGAGGGCAGCATCCGGTTCGGAGACGCCATGGACGCCTTCGCCTTGAGCGCGTACCACGGCACCGCAACGCTGGCCGGTCTCTTCGCCGTTCATCTCGCGGTCGCGATCCCCACCTTCGTCGCCTGGTGTGTCCTGGCGGTCCTGTCCTGGCGCCGTTTCCCCGGCGTGTTGCCGGGTTCCTTCGGCCCGCGGCACCGGCTCTGGGGCCGGCTCACCTTCGCCGGACTGTGGTTCACCTGCGCGACCGGCGTGGGTCTCTACGTGATGAGCTTCGCCCTCTGAAGCCGCGGCTTACGCGACGGCTAGACTGCGGCGATGCACCGGTTGGCGGTCGGGTCGCAGTCCCCCGCCGCAGGGGCGGATCGGCGAACGCCGGTGTCCGAGCTGGAGTTCGTGGGCTGCGAACCGGTGCGGGTGAGCGAGGCCGAGATCGAGAGCCCCGCATGGGAGGGCCGCCGGGTCGAGTACTGGCACGGGGCGAGCGAGACCGCCTGGATCATGCGGGAAGCCGTCTCGCTGTACCACGAGGGGCCTGCGGTGCGGCTCGCGCAACTGGTCCGGCAGATCGGAATCGCGCGGGGCTCTGAGGTCCGCTGCATCGGCGCGACTGACCTGCGGTTCCGCGAGGCCGACGGCAGCCTGGGAGACATCATGCAGGCGGACCAGGCGGTGTACCTCGATCCGGACCGCGCGGAGCTTTCGGAGTACGGAAAGGTCATCGTGGGGGAAGACGAACTGCCGGACGCGCTCCTCGAAGTGGACAACACGACGGACGTGCGGCGGGGCAAACTGATCGCCTACGCGGACTGGCGACTCCCGGAGGTCTGGGCGGAGGTGCCCGACCGGGGCTCCCCCAGTCGGCCGCCCGGCCTTCGTCCCGGGCTTCGGATCCATCTGCTCGATGAGGACGGGTATCGGGAAGCGGAGGAGAGCCGGGCGTTTCCGGGCTGGACGGCCGCGGAGATCCACCGGGCGCTGAACGAGACGAGGATGTCGGAGGCGACCGAGTCGGACCTCTGGCGGGTGGGGCGGGCGCTCGGCGACCGGGAGGGAACGGCCGCGGAGGACGATCGCCTGGCGCTGCGCCTGACGCGGATGGGCCGCACCCGGGCGTTCGCCGAAGGGCACACCGAAGGGATGGAGGAGGGCCACGCGAAGGCGCTGGCGAACACCGCTCTCTCCATCCTGCGGCGTCGCGGGGTCGAGACTTCGGCGGAGCGGATTCCCGCCGCCGTCCGCGGCGCGTCCGCCGACGCCGTGGTGGCTGCGGCGCTCGCGGCCCGCGACGAGGCGGACTTCCTCGCTCGGTTGCGCTGACGCACGCCCCGTCACGCCAAGAGGGCAGAGCGTTGCGCCGTGCGCTGGCCGACAGCCAGCGCGTGCCGGCTGAAGCCGGCGTTCCCAGCCGGGGCGCCACCCTCTCCCCGATAATCCGCGCCATGATCCGACTCGCCGTCCCGCTCCTCGTCGCCGCGTTCGCGGCCGAAGCTCCCGCGCAGCCGGTGGACGCCGCCACCCCGCGCGTTGAATGGCCCACCTGGGGCGGCGATCCCGGCTCGATGCACTACTCCCCGCTCACGCAGGTGAACCGGGAGAACGTCGCCAACCTGCAACTGGCGTGGGAGTGGGACACCGGCGAGGGCCCCCTCCGCGGGCCGCGGCTTCCCGTACCCGACAACCCGGTGCGGCCGGGCAGCTTCGAGAACACCCCGCTCGTCTACGACGGTGTGATGTACGTGAGCACGTCCTACAACAAGGTGGTGGCGCTCAACCCCGACACCGGCGAGGTGCTGTGGACCTACGACCCGCGGATCACCGAGTGGGGACAGGTCCCGAACGGCACGGGGTTCGTTCACCGCGGGGTCGCGCTCTGGGAGAACGAGAGCGGCGACCGGCGGGTCTTCCTGAACAGCCGCTGGCGGCTCATCTCGATCGACACCGTCACCGGCGAGCCCGACCCCTCCTTCGGGGAGGGCGGCGAGATCGACCTCACCGCGCAGCTCCTCTGGCCCATCAACCGCCTCCACTACACGCAGACGTCGCCGCCGGTCGTCTTCGAGGACCTGGTGATCATGGGGAACGGCGTCTGGGACCGCTTCGTCTACGAGCGCGACCCGCCGGGCAACGTGCAGGCGTTCAGCACGACGACCGGCGAGCTGGTCTGGTCCTTCAACCTGATCCCGCAGCCCGGCGAGTTCGGGAACGACACCTGGGAGGACGGCGCCTGGGACCGGGTAGGCCACACCAACGTCTGGGCGCCGATGTCCCTCGACGCCGAACGCGGGCTCGTCTACCTCCCCGTCGGGACGCCAAGCAACGACTACTACGGCGGACACCGCCTCGGCGACAACCTCTTCGCGGAGGCCATCGTCTGCCTCGACGCCCGCACCGGCGAGCGGGTCTGGCACTTCCAGACCGTGAAGCATGGCCTGTGGGACTACGACCTGCCGGCGGCGCCCACCCTGCTCACCATCAACGTGGACGGCGAGGAGATCGATGCGGTCGCGGCTCCCGCGAAGACCGGTTTCGTCTACGTCTTCGACCGGGTGACCGGCGAGCCGGTCTGGCCGATCGAGGATCGAGCGGTCCCGCCGAGCGACGTCCCCGGCGAACAGGCCGCTGAGACCCAGCCCTTCCCCACCAAGCCCGCGCCCTTCGCGAAGCAGACCTTCTCCGACAACGACGTCATCGACTTCACCCCGGAACTCCGGGAGGAGGCGCTCGAGATCGTCCGCAAGTACCGGATGGAAGGGCTCTACACCCCGCCGTCGCTCGACGGCACGATCGCCAACCCGGGGATCCTGGGCGGCGCCAACTGGGGCGGCGCGGCGGCCGATCCCGAGACCGGAGTCATCTACATCAAGGCCAACGAGTTCCCGTCGCTCCTCGCGATCACCGAGGCCGATCCCGACGAGACCGAAGGCCGCTACTGGCTGGACCGGGACCGCCGGTCGCTGAACCTGCCGAACGGGCTGCCGATCAACAAGCCGCCCTACGGCACGTTGACCGCGATCGACCTGAACACCGGCGATCACGTCTTCCAGGTCCCCGCGGGCAACAACCCGCTGGTCCGGGACCACCGGGCGCTCGAAGGCGTGGACCTCGGGGACGAGCGGCTCGGGATCGTTGGCGCGCCCGGGCCGATGGTCACCGCCGGCGGGCTCGTGTTCTTCAGCGGGGGCGCCGACCACCTGTTCGCCATCGACAAGGCCACCGGCGAGGAGCTCTGGGCCCACCCGCTCGGGGCGAGTTCCTACGCGAACCCGATGACCTACGAGTCCCCGGAGGGAACCCAGTTCGTGGTGATCGCGGTGGGACGCGGCACCGGCAACAAACTGGTGGCCTTCTCGCTCGGCGAGGCGGCCGCCGCCGGCAACTGAGCGGACGGTATCCTTCCGGACCACCCGTCCGAGGAGATTCGCGCCATGCCCCTTCCCCCGCTCTACGACCCCGACGCCGTCCGTCCCATGTGGGAGGAACTGGCCGACTGCCGGGTGAACCCGCTCCACCAACCCGAAGACGTGGACGACATGCTGGCGAGGCCCGGAACCGCCCTCATGGTGGTCAACTCGGTCTGCGGCTGCGCGGCCGGCTCGGCGCGCCCGGGCGTCACCATGGCGCTCCAGCACACAAAGATCCCGGACCACCTGGGGACGGTCTTCGCGGGCGTGGACCGCGACGCGACCGACCGCGCCCGCGGCTACATGACCGACATCCCGCCGTCGTCGCCCGCCATCGCGCTCTTCAAGGACGGCCAGTTGATCCACATGCTCGAGCGGCGCCACATCGAGCGGATGTCGCCCGACACGGTCGCCGGCAATCTGGCGGCGGCGTTCGAGGCGCACTGCGAGGCCGAGGGGCCGTCGGTGCCGCGCGAGGTCTGGGAGCGGTCGGCGCGCGAGCGGATGTGCGGCTCGAACGTCCCGATCTTCAATCCGACCTTCCAGTAGCGGTCCCGTTTCCAGCTTGTCGGGGACCGCGGGACCCGGACTCCCGGCCTCGGCGCTCTTCCTGAGCGTCGAGGGAGTCGAGGGCGGCGGCAAGTCCACGTTGGCCCAGCGCCTCGGCGCGCAGTTGCGCCGCCAGGGCCGCCGGGTGACGCTGACCCGGGAACCGGGCGGCACCGCGGCCGGCAAGGTGATCCGGCAACTGCTGCTGCACGGCGACGGACCGCTTGTTCCTGAGACCGAGCTCGCCCTCTTCTTCGCGGCGCGGGCGCAGAACATCGCCGAGGTGATCCGCCCGGCGCTCCTCCGGGGCGAGGTGGTGATCACCGACCGCTTCACCGATTCGACCATCGCCTACCAGGGCGGCGGGCGGGGACTCCCGCTCGAACGGATCCTGGCGGTGGACCGGGCGGTCACCGGAGGGTTCCGCCCGCACCTGACGCTCGTGCTCGACCTTCCGGTGGCCACCGGTTTTTCGCGCCTCAAGGGGACCGACCGCATCGAACAGGAGGCGGAACGGTTCCACCGGCGCGTCCGCGAGGGCTTCCTCCGGATCGCCCGCGAGGAACCCGAGCGGGTCGTGGTGATCCCCGCCGACCAGACGCCGGACGCGGTCTTCGAAGCGGCCTGGGCGGGGGTTTCCGCCCGGCTCGGCTAATCGGTGTTCCCCATCGGCCCGCCGTTCCCGCGGCTCGCCGCGCTGGCGGCGGGCGGCCGGCTCCCGCAGAGCCTGCTTCTGACCGGGCCGTCCGGGGCGCCCACGGTGGAGGCGGCCGTCGCGCTCGCGGCCATCGTGAACAGCGCCGACCGCGATCCGGAGTCCGAGGCCACCCGGGTGCTCCACCAGCGGATCCTCCACACCGATGCGGCGGCGCAGGCGCGCGGGAACGCGGGCGAGTGGACGGGTCCGGCAGCCGGCCCCTACCCGGACGTGCGGGTCCTGCGGCCCGAGAGCGGCAAGCCGATCCGGGTGGACGAGATCCGCGAGGCCATCGCCGGGACCCGCACGCATCCCTTCGAGGGGCGCCGCCGGGTGCTGGTGATCGAGGGCGCGGACACCATGAACCCCCCGGCGGCCAACGCGCTGCTCAAGACGCTCGAGGAGCCGCACCCCTGGCTCGGGCTCATCCTCTGCGCCCGGTCCGAGGCGGCGCTCCTGCCCACGATCGTCTCGCGCTGCCAGCGCTGGCGCTTCGCCGCGCCGACGACCCCGGAGGTGGCTGCCCGCCTCCGGGAGGAGCACGACTACGCGCCGGACGAGGCGGCGGTGGCCGCGGCCGCCGCGGGCGGGGACCTCCAGCGGGCGCTCGCGCTGCCGCGGGACCGGCTCCTGCCGCTCGCGGAAGAAGCCGAGCGGATCGCGGCCGTGGTGGGGAAGGGCATCCCCCCGCCGGCGCGGACGAAGCTCACCGAACGGTTCACCCGGGGCGCTCCCCGCGGCCGCAAGTCCAGCCAGCTCGACGAGCTGGCGACGGTGCTGGTGCTGCTTCGCGCCACGCTCCGGGACCTCGCGGCCCTGCGGGCGGGCGGCGCCGCGCTCTCCGGCAACCGGGAACGGCTGCAGAAGATCGCCGAACTCGCCCCGGAGAGCGCCTTCGCCGAGGCGCTCCTGCTCGTCGAGCAGGCCGACCGGGACATGTACCGCTCCTACGGCAACAAGCGGATGCAGTTCGACGCGCTGCTCCTCGCGTTCAACGAGATCGCGCGGCCCCTGGTGGTCGCGCGGCGCCGCGCCGAACGCGCGGGCCGGTGATCCGGAACCTCAACGCCGGCGCGCCGTAGAGCTCCCCGAGGAGACCACCCATGATGACCGTCCTCTCCCTCTGGCTGCCGATCCTCCTCGCGGCCGTCGCCGTGTTCCTCGCCAGTTCGGTGATCCACATGATGCTGGGTTTCCACAAGAACGACCTCGGGGCGATTCCCGACGAGCGCAAGATCGCCGACGCGCTCCGGCCCTTCGCGATCCCGCCCGGTGACTACGCGATGCCCCACGGCCATGCCAAGGAAATGCACACGCCGGAATTCATCCAGAAGATGAAGGAGGGACCGGTGGCGATCGTCACGGTCAGGCCGAACGAACCGGCGAAGATGGGCAAGAGCCTCGCCCTGTGGTTCGGCTACTCGCTGGCGGTCGGGGCCGTCGCCGCCTACGTGGCGGGATCGACGCTCGGCATCGGTGCGGAATACGGGGAGGTGTTCCGGGTCGTCGCCGCGGTCGCCTTCGCAGGCTACTCGCTCGCCGTCCTCCAGGCCTCCATCTGGTGGGGGCGGAGCTGGGGCTACACGGTCCGCACCATGGTGGACGGGCTCATCTACGGCCTGCTCACCGGGGGCGTCTTCGGCTGGCTCTGGCCGTAGGTTCCACGAGCAGGATGTTCCGCCGACGAGGCGCCGCCCGGACACTGGCGGCCGCCGGCATCGCCGCCGCGATGGTCGCCGGAAGCTGTTCGATCGCGCTCGTCGACGGTCCCCCGAGCATGGGCGAGGCCGACCACGACCCGTCCGGCCGCTACGAGGGAGGCGTGCCCTGCACCGGCAGCCGGACCTGGCCGATCGTGGACGCGGTCGTGCTGCTGGCCACGCTCGTGAAGGTGGCGAACTACGGGGAGGATCAGCGGGACGAGACGCTCAGCGGCCTCCTCGGCGCAGCGGCGTTCGGGATCTCGGCGTGGATCGGGCACCGGCGGACGAGCGCCTGCCGTGACGCCCAGGCGGGCGCGGTCGCCGGGCCTCCGATCTAGGCAAGGCGCCGCAGCAGACGTTCGTACGGCAGCCGACGCCGCGGCCCATCGGTCTGTAACTTTCCGGGACGGCCCGCGTAGAAGGAGAGAGACCAGCGTGACCGGCCCAACGGCCGGGCTGGTCGGATCAACTCCGGATGCTGTCGGTCAGCTCGCCGCGAGGCGGGCGCCTGGCCCCCGAGTTGCACCCAGGGGGGCACATGAAGAGAACAACCCGGCGGACAACCCCGCTTCTGGTCGTGGCCCTCCTGGCGGGAGCGCTGCTGCTGGCGGCCGCCGACGCGACGGCGCAGCGCATCTACGTCGGGTTCGAGGAGGGCGGTCCACGCGCCCGGACGGCGAACTCGACTCAGACCTTCCTGAACCACCCGACGCGGTGTGACGTGCTTCTCTATCCCGATGGGCTGACACCGCCGGACGACGCTGCCTGCGGCGCCGGCGGGGCAGCCACGGCGATCACGAACTCCTTCGACGTTGGAACCGGGTTCGGCTATGGCTCGACGGTCGGCCTCGCCTTTGGCGCCCTCCGCGTCGAGCTGGATTTCCGGATGCGGGGCCACGGACGGGACACCCGGCCCATCAAGGTTGCCGACGGCAACGAGGCCCTGAGCGGGAAGAGGGCCGAATGGGCGACGGCCCCGCTGGAGACGCTCTCCGATGTCCGGGCCGACGAGGGCTTCCTGAACCTCTACTACGACTACGAGAACCGCACGCGCTGGACGCCCTACGCGGGGGCCGGGGTCGGACTGGCGCGGATCGAGGCCCACTACGCGGCGAGCTTCATCCGCAAGCCGGAGCTGGAGTACCTGGCCATCGATTTCGCTCCCGACTGGCCGGAGGAAGCGAAACGCGCCGCCGCCGGAACCGCCAACCTGCTGAACGCGGAGATGAGTGGATGGTCGCCCGGATTCCAGTTCATCACCGGGCTCGACATGAACCTGGGAGAGCTCCTGGTGGGCGTCAAGGTCCGCTGGGGCCGCTTCCGGAACCTGACCACCACCACGGAGTACGAGCTGATCCGCAGCCATGCGCCCGTCCAGGCCGACGGGGTGACCCCGTTCTCCGTGGACATCGACCTCGGCGGCCTCGGATACCGCGAAGTCGCGTTGGTCATGAAGTACTACTTCTAACCGGCTGCGTCACGGAGGGAACGTCATGAGAACCCTGCTGCCACTGGGACTGATCCTCGGGTTCGGGTGCACGAACTTCGCGATGCGGGCCGAGCACACCATCGCCGAGCTGGACCGCCTGCCGGGCCGCTCCGATCCGGTGCGGGCCGTCTGCCGCGACCAGTCGGGAGGAGCGGTGGGCCGTCTACCCATCCAGCTCCGCCCGGACACCGGCCCGGGCGCCACCGAGGCGGCGTTCGTGGACTGCATGGACGTGCTGAGCGTCTTCGTGTCCGTGGCAATGGAGAATGGGGATACCACCGACGACGGACTGGGTACCGTCCGGAAAGGCTTGGCGGGCCTGGATTCCGAATCGCTCACCGATGCCTGCGAGGAGCACTACCCGGCGTGGCAGGCCCTGTGGGTCCAGGAAGGTCGCTTCCGCTCGCTGGATGCGGCCGCCGTCGACGACGAGAGCCTGGCGCGGTACGACTTCTGGATGCGGCGCTGCCGCCGGGTCTTGCGGCCTGTCGCGGCAGCGGAAACGGCCGGCCCATAAGCGGGAGGCCCGACGACAGCGGGTCTCCCCCTCTGGTTGGCGGGCTCCGGCGCCACTTGACTACGATAGGGCCCATGCGACGCGCCCTCCTCCCCGTCATCCTGCTCACTCCGCTCGCCGCCGGCTGCGGCGGGGACGCGGCGCCCGAAGCGGGCGGCCCGGACCCCGCCGTCGTGGCGGACCGAGCTCCAGCGACGGAGGAGGCGCTGTGCCTCGACATGGGGCCGCAGACACCGCGGGACATCGCCGATCCGGCGGGGCTGAATGCGGACACGTTCCCGCTGGCGCCCGCGGCCAGCGAGTTGAACCTCTGCAACCTCCACACCCACACCAACGCGGAGCACAAGGGCCCGGGATTCAGCGTCTTCGTGAGCGACGCCGAGGACGGCGGCTACGCCTGCAACGAGACGGCGGATCTCACTCCCGCCGAGCTGGAGCCCGCCGAGGGGGCGTACGGCGGCGTGAACCCGGGGGACACGATCGAGGTCCACTGGGTCCACACCTCGTGCGACGCGGCTCCGGGCGTCGGGCTCGGCTCATGCGTCCCCGAAAGTTGCGAGAACCCGCTCCTCCGCGTGGAGGCGCAGGTGTTCCTCGTCGTCAACGATCCGGGAGCGCTCGACTTCACGACGATGGCCTACGGCGGCAACATGGCCGGCGGCCTCCACCAAGCGAAGACGATCCCGTCCACCACCGGCGAACCGGTGCTGTTCCGCGGCTCGACTACCGGCCCCTCCTACGACCAGAGCACCTGCTCTCCCGTCCGGGTCACCTGGAACGTGCGGCCGCACTGCGCCCGGCTGGACATAGGCTCCCTCCATCGCTGGGCGGCGTCGGGCAACGTCTTCGACGAGACAAAGTCGCACGGAGTCCGGCAACTCGTGACCGCGCCGGAACTCCTCGCGCCGATCGAGTAGCCCGCTCGCCCGACGGCCTCCGCAGGCATCTCGGCGTGGGCCCGGACCCCCTCGTTCGCGGGGGAGCTACTCCGGGTCGCTGGTAAGCACGACGGCGCCGGTCCGGCCCTCGTAGCGCATCGAGAACCAGCGAAGGAACGTCCGGCCGATGAGGGCTCGATGCGCCTGTTGGCCGGCCGCCAGATGAACGCCGGCGAACCTGCCGGCAACCGTGAATTCGAGGGCGGGAACATGAATCTGCGCCAGGTACAAGTCAAGGACGCCGCTCCCGTCAGCGCCGGCCACGGTCGCCTGCTCGACGATCGGCAGGTTCAGTTCCGCAGCCAGCGAAGCATCGATACAACTCTCCTGAGCTCCCGTGTCCACGAGCGCGGGGAACAACCGGACGTCAAGTCCGGGCCGCGACCCGTTTCTTGGAGCGAAACCGGGATCAAACCCGACCTGAACATTCAGTGTCGGGCCTCGGATCACGAGTAGATCGGCGCCGGCGAGCCCGGCACGGGGGCGAAAGCCGCAGTCAACCGTCGGCACGGACAGGCTGGTACAGAACCGACGCGGGCAGCCGTATCGGGGGCGCCCCGATCTGGCGGATCAGATACGGCCCGCGGCCGAATCTCTGCATCGCGTCATGGGCGGCAGACTCAAAGGTTCCGTATATGCCGACCAGTTCTTCCGCGTGCACGACGGCCCAACGCATCCGATGATCGGCTTCCAGCTTCGTACGCATTCCCTCGTACGCGGCGATTTCTCTTGTCAGCGCGCCGGTACGAGAGTGCTTCATGGCTTTCGCTCACCTTAGCACGCGTGGCTTTCCCGGCCTGAGGCGGTGGTCTCCGCCAAGTCGCGGGCACGCTTCGACCCGATTCCGGGTTTGATAGTGGCCCCGGATTAGGCAAGGGCCGCTCGGAGGAGCGGCCCTTGAGCCGACAGCACGCTGCCGGCGGGTAGCTATGCGGAATGTAGCGCCAGCCGGAGTCGGGCGGCGGGCATCAGTGCCGGCCCGGACCTGCCCCCGGTCCCGGCGGGATGATCGGCAGGATGACCTTCGAGGGCCGGTCGGCGTCGTGGTAGATCGTGTTCTCCGCGATGATCACCGGCATGTCCTCGTCCATCTCCCGACCGGTGTTGCCGTTTGGCAACCACTTCGGGAAGGAGCTGCTGGAGACCGTCATCCGGATGCGGTGGCCCGCCTTGAAGAGGTTCGAGATGGGATACATCTGGATCGTGAACTTGTAGACCTCGCCCGGGTTCATCAGCACCGGCGCCTCGTCGCCGTCGCGGTACCGCGCGCGCAGGATGTTCTGGCGGAGCGTCTGCGAGTAGCCGTCCGGGTGCACGTCGGTGATCGTCACGGTCCAGTCGGTGTCCACCGCGCTGGATGAGGCCCAGAGCTCCACCGTGGGCATCCCGGTGACCTCGGTGTCCTCCTCGAGCACCGGCGTCGTGAAGGTCAGGCTGCGGACGTCGGCGGGCCGGTTGTCGCGCGCGCCCATGGGCTGGATGAACAGGTCGCCGCCGATCGACAGCACCGGATTCCGGGGGTCGTATTCGTAGGTGTCCGGCGCCTCGTCCCCGGGGGCCTCGGTCGAGAGCGTCCCGTCGTTGAGCGAGTCGACGGAACCGGACTTCTCGGCCCGGAAGTAGTAGTCGGTCAGCACCTCGCGGGCGATCGGATACTCGTTCTCCCGCCGCCAGGTGTTCGCGCCCATGATGAACAAGCTCACCTTCGGCTCGTCCATGATGCCGTTGTCGATGCCCTTCAGGTGGTAGTCGAACCAGCGGAGGCGCAGCGCGTTGTAGTCGATGGCCGCCTCGGGCCCGAAGTCGAGATCGCCGATCACCCGGGCGTTGATGAGGCCGGACCCGTGGAGCCACGGCCCGATGAACAGCCGCTGGGTGTCCCTGGCGTTCGCCATGCCCTGGGCCTGGATTCCGTTGAAGTGCCCCACCTGCGAGTGCGGATAGCGGTCGTACCAACTCGCGTAGTGCATGATCGGAGTGTCGATCTGGTCCCACTGCTCGTCGACCGCGTACTGCCGCCAGTAGTCGTTGTAGTACGGGTTCTCGATCATGTCGGTCATCATGCGGGTGAGCATGCTCCGGCCCATCGGCGCTTCGGTCTCGAGCCGCTGCTGGTGCCATTGCAGCCAGGCCTGGTCGGCGCCGACGTAGCCGGTCCGCCGTCCGGGGTCGTCGAGCGGCACCGGCTGGACCATCTCGTTCTGCGAGAGCAGCCAGGTCGGCATGATCATGTGGAGCGCGCCGCCCGCCCAGTAGAGGTCCTTGTAGGCGTTCGACGCCGAGTGCGCGCAGAACATGGCGGCCAGGTGCGGCGGCCGGGTCGGCGCGGTCAGGTACTGGTTGAAGCAGGTGAACGAGAGCCCCTGCGTCCCCACCTTCCCGGTGGACCAGGGCTGGGTGCCCGCCCACTCGATGGTGTCGTAGCCGTCCTGGCGCTCGTGCCACGCCTGGTCGAGCAGCCAGTGGTAGGTGCCTTCCGAGTTGTAGCGGCCCCGCTCGTCCTGGACGATCGCGACGTAGCCGCGCTGGGCGAAGTAGGGCGCGTACCCGTGCGCGCAGTCGCGCTTGTTGTACGGCGTCCGCTCGAGGATGACGGGCCACGGACCGTCGCCCTGGTTGTTGGGCATGTACACGTCGGTGGCGAGCATGGTGCCGTCGCGCATCGGCACCATCACCTCCTCGCAGGTATAGGGCTGGGCGAGAGCGCTTCCGGCCGCCAACAGCGCGAGGGCCGCGCCGAGCAGGATCCGGGTCGAACGGCGATTCAGGACCATGGGTTACCTCCAATCCGTCGAGTTGGGCAATCGAGCCTACGGGACAGCCTTCGAGGCTGTCAACGGGGTGGAGCGTTCGGAGCGCCGGCCTCCGGCCGGCATCGCCGCCCCCGAGGGCCGCGAAACCGCAACGCGGAAGGGACCCCGATGGCTCCCGCGGCCGGGACCGCCGGTCTTCAGACCGGCAGGATGACGCGACGGCTTGGAACGCCGGCTTCAGCCGTCACAGCCCGCCGCAGGCGGGCGGCGGGACGAACCCCACGCGCCCGGATGACGCGCAGGCCGGGACCGCCAACCTTCAGGATGTCGACCGGAGCCTCCGCCCGCCGGCCCCGGATATCGACCGGAGCCCCAGCCATCGTGTTAGCCTCGGTTCCGTGGAAAGGGAAGAGGAGGGCACGGCCACGAAGACTCCGGTCGGTCCGGACGAAAACTGGACGGAGTCCGGGGTCGGGGAACGCGACCGCGACGCCATCCGGCGGTTCTTCGAGACCGGGGAGTATCCATACGAGAGCAAGCTCGCCCGCAGACCGTACGAACGGCAGAAGGCCGCGCTGCAGGTCGAACTGCTCAAAGTGCAGGACTGGGTGAAGGCCACGAACCAGAAGATCGTCCTCCTCTTCGAGGGCCGGGACGCCGCCGGCAAGGGCGGGACGATCAAGCGGTTCACCGAGCACCTCAACCCGCGCGGCGCCCGGGTGGTGGCGCTCGAAAAGCCGACCGAGGGCGAACAGACCCAGTGGTTCTTCCAGCGATACATCCACCACCTGCCGCGGGGCGGCGAAATGGTGCTGTTCGACCGCTCCTGGTACAACCGCGCCGGCGTCGAGCGGGTCATGGGGTTCTGCGGCGGAAGGGACTACCTGGAGTTCATGCGGCAGGCGCCCGAGGTGGAGCGGATGCTCGTGCGCAGCGGGATCCGCCTGTTCAAGTACTGGTTCTCGGTCACCCGCGAGGAACAGCGCCGCCGCTTCGAGTCCCGCGAGGAGGACGCGCTGAAGCAGTGGAAACTGTCGCCGATCGACCGCCAGTCCCTCGACAAGTGGGACGACTACACCGCGGCCAAAGAGGCGATGTTCTTCTACACCGACACTGCCGACGCCCCCTGGACGATCGTCAAGTCCGACTGCAAGAAGCGCGCGCGGGTGAACTGCATGCGGCACTTCCTGGCCGCACTGCCCTACACGAACAAGGACGAGGGCGTCGTGGGGCGTCCGGATCCGCTCATCGTCGCCAGCGCCGATCTGAGCGGCGCGAGCGAGGCGCTGCCCGGCTCCTGATTCCAGGCTCTGGTGCTCTCGCCCGGTGCCATCACACCTCGAAACCTCCACGATCGGGTCCTTCCCGCCGCCCGCCTTGGGCGGGCTGTGGCGACCGGAGGCCGGCCCAGTTCTCCCGATGGGGGCTCGAAGCCGGCGCTGCCATCAGGACAGTCCGAAGGCGCGGGGTCGCGGCACGCGATCCGGCCGCGGGCCCGCGGTAGCCGCGCTGCTGGTCGTCCTCGCCGCGGGCACGCCAGCGTCCGGCGCGGCCGCCGCCGAACCGCCACCCCGGCCGGCTCAGCAGCAGCCGGACCCGCCCGCGGAAGAACAAACGGAGCAGCCCGAGGAACAGCCCGCGCCCGAATCCGAACCGGGACCGCCCCGCTTCACCGAGGAGGTGGTGGTCGTCGGCACACGCGCCACACCGCGCTCGATCCTCGAATCGGCCGCCCCCATCGACGCGATCCGTCCCGAAGACCTTCTGAGCCAGGGGCCGCCGTCCATCTACGAGCGGCTCCGCACCCTGGTCCCGTCGTTCGCCGTGAACATCCAGCCGATCAGCGATGCCTCGACCCTGGTACGGCCGGCAACGTTGCGCAACCTGGCGCCGAACCACACCCTGATCCTCATCAACGGCAAGCGCCGCCACCGGTCCGCAGTGATCGACTGGAACGGCGGCAACGGGGTCTCCTTCGGCTCCCAGGGGCCGGATCTCGCGGCCATCCCCTCCATCGCGCTCCGCCGTGTCGAGGTACTCCGCGACGGGGCGGCCGCGCAGTACGGCTCGGACGCGATCGCCGGGGTCATGAACTTCCTGCTCCGGGACGACCGTTCCGGCGGGAGCGTCGAGTTCCTGACCGGCATCCACGGGGAGGCGTGGGACGGCGAAACCTGGAACCTCGCCGGGAACGTCGGGCTTCCGCTCGGGAACGCCGGGTTCGCGAACCTGAGTCTGGAGTACGGCGGCACCGCCCCCACCGACCGCAGCGCCCAGCGGAGCGACGTGGCCGAACTGATCGCCGCCGGGAACCGCCACATCCGGGACCCGGCCCAGGTGTGGGGCTCACCCGACGTGGACGGCGACCTGAAGCTGTTCGGCAACTTCGGACACCTCTTCCAGCGCGGCCTCCAGCTCTACGGGCACGCGGGCTACGCGAGCCGGACTGCGAGCGGCGGCTTCTTCTTCCGCAACCCGAACGCGCGGAGCGGCGTCTTCAGCACCGACGGCGGGCGCACGCTGCTCATCGGCGACGCGCTGGCGGCGCGCGGCATGGGTTCGGCCGGATGCCCGGTGGTGCCGGTTGTGGACAGCGTCCCGGATCCCGGCCCGCTCGCCCGGGTGCTCGCCGACGAAGACTGCTTCTCGTTCCAGGAGCGTTTCCCCGGCGGGTTCACTCCCACCTTCGGCGGCACCGCCACCGATGCGACGCTGGTCTGGGGGCTTCGCCGACTCTCCGCAGGGGGCGTCACCTGGGACGCGAGCCTCAGCGTGGGCATCCACGAGGCGACCTTTTTTCTAGAGGACACGGTCAACGCCTCGCTCGGGCCCGAAACCCCCACCGATTTCGACCTCGGCACCAACCGGCAGCGCGAGATCGCCCTGAACCTGGACCTGTCGTGGCCGCTGGGGGACCGCCTCCACCTGGCGGGCGGCGCCGAATGGCGGCACGAGCAGTACGAGATTCGCGAGGGCCAGCCGGAGTCCTGGCAGGTCGGCCCGTATGCAGCCCAGGGTTTCGGGGCCGGTTCCAACGGCTTCAGCGGCTACGGCCCGCTGGCCACCGGACGCTGGGGCCGCGGCAGCGTCGCGGCTTACGGGGACGTCGAACTGAGCGGCCGGCGCGGGCGCTGGCTCCTCGGGGCCGCCCTCCGCGCGGAGCGCTTCGAGGACTTCGGAAACACCGTCAATGGCAAGCTCTCGGGCCGCTACCGGCTGAGCCGCGGACTCTCGCTGCGCGCCAGCGCGGGAACCGGGTTCCGGGCGCCGACTCCCGGGCAGCAGAACTCCTTCAACGTCTCCACCAAGTTCGATCCGATTCTCCGGGACCTGACCGAGCGGGGCACCATCCCGTCCATCTCCCCGGTGGCCCGGCTCCGCGGCGGAGGACCGCTCGCTCCGGAGACGTCCAGGAACTTCTCGGTCGGGGCGCTGGTTGAGCGCGGGCGGTTCACGCTGACCGCCGATCTGTTCCGGGTGGATCTCGAAGACCGCCTCGCGGTCACCAGCGACTTCACCCTGACCCCGCAGGAAGTGGAGGGGCTCCTGGCGGCGGGTGTCGAGAGCGCGCGGGGACTCGCGAGCTTTCGCTTCTTCACGAACGACATCGCCACCCGAACGCAGGGGGTGGACATCGTCTCGACCTGGGCGCCGCGGGGTCTTCCGGGCGAAACACGCTTCAGCGCCGTCCTGAACCACACCACCACGAAGGTGACCCGCTTCAATCCGGAGACGCTCCAGGCCGAACGCCGGGTGCGGGAGTTCGAGTCTTCCCTGCCGCGGAATCGCTGGAACGTCAGCGTCAGGAGCCGCGTCGGGTTTGCAGAGGTCCTCGCCCGCGTCGGCTACTACGGGGCCTGGTTCGACTGGGACAGCGCCCAGACCCTCTTCGCCGGCAAGCCGGTGGCGGACCTCGAGGTCAGCCTGCCGTTTCTCGACCGCGCCACCCTCGCGCTCGGCGCCCAGAACGTCTTCAACACCTTCTCCGACGAAAGCCCGAATGCCGGCGACGTGGGGGAGCGGTACAGCGAGTACACGCCCTGGGGATTCAACGGGATCTTTCTCTACGCGCGATTGCGGTACGCCTGGGAGGGGTAGTCAATCCCGCGCTCCGGCGCACCGGACCGTGTGCCGGGCAGATGCCGGCGTTGCAAGCCGTTACTGCGGTGAGGGCAGGCGAGGTGGTGCGCTTTCGACCGCCTCTCGGCGGTCGATGCCGGCCGGAGGCCGGCGCTCCGATCAGCCGCCGCTGCGGGTCTCGGCGATGAGCTGCCGGAGCCGCGCGCCGTCCACCGCGCCCGGCACCAGCGTGTTCCCGATCACGAAGGCCGGGGTCCCGTTGATCCCGAGCTCGCGGGCGAGACGCTGGGTGTCCTGCAGATAGGAAATGATCTCCGCGTCGGCCATGTCCTGCTGCAGGCGCCGCACGTCGAGCCCGGCCTGCCCCGCGATCTCCATCACCGACTCCTCGGTGAGGCGCTCAGACGCCCCCATGAGCGCCTTGTGGAGCTCCAGGTACTTTCCCTGCTTCTGCGCCGCCATGGACGCGAGCGCGGCGAAGGTCGAGACCTGCCCCAGCACCGGAAAGTCCTTCCACACGACCCGGAGTCCCGGGTCGGTCTCCAGCAGGTCCATGACCGGCTCGAGCGAGCGCTTGCAGTAGCCGCACTGGTAGTCGAAGAACTCGACGAGCGTCACGTCGCCGTCCAGGTTTCCGGAGACCGGCGACATCGGGTGACGCACCAGCGCCATCCGGTTCTTCACCAGCGCGTCCCGCGTCCTCGCAGCCTGGTCGGCCTGGCGCCTCGCCTGTAGCGCGCGGATCGCCTCTTCGATGACCTCGGGGTGCTCGAGCAGGTACTCCCGGACGATCTTCCGCACCGCCTCCTTGTCCGGGGGCGGTTGTTGGTCGGTCTGCGCCCGGCCGTCACCGGCGACCAACGCGCAGAGGAGCGCCGCGGAGAGCGCGAGCGCCATCTTGGACTTCATGCGGAGCCTCCCTGGACCGGTCGGGCGACGGGGCGCCGCGTTCTACGGACCTGACGTCGCCCACTTTGGGGGCGACGGAGGGATTGTAGGTGGGCGCGGTTATCGCCGGAGGATGACCAAGTGGGGGCCGTGAGGGTGGGTGG
>VXWI01000067.1 GCA_009835985.1 Acidobacteriota bacterium | reverse complement strand
TCCCACAGGTCCCGGGCGTGCCGCCCCCCGCCCCCCCGCCCGCCCCGGCCCTCCCGCGCGTCCTGAATGCAACGGAGGTGGAGGTCATCGGCGCGAGCAACCGGTTCGCCTTCGACCTGCTTCGAGAGGCCAGCCGCCCCGGGAACAACCTCTTCCTTTCCCCGCTCTCCGCTTCCATGGCACTCGGGATGACCATGAACGGGGCGGGAGGCGAGACCTGGAACCAGATGCGTGACGCACTGGGTTTCGGCGGGCTCACCGAGGAAGAGATCAACGCCGGCTACGCGTCGCTGATCGAGGTCCTCACCGAACTCGATCCCGCCGTCGAGACCGCAATCGGAAACTCCGTATGGACGCGGCAGGGATTCCCGGTGCGTGCGGAATTCGTCGGAATGCTGCGCGAGTTCTTTGGCGCCGAAGCGACGGAACTCGATTTCGGAAGCCCCTCAGCGTCCGGGCGCATCAACGAATGGGTCCGGTCCGCGACGGGCGGTCATATCGAGGAGATCGTTCCCGACCCGATTCCCCCTGGGGTCCTCATGGCGCTGATCAACGCCATCTACTTCAAGGCCCCCTGGACCTTCGAGTTCGATCCGGACGACACCCGAACGGAGCCGTTCTACCCCGAAGACCGATCCCCCCGGACGGTCCCGCTCATGACGATTCAGCGGGACTTCCCTTACCTGGAGACCAGCCGGCTTCAGGCCGTGGACCTGCCGTACGGCGGCGGCGCGTTCTCGATGACGGTGGTCGTTCCGCGAGATGACGTGCTGGTGGACGACGTGCTTATGTCGCTCGATGCGGCGGCATGGAGCGACATCGCCGGAAGCTTCGAGGAAACCGAGGTGGAACTCTTCCTGCCGCGCTTCCGGATGGAGTACGAACGCGAGTTGCAGGACGACCTCACCGCGCTCGGGATGGTGGACGCATTCAGTCCCGGGAAGGCGGACCTCACGAGACTCTCGCCGATTGACGGCCTGTGGATCTCGAGCGTCCTGCAGAAGGCGCTGGTCGAGGTGACGGAAGAGGGCACCGAAGCGGCGGCCGCAACGGTGGTCATCGGAGTAACCTCGGCGCCCCCTCCCCCCGTGACCGTTCGGGCCGACCGTCCCTTCCTCTTCTTCATCCGGGAGCGCCTCACGGGCGCGATCCTGTTCGTCGGCAAGCTCGCGCACCCACCGGACGCCTAGGTGCGGCGACCCCGCGGGGCGCTGCACCAGCGCGCAACGGAGTCCGGCGCTCCACTCCGTCCCCTGAAGACTGGCGGCGCTGAACCACCCACGGCCCTGCGGGCCGCGGTGCCGGTCTGAATGAAGACCGGCGCTCCCCCGGCGTTCCAAGCCGTGCCGGGAGCGGGGCTCGAACCCGCACGTCCCGCGAGGGACAGGAGATTTTAAGTCTCCCGCGTCTACCGATTTCGCCATCCCGGCAAGCGCGTCCCGCGGCGAATTCCGATCGCCGCAAGACCCGGAACACACACACCGAACGCGCCGCCCCCGGCGCATCCGGTCAGGCTAAGCGGCGGAGGCGGCGGGCGGATTCGAACCGCCGAATAGAGGTTTTGCAGACCTCCGCCTTGGCCACTTGGCTACGCCGCCTTGACCCACGCCCGGCTGGAGCGGGACACGGGATTCGAACCCGCGACTTCAACCTTGGCAAGGTTGCACTCTACCACTGAGTTAGTCCCGCTCGCCGGGCGGCGAGTATAGCCGTGCGGTGCGAGGGACTCTTGGCCAAACCCGCTGATGGGCGTGGGATTTCGCCGCCCTTCGGTCGGCGATGCCGGCCGGAGGCCGGCGCTCCGAAGCTCAGAAGGCGCCGCGGCGGATTCGCACGATCGGCGGGCGCAGCGCCCCCCGCAGGCGGGCCAGAAACCGCCGCGAACGCACCGTCGGGAACCACACCTCCACCACGTCCATCCGCAGCCGGGACCCCGGCGGGATCCGCTTCCGGGAGGACTCGCGCCGCCACATCCGGGCGGCGGAGCGCCGAATTCGGCGGCGCTTCTCGCGGTCCACCCGCTCCGCCGGATCGCCGAAGCCGCCGCGCCGGGTTTTCACCTCGACGACGGCGAGCGTCTGCCCCTCCCAAGCGACGATGTCGAGCTCCGCATCGCTCCGCCGCCGCCCCGGACGATAGTTCCGGGCCACCACCCGGTAGCCCGAACGGCGCAGCGCCCGAGCGGCGATCCGTTCGCCGCGTGCGCCGAGTCTCAGGTGGGGGGCGCGTCTCCGGAATGGCCAGCGGGCTCCTCGCCGCCAGGCCATCTCAGTCCTCGCGCCGCCGCCAGATGGTGCCGGACGGCGAGTCCTCGAGGAGGATCCCGCGGGCCGCCAACCCGTCGCGGATTTCGTCGGCGCGGGAGAAGTCCCGGCGATCGCGGGCTTCCTGACGCTCGCGGATCAACGCCTCCAAGTCGGGCGGCTCGTCCGCGTCTCCGGCAGCCTCCTGTCCGGAGTTCATCTCGAAACTGCCGAAGACCGAGTTCATCCTGCGGATCGCCGCCGCCCACCCGGCCGCCTCGGCGGCGCCTCCGGACGAACGGAGCGCCCGGTTGCCCTCCTTGAGAGCGATGAACACCTCCGCTAGCGCCTTCGAGGTGTTCAGGTCGTCATCGAGCGCCTCTTCAAAACGGACGAGCGCCGCGGCCGCCTCCGCCGGGGGTGCGCCGTCGTTCCCGGAGGCAGCCTCGTCCGAGCGACGCAGGAAGTCGTCCACCCGGCCGATCGCCACCTCGGCCTGCCGGAGGCCGGCCTTCGTGAAGTTGAGCTGCTGGCGGTAGTGCACGCCGGCCAGCAGGTGGCGAATCGCGGCCGGCGGGAACCCCTCGTCGAGCAGTTCGCGGACGGTGAACTGGTTCCCGAGCGACTTCGACATCTTCCGGCCGTTTACCAGCAGGTGCTCGCAATGGAACCAGTGACGCACGAAGGTCTCGCCGGTCGCGGCCTCGCTCTGCGCGATCTCGTTCTCGTGGTGCGGGAACACGAGATCCACGCCACCGCAGTGCAGATCGAAACCGGAGCCCAGCAGTTCCAGTCCCATTGCCGAACACTCCAGGTGCCAGCCGGGACGGCCCGGCCCGAACGGCGTCTCCCAGACCGGCTCGCCGGGTCGCGGGCCCTTCCAGAGGACGAAGTCCTGGGCGTCTTCCTTGTCGTACTCGTCCGAGTCCACCCGGGCGCCGGCCAGCCGGTCGGACGCCGCCGCTCCCGAGAGCTGCCCATAGCCGGGAAACTCCGTGACCCGGAAGTAGATGGAACCGCCGGCTTCGTAGGCGACCCCGTTGTCGAGCAGTTGCTCGACGAGCCGGATCATCGCCTCGACGTACTCCGGATCGGTCGCTCTCGGGTAGTGCTCGGCGCGCTCGATCCCCAGGGCGTCGGCATCGTCGAAGAACTCCTCGATATAGCGGGTCGTGTAGTCGCGCAGCGGCTTCCCCGCGTCGTTGGCCCCCCGGATGGTCTTGTCGTCCACGTCCGTGAAGTTCATCGCCTGCAGGACGCGGTAGCCCTTGAACCCGAGGTAGCGCCGCAGGATGTCCTGGGCCACGAACGTCCGGAAGTTCCCGATGTGTCCGCGGGCATACACCGTGAGTCCGCAGGTGTACATCCGCACCTCGTCGGCCCTCTTCGGTTGGAAGGGCTCGATCCGGCCCCCGAGCGTGTTGCGAAGCCGGAAGGTGCTCTTGTCGGGCATGAGAGGTTGCCGCCGCTAGACGACGATCTGCCGGCCGCGGCGCTTGAGGACGACCAGCGTGAGATCGTCACGCAGCGGACTGGGCCCGGAGAAGGCCCGGGCCCGCGAAAGCAGGTCGCCGCAGATGTCGCGGGCGCTCAGCGAGCGGGCGGCGATCAGGGCGTCCACGATGCGGGCGTCGTCGAACAGGCTGCCCGCCGGATCCTCCGCCTCGCTCAGGCCGTCGGTGTAGAGCGCCACCAGATCGCCGGGACCGAGATCGCAGGTGCCCACCTCGGTTTCGATCTCCGGGAAGAGACCGAGCACCGTGGAACCCCGGTCCAGGCGCTCGACCGAGCCATCGCCCCGGACCAGCACCGGGTGCACGTGCCCGGCGTTCAGGTAGTCGAGCCGGCCGCTCGCAGGTTCGAGCCGGGCCAGGATGGCGGTCATGTAGCGGCTGTCCTCGGTGTTCTGGTGGAGGTGATGATTGAGGTCCTGCGCGGCGCTGGCGATGCCGGGCTGGCCGTGCCGGAAGAAACTGCGCAACGACGCCTGGACCGAAGCCATGATGAGCGCCGGCCCCGCTCCCTTGCCGGACACGTCCGCGATCGTGACGAAGACCGCCTCGTCCAGGGTGAGGTAATCGTAGTAGTCGCCCCCGACGGAGAGACACGGAATGTTGATCCCCCAGAGGTCCCAGCCGGGATACTCCGGCGCCTCCGACGGTAGAAAACGCGCCTGGATGCGGCGCGCTACCTCAAGTTCCTTCTCCTTCTGGATGGAGGCGCGGGTAAGGCGCAGGCTCTCGACCGCGGCCGAGGCCTGTCCGCTGAGCGAGGTCAGGAAGGCCCGGTCCGACGACGACAGTTCCCGGCCGAATCCGGCGGCCCCCAGGAAGAGCGTTCCCTGAACGGCGCCGGAGGCGAAGGGCACGACCCAGCCGATCTCCATCCTCGCGAGGTCGCACGAGGTGGCCCAGTGCGAAAGACCGGACGTCGGACGGATGTTGGGTTCGCCCGCCAGGAGCTCGGCGGCACGCACGAAGACGGCCCCGTCGTCGTCCGGGCGTTTCGGTCCCTTGGCGGCGACGACCCTTCCCCCGGCCACCACCGCGGCCCGGCTCGCCAGCACGTGTCCCATGGCGCCGTGGAGCAGCAGGTCCCAGACGGCCGCCTCGTCGCGGGCGCGGTGCAGGCCGGCCGTCAGATCCATGAGCGAACGGAGCTGATAGACATGGAGCGACAGCCGCCGGTTCGCCACCCGCAGCTCCTCGTCACGCCGGCACTTCTCGAGGGCCGCCGCCGCGGAAACCGAGAGCGCCTCCAGAAAGTCGGTCTGTGATCCCGCGAGGTCCGGATGCGGCTCCCCCAGCAGCAGCACGCCCCGAAGTCCGTCCCGAGTACGCAGGAGGGCCGCCGACGACGCTTCACAGTCGCGCATGAGCTGGCGCCAGGGCTCCGCTGCCGCGTCTTCTCCCACCGGTTCGCCGCCCGACCGCAGGACGAGCCCGTCCGGCAGGCGTTCCGGCGCTTCCAGTTGAAGCTCCTCCCAGCCGGGATTCCCGGCCCCCCGCCGGCTGGCCGGGCGCAGGACGCCCTCCTCGTCGGGAAGCAGCAAGCCCGCCCAGCGGGCGCCGGACTCGCCGAGCGCCACCAGCACGATGAGGGAGGCGACCTCGGCCGCGTTCAGCCGCTCGAACGCCGCGGCGCTGAAGTCGGTCAGGGCCAGCAGCTCGGACACCCGCCGCTCCAACCCGGGGTTCATGTCTCCAATGTGCTCCACGAGCAGTTGTTGGTAACGCGTGCCCGGCGAGGCCGGCGCGCCCGTCGTGACGGTGTTCGGGGTCACGATCGGACCCCTTCGCGCCTTGATCGGTCCCGCACTGGATCAGGACTCCGGGGGGCGGAAACCCGCGCGGTTGCGCTCGAGAACCCAACAGCCGACCCCCGCCGCCGGTTCCTCATGGACGACGTGATCCATGAGCCGGCGCATGAGATGCACCCCCAGGCCCCCTCGCCGCCGCTCGCGCGCCAACCGTCCGAGATCCACGCCGGTCGGCAGGCTCGCGGGCGCGGCGCCCCGGTGTTCCAACTCGATCCGCAGCGCATCGGGCCCAGGCAGGAAACGGAGCCGAACGGCGTGACCCGGCTCGCCTCGGTAGGCGTGTTCGACCACGTTCGTCATGGCTTCTCCCACCGCCACCGCAATCTCGTCGGCGGCGGAAGGATCAAAGCCCTCGGCGAGCGCCGCTCTCCGAGTCGCCTCATGCACGAGGCTCAGGCACTCGCAGGTCGCCGGCACGTCAATCTCGAGTGGCGCCCGTTCCGTCCCCAATGGCTCAATGCCCTCCAAAACTGAGAATCGCTTCCTCCTCGGTCTCGAAGGTGCGGCAGAGCCGGTCGAAACCCAGAACCCGGAAGATGTGGGCCACGGTCCCGGTGAGCGCCGCGACCCGGATGTCCCCGCCACCCGCGCGGGCCTCTTCGATGAGTCCCATGATCGCGCCGAAGCCGGCGCTCGCCACGTAGGAGAGGTGGGCGCCGCTGATCACGATCCGCACGTCGCCGGCTTCGACGAGCGCGTTCAGAACTCCCTCGAACTCGGCTACGGTGTGCGCGTTGATGAAACCGGTCGGCTCCACCACGACCACTTCGGCGGCGCGGCGCGTAGCGACTTGAAGATCAGGCATGGGTGAGAGTCTCGCGTTTGGCAGCCTCGGTGCCGCGGGACCAGGCCTCAGGCGCGTGGAACGCGGCCAACTCGCGGGCGTGGGCCACGTCGCGTTCGAGCTGCAGCTTGAGGGACTGGGGGCCGGGGAAGGCCCGAACCTCCCGCAGGTGGGAGAGGAAGCGGACACGGAGGCGCGACACCTCACCGGAGAATCCCATCAGGTGCACCTCCAAGGAAGGCGAATCGTCAAAGGTAGGCCGCGGTCCGTAGTGAAGTACGGCCCGGTAGAGCCCGTTCCCCGGGGGGTCGGGCACCGCATCCACCGCATAGACGCCGTGCGGAACCAGCACGTCCCCCTCGGGCTCCAGGTTTGCCGTGGGGAACCCGAGACGCCGGCCCCGGCCCCGTCCCGCCACCACCGCGCCGTCGATTTCGTAGAAGACTCCGAGGAGCGCCGCCCCTGCTTCGACCTTCCCCTCGGCCAGGTTCCGCCGGATCCTGGTGGAAGAGACGATCGCCCCCTCCCACGCGACGGACGGCGCCTCGATGACCCGGAACCCGTAGCGGTCGCCGAGGGCGCAAAGGGTCTCGAGATCCCCCGCGCGGCCGCGGCCGAACCGGAAGTTCGCACCCTGCACCACGGTGACGGCCCCGAGCCGGTCCACGAGCAGCCGGGAAACGAAATCCGCGGGGGAGGTGCGGGCCATCGCTTCGCCGAACTCGATCACGACGAGCCGCTCCACTCCGGCGTCCGCGAGCCGCTCCGCCTTGAGCGCGAAGCTGGTGATGGTCTTCGGAGCCCGGTCGGGACGAAGCAGGCGGGCGGGATGGGGATCGAAGGTCACCGCAACGCACTCCGCGCCGCGTGCTCGCGCCTCCTCGCGGGCGAGTTGCAGCCCCATCCGGTGCCCCCGGTGGACGCCGTCGAAGTTGCCGACCGCGACGACGGCGGGCCCCGCGGGCGGACCGCGATCCGCCCCGTCCGGCGCGGGCGGCAGCTCGCGGAGGCGCTCGATCTTCATGCCTTCGCGCGTTCCATGTATGCGATGCGCAGTTGGTAGAGGGCCTGGGAGACCAGGCGGGCGTCGCCGGGAGCAAGCCGGCCTCTGGTTTTCTCCTCAACGACCTCGAGTAGCCCGATCACCGCCTGGAGCCCCTGGGTCGCTTCGGCCCGCTGGGCATCGGTGACGGGTCCGGACTGCTCCGAACCCTCGGCGGTCTGCTCGAGCAGCATCGCCGCCTGCGAGAACAGCAGGGAAACGAGCTGCTTGAAACGGGGATCCTCTTCGGGCGGCGGTTCCTGTGCAGGAGCGGCTGCCGTGGAGGCCCCGGGCGCGGGTTTCGGTTCCGACCCGAGCGCCGCAGCCTCGGCGGGCGGCTCGCTCCGGGGTTCGACGTCCTGGCGGCGGGAACCGTCGGGCGCGAAGGCGCGCCGGTCCCTGACGACAATGCGCGGGGCTTTCTCCTCTTCGGTCATCGGATGTCCGGGCCGCACGGGGCGGCGGCCCGCTTCCCGGAATCCTATTGTCCCGCCCCCCGCTCCGCGAGCCATCGCCGTCTTGAAACGGGACCCGGCCGCGGGGACAATGCCAGCGCAACCCCTCCGGCCGACCCATGAGAGATTCCGCAAAGACCTCCGCTGCCCGCGAGTCCGCGGCCTCCGGCGCCGCCGAAGTCGCCGGTCTGGTCGAGGTCATGGCGAAGCTGCGGTCCAAGGATGGGTGTCCCTGGGATCGGGAGCAGACGTGGGATTCGCTCCGTCGCTACGTACTCGAAGAGGCGTACGAACTGGTGGACGCGGTCGACCGGAAGGACCCCGCGGCCGTGCTCGAGGAGTGCGGCGACCTGCTGCTGGAGGT
Source organism: Acidobacteriota bacterium (assembly GCA_009835985.1). Taxonomy (GTDB): domain Bacteria; phylum Acidobacteriota; class Vicinamibacteria; order Marinacidobacterales; family Marinacidobacteraceae; genus Marinacidobacterium. The sequence continues at coordinate 16,814 of VXWI01000067.1, read as the reverse complement.
GGTGTTCATGGCCCAGATCGCCCACGAGGAGGGCCGGTTCGGGATGGCGGAGGTGGCCCGCGGCATCACCCGCAAGCTGATCCGCCGGCACCCCCACGTCTTCGGGGACCAGGAGCGGGCCTCGGACGCCGATGAGGCGTTCGCCCGATGGGAGGCAGTCAAGGCCGCGGAGAAACCGGGGCGCCCAGCGTCCCGGGACCGCCTGCCGCGGGGTCTGCCGGCGCTGCTCCTCGCGGTGAAGGCCGTCGAGCAGGCGGGTGCGGCCGAAGACGGAAACGAAGCGGACCGGGACGGCATCCCTCCCGCCCTCGAACGGATGCAGACTGCACGGAGGGCGGGAGACCCGGACGCGCTGGAGACGGCGCTCGGCGAGCTGCTGCTGGCGGTCGCGCGGGGAGCCCGGCGGGATGGACTGGACCCGGAGTCGGCGCTCCGCAACGCGGTCCGGCGGCTCGACGAGTGACCGGCACTCAGGGCGGTGTGTTCCGGAACGCGCTGACGGACATCCGGCCATCCGGTCCGACGGCCACGGTGACCGCACCTGCCTGGTCGGTTCGATAGACCCGCGCGCCGCTCCGCCGAAGCCGCTCCAGGACCCCGTCATCGGGAAGGCGGCGTCTGGGATCGGCACGGACCGAGACCAGGGCCACGGAGGGGCCAACCGCGGCCAGGAACGCCGGGGTGGTCGAGAACCGGCTGCCGTGGTGGCCGACCTTGAGGACGTCGGCGCGGAGCGCCGCTCCGTACCGGCCGAGCAGCACCCGCTCGGTCGCCTCGCCAGCGTCGCCGGTCAACAGCAACCGTCGCCCGGCGTAGTCCACCGCCAGCACGAGCGAGCGCTCGTTGGGGCTTGCCTCCGGCCCGTCGTCGTGGTCACCGGTGAGCAGCACCGAGAAGCGGGCGCCTCCCAACGCAAACCGCTCACCGGCGCGGAGACGGCGCAGCGGGATCCCCCGCCGGGCGCGCTCAAGGTGCATCCCGCGGACGGCGCGCCGTGAGTCCTCGGCAGTGCCGCTACCCTCCCAGACCTCGTCCACGCGGAAGTCGCGGAAGACCGCCGGGAATCCCCCGACGTGGTCCAGATCGCCGTGCGTGGGAACGGCGGCTCGCAGCCGCCGGTAGCCGGCGTCCGCCAGGAACGGAGCGATGACTGCCTCGCCGGCGCTCCAGCCACCGAAATCGGTACCCGCGTCGAGGAGCACCGCTCCGCCCGTTGGAAGCCCGAGGACCAGGGCGTCACCCATCCCCACGTCGAGGGCCGTGAGCCGGAGCGTCCCGTCCGCCGGCTCCGCGAGGGGAAGCGTGAACAGGGCTAGCAGCACCAGGGGGACGGCCGGACGGACCCTTCGTCTACCGCGGAGCTTCAGCAGGGTGATCGCCAGCGCCAGCCAGGTCGCCAGCCACCAGAGTCCCGGCCGGGCCACGGGGAAGGCGCCGAACGGGAGTCCGGCGCCCCATTCGCTGAGCCGGATGAGCGTCCCGGTCGTTGCCGTCAGCAACCAGCCCGCCGCGTCGCCGGGGAAACCGGTCCCGGCGAGCGCCAGCCAGGCGAACCCGAGGCCGAGGACCGGCCCCGCCAGGAGGCCCGCGGGAACCGCGACCAGCAGTCCCCCGAATACCACCCGGCCGAAGTGCGAGGCGACGATGGGGAAGGTGGCGAGTTGTGACGCCAGCGTCGCCCCGAGCGGCGCCAGGACCCAGGCCCGCCAGCGTGGCGCAGGGTCCCAGGAAACATCGGCCGGATCCTCGGGGCGGAACGCGGCGATGATCGCGAGAGTCGCGCCGAAGCTGAGCTGGAACCCCGCGTCGAGGGCGTTCCACGGAGAATGGGCGAGCAGCGTCAGCGCGGCGACCCCCAGCCCGTTCATGGCGTGTCCGCTGAGACCGCGCCGCAGCCCGAGGATCACCGCGGCCGCCATCAGCACCGCCCGGACGACGGACGGACGCCCCCCGCAGAGGGCCGCGTAGAGCGGGAGCAGGAAGAGCAGGACGGTGAACACGGTCCGCCGCGGCGCCCCCGCCAGCACGAGTGTCCCGTAGACCATCAGGCTCAACAGCCCGACGTGGAGCCCGCTCACCGCCATCAGGTGGAGCGTGCCCGCGTCACGGAACGCCCGCTCCGTTTCCGGGCGCGTCCGCGCGCGGTCCCCGATGAGCATCGCCGTGATGACCCCCAGCACGTCGTCCGGAAAACCGCCGCCCGCGAGGCGCTCCCGGATCCGGGACCGGAACCGCTGAAGAACCTGCCAGGCGGCGGGCCCCGGGGCGATCTCCCGCACCAGCAGGCCGCTCTTGGTGGAACCGAAGAGCGCGACCGGACCCCGAGTCTCCCGCGCCCCGGGGTTCCCCGGTGGGCGCGGAGGGGACACCCGGGACCAGACCGCGATCCGCGCCCCCCGGGAAAGGCTCCGGAGGCGGTCGCGGCGATCGCCGTGCACTCCGACCGAGACCTCGCCGTCGACCTGCCAGTCGCCGCGACTCGCACTCAGCCGGTCCACGCGCAGCGCGAGCAACGTGCGCCGGCCGGAGTCTTCCGGCTCGGCCCGGAGCACTCCCTCGAGGCGGACGGGCCGGGTGAGGCGTTCGGATCCCAGACCACCGACAGCCCCCGCCAGCGAGGATCCCGCACCGGGCACTGGGCGGGAAAGAAGACCCGCGATCAAGGCCGCGAGCAGGAGCAGCGCGGTCTTCGCGCCCGGACCGAGACCGGACAGTCCCGGCAACCGGCGCTCCTCGAGGAGGCCGGGAAGAAGAGCCCCGGCCCCCAGGAGTGAAAGCACGATCACCAGGAGGCGGGACTCCTGGAGTGAACCGGGCATGGAGGCCGATGCAGAAATGCCTCCCCAGAGGGCGGCGGCCAACAGGAGGAGCGGCGCGGACGCGGTTCCTTCGGCGGGGGTCTCCGCCGAAGCGCCGGCCTGCGGCTCGCTCGGCGCGCCGGGAAGGCGGGGACCGGTGATCGCCACCGGCGGCACTGCTTACTGGAAGAATGGCCCCAGCCCGAAGAACTCGCCCACCCGGCGCCGGACTGACCGATCGAACGTCTTGCGCCAGGTGGATTCCGGCATGCGCGTCCGGTACGGTGCGAGCCTGTTGCGCACCTCGGTCTCGATCGCCTCGCGGGCGGCGTCGGGAAGGGCCGCCTGAAGCCGAATCACAAGGTTGTTCTCGATCGCCTGGACCGTGTCCCCGGCGCTCGCCGAGGCTTCGTTGTTGCACTTGCCGAGCCGCTCGATCCTGGCGGCCGCTTCGCGGGCGGCGGCAACCAGATCACCCGCCGCCTCAGGGTTCGCAAGGCGCGCTTCGCCGGGCGACCAACTCCGCAGACCATTCACGAGCCGCTCGAGGCCGGACTCGGCCTCCGGCGCCGTCTCGCCGGGTGCGGCGGCGCCCGTCCGCTGGACCCGCCTCGCTTCAAACGCGGCCTCGACCGCCCGGGAACACTCGCCGAGCGGCATCCGGGAAGACGGGCGGATCTTTCCCGCGAACGCCGCGCGAATGCCGGACAGCACCACGTCGAGGGGAATGCCCCGCTCCTCCCAGCGGCAGACCAGATCCCAATCGGCCGGGCTCAGAACCAGACCGCCCGCGCGGAGACCCAGAAACGCGCGTTCCACGGCCCGGAAGTAATGGTCGGGGGGCGCGGGCGCGTTCATTCCGAAGCGGTCCTCGCCGGGCGCCCTCGACGGTGGCCGGTATGGAGGATCCGCACGGCGTCACTCTCGGTCACCACCCGAATCCCACCGCCGTCCGTCCGAATCCGCAAGCCTCCTCCGGCGTCGAGTCCGTCCGTGATTCCGAACACCGGCGCAGCGGCGCGCAGCCGCACCTCGCAGCGGCAGCCGCGTGCAGTGGGACTCAGGGATTCCCACCCGGTCCGCAGCGACGCCGGGTTCTCCCGGAGCAGATCGAGGGCCCCGTGCAGGGAGGTCACCAGAGCGCCCGCAAGTCCGGCTCGGTCCACCCCTTCCGGAAGCCGGCCCGGCGGCCGGGCGCCGGGCGGGAGCAGCGACCCCGAGGCATCGGCCGTCACCGCCCCCGGAAGCGAAACCGGCGTCAGGTTGACCCCGAACCCCACGACCGCCAGCCGGGGAGACTCCTTCCGGAACCCGACCTCGGTCAGCACGCCGGCGACTTTTCTGCCCTCCCAATCCAGATCGTTCGGCCACCGGAGTTCCGCCGGAACGGCGGCGACCCGCCGCACCGCCCGCGCCACGGCGACTCCCGCCGCGAGCGGCAGCAGGGTCAGCGGGTCCGCCGACCGCTCACCGGGTCTCGCCGGAGGTTCGACGAGGACGCTCAGGTAGAGCCCCCCCGGCGGCGAGACCCAGGTCCTCCCGAAGCGCCCCTTCCCCTGCGTCTGGGTTTCGGCGATCACCACGGTTCCCGCCAGGGGAACCGCCCCCGCGTCGAGCGCGGCCGTTTTCGCGACCTCGTTCGTGGACGGGACGCGCCGCCAGACTCCGATGAACGGCGCCGGCCACTCGGGGGTGGCGTCGAGGACGGCCGTCCGCAACGACTCCGCTCCTCCCGAACGGGGGGGCGCGGTGGTAGCCGGTTTCACGGCAGTTGCCGCGCGGTGGACAAGATGTCGGCTAGACGGCGCGCTGGCGGCGGAGCTCGGCGAGCCGCGATCCCAGGATCCGGGCGGCCTCGGAGGTCGCGGTGTCCGGACCGAACACCTGGGCGACGCCCATCTCGCGGAGATGCCCGACATCGCGATCGGGGATCAGGCCGCCCACGAAGACCGGAACGTCCGCGAGTCCCCGCGCCGAGAGCCCTTCCAGTATCCGGCGGACCAGCGGACGATGGGCACCCGAGAGAATGGAGACGCCGACCGCCTCCACGTCCTCCTGAAGCGCCGCCTCGACAATCTCCTCAGGCGTTCTCCTGAGCCCCGTATAGATGACCTCGAAACCTGCGTCGCGGAGCGCCTTCGCCACCACCAGCGCACCGCGGTCGTGTCCGTCGAGCCCCGGTTTCGCAACCAGAATGCGGAACGGCGGGCTCGCCGCCGCTCCGCGTACGGCGCCACCGGCCGTCCCGCTCACATCGCCCGGCGGTAACGGCCGCCGACCTCGTAGAGGGCCCCGGTGATCTGCCCGAGGCTCGCCACCTTCACCGTCTCCATCAACTCGGCGAAGACGTTGCCGCCCGACCGCGCCACCTCCTGCAGCCGCGAGAGCGCTTCCGAGGCCTCCTTTGCGTGGCGTCGCCGGAACGCCTCCACGCGCAGGACCTGCGCTTCCTTTTCGTCGTCCGTGGCGCGGGCGAGCGGCACCGCTTCCGGCGGCCCGTCCTCCGGCTCCCCGAGGAAGGTGTTCACGCCGATGATGGGGATTTCGCCGGTGTCCTTCCGCGTCTCGTAGAGGAGCGACTCCTCCTGGATCCGGTTGCGCTGGTACTGGCGCTCCATGGCGGCCAGCACGCCGCCGCGCGCGTTGAGGCGATCGAACTCGGCGAGCACCGCTTCCTCGACGAGATCGGTGAGCCGGGAGGCGATGAAGGAACCCGAGAGCGGATTTTCGTTCCAGGCCATGCCGAATTCGGCGCGGATGATCTTCTGGATGGCCACCGCCCGCCGCACCGATTCCGGAGTGGGGGTGGTGATGGCCTCGTCGTAGGCGTTGGTGTGGAGCGAGTTGCAGTTGTCGTTCGTGGCGATGAGCGCCTGGAGCGTCGTCCGGATGTCGTTGAACTGCACCTCCTGGGCGTGGAGGGAACGGCCGGAGGTCTGGATGTGGACCTTGAACTTCTGGCTCCGCTCCCCGGCCCCGTAACGGAGCTTCATGGCGCGCGCCCAGATGCGCCGGGCCACCCGCGCCATGACCGCGTATTCGGGATCGAGGCCGTTGCTGAAAAAGAAGGAGAGATTCGGCGCGAAGGCGTCCACCGGGAGGCCCCGGGCCAGGTAGTACTCGACGTAGGTGAAGCCGTTCGCGAGGGTGAAGGCGAGCTGTGTGATGGGGTTCGCCCCGGCTTCGGCGATGTGGTAGCCGGAAATGGAGACCGAGTAGAAGTTCCGGACCTCGCGCCGGATGAAGTGCTCCTGGACGTCCCCCATCAGCCTGAGCGCGAAGCCAGTGGAGAAGATGCAGGTGTTCTGGGCCTGGTCCTCCTTGAGGATGTCCGCCTGCACGGTGCCGCGCACCGCCTTGAAGGTCCGGGCCTTCAGTTCCTCGTGCTCGCCGGCCGAGGGCGGACGCCCCTGCTCGTCCTCGAAGATCCTCTCTTCCTGGCGCACCGCGGCGTTCAGGAACATCGCGAGGATCACCGGCGCGGGGCCGTTGATCGTCATCGAGACGCTGGTCGCCGGATCGGTGAGCCGGAATCCCTCGAACATGTCGCACATGTCGTCGAGCGTCGCGATGGACACCCCGCCCTCGCCGATCTTGCCGAAGATGTCGGGCCGCCGGGCCGGGTCGTCGCCGTAGAGGGTCACGCTGTCGAAGGCCACCGAGAGCCGCGTGGCTTCCTCGGATTCCGCGAGGAGGTGGAACCTGCGGTTGGTACGGGCCGGGCCGCCCTCTCCCGCGAACTGCCGCCGCGGGCTCTCCTCCTCCCGCCGGAAGGGGAAGACCCCCGCCGTGAACGGGTAGTGCCCGGGCAGGTTCTCGTCGAGCAGGAAGCGCAGCGTGTCCCGCGCGCCTCCAAAACGCGGCAGCGCCACGCGCGGAAGCCGGGTACCGGACAGCGTTTCCCGATGGGTCCCGTACTCGCGCACCCGGTCCCGGACCCGGGCCTGGTATCGCGGCGCCTCGTAGCGGGCCGCCAGGTCGGGCCAGCCCGCGAGCAGCTCCCGGCTCTCGGGGTCGAGTGCATCGCGGGCCTCGGCGAGCCGGGCTTCGACGGCCTCGGCGGCCGTGTCAGCGCCTCCGGCGGCGCGCAGGTCGGCAGCCGCCGCCTCGAGATGCTCGACCCTTCCGGCACGTTCGGCCTCGGCGGCAACCCGGGCCTTCTCTCCTCGGAGCGTGTCGGCGATCTCGGCCAGATAGCCGGCGCGCGCCGGGGGAATCAGGCGTACGCCGCGGAGCTGGTCATCGGGACGCTCACCCAGCGGCGGCGGGAGCGTGGTCTCCGTCCCGGCCAACCCGTCGCGAATGGCGGCGTAGAGGCGGTCAAGCCCGGGGTCCGCGAAGCGGCTCGCTACCGTCGGCAACACCGGCGCCGGGGCGTGGCGCGGCAGCGAGCGAGCCCGCTGGAACGCCCGGCGCACCGCGAAGAGCGCGTCCTCGGCGCCGGGGTGGTCGGCCTTGTTGAGCGCCACGGCGTCCGCCAGGTCCAGCATGTCGATCTTCTCGAGCTGACTCTCGGCGCCGTAGTCGGACGTCATCACGTAGAGCGAGAAGTCGCTGATGTCCACGATCCGCGAGTCGCCCTGCCCGATGCCGCCCGTCTCCACCACCAGGAGATCGCAGCCGGCGGCCCGCAGCACGAGGAGCGCATCGTCCACCACGGTCGCGAGTTCGGTGCCCGAGCGGCGGGTGGCCACGCTGCGGACGAACACTTCGGTGCCCGTGATTGCGTTCAGCCGGATGCGGTCCCCGAGGAGCGCGCCCCCGGTGCGCCGCTTCGAGGGGTCCACGGCGAGCACGCCGATGCGGCGCACCGGCCCGGAACCGAGGTCCGGCTGGCCGGCGCGGAACCTGAGCAGCAACTCGTCGAGAACCGAACTCTTGCCGGCGCCGCCGGTGCCGGTAATACCCAGCACGGGGGCGCGCGACCCGACGAGCTCCGCGAGCGCCGCCCGGTCGGCAGCATCCAGCCCTTCGTTCTCGGCAAAGCTGATCAGACGCGCCGCGGCGCCGGCGCGGCGCAACGGATCGTCGCCGGCGAGATCCGCGACCAGCCCGTCGAAGGGCGCGTCCGAGCGGGCGGCACGCGCCTCGGCGGCGTCGCGCAGCATGTCGTCCACCACGCCCTCGATCCCGGTGACCCGATCGTCCCCCGGGGAGTAGATCCGCGCCACCCCGTACGCCTCGAGGCCGGCGGCTTCGTGAGGCCGGATCACGCCCCCACCGCCTCCGAATACCCGGATCCCGCCTCGTCCGGCCTCCCGGAGGAGGTCCACCAGGTAGCGGAAGAACTCGTTGTGTCCCCCCTGGTAGGAGGAGACGGCGATGGCGTCTGCGTCTTCCTCGAGGGCGGCGGCGGCGATCTCCCCGGCGCCGCGGTTGTGACCCAGGTGAATGACCTCCGCTCCGCCCCGCTGCAGGAGGCGGCGGAAGACGTGGATCGAGGCATCGTGACCGTCAAACAGCGCAGTCCCCGTGACGAAGCGGAGCGGAACCTCCCCCAGCGGATCGAAGGGAACCCGCGAGGGCTCAGCTCCGGCCGGGGAAAGACTGACGCGCGTGCTCAACTTGACCGCCTGTTCGCGACTGAAGTCACCTCTTCGGAAACCGTAGCACTCCCAACAGCCGGTGGTGGAACTGGCGTGAGCACCGAGACGCCCGCTGGGCCCCGCTGACAAGGCGCGCGAGGGAGGAATATCGGGTGTATTTCGACCGAAGCGCAACGATGAGCGAGCCGAAGGCGAACGTTCAGCGGGGATTCAGCGGGCGTCGAATGCCGCGTGAGTTTCACCACCGGCTGTTTAGGAGAACGCGGGAGGCGTGGACGGAAACCGGGGGCCGCCACCCGTCAGCGCGCCACCCGGCGCCCGCAGCTACCGAACCGGGATCGGGCTGTCAGGACGTCCCGAGGAGCTCTTCGCTCGGCTCCCGATTGAGTCGGTCGCGCAGGGCCTTCCCCGCCCGGAAGAACGGCACGCGTTTGGGGGGCACCATGATCTGCTCGCCGGTTCGCGGGTTACGCGTGAGGCGCGCCTTCCGACTGCGCAGACGGAAACTGCCGAATCCGCGAATCTCCACCTCGTCTCCGGCACGGAGAGCCCCGGCGATCGCGTCGAAAACCGTCTCCACGATGAGATCGGCTTCGCGTCGCGTAATCCCCGTGGCTTCCGATACCTCGGCGGCCAGGCGGGCGCGGGTGATCGCTGTGTCGTTCACCGCTTCCAAACGTCTCCGATTTTGACGGAGACCTCGCCCGTGTCGCCGGGCCGGGAATAGCCCTCCTCGGCGGCCTTGAGCGAGAGTCCCACTTTACGATCGTCACGGCTGAGCCGGACGATCCGCAGCTTGAGCGGCTGCCCCAGATGCAGCCGGTCCTCCGCCTTCGCGGGCGGAGGCTCGTCAATGTCGTTCAGGCGCAACAGGCCCTCGATCCCTTCCTCGATCTGGACGAACGCGCCGAAGTCCGCGAAGCGGATCACGGTCCCATCCACCAGATCGCCTTCCTGATGCCGGGTGAAGAAACCCTCCCAGGCATCATCCGAAAGCTGCTTGAGTCCGAGCGAGAGGCGGCGGTTCTCCGGATCGATGCTGAGCACCACGGTCTCCACCGAGTCGCCGACCCGCAGGACTTCGGAAGGATGATTGACCCGCTTGTTCCAGCTCAGGTCGGAGATGTGGATCAGCCCGTCGATCGAGTTGTCCACTTCGATGAACGCGCCGAAATCGGTGAACTTCCGCACCGTTCCGGTGAGCCTCGAACCGATCGGGTACTGCTCGGCAAGCCGCGGCCACGGGTTCGGTTCCACCTGCTTGAGACCGAGGCTGATCCGCCGGGCCTTGAAGTCCACCCGGAGCACCATCGCCTCCACGAAATCGCCCTTGGAGAGCAGCTTCGACGGGTGCTTGGTGCGGCTGCTCCAGCTCATCTCGCTTACGTGGATCAGCCCCTCGACACCGGGCTCCATCTCGATGAAGGCGCCGTAGTCGGTGATGCTGACCACCTTCCCGCGGACCCGGGTTCCCACTGAATAACGCTCGTGGGCGGTGGTCCAGGGATCCACGTTGAGCTGCTTGTAGCCGAGCGAGACCCGCTCCGCCTCGGCATCGAAGCGGAGGATGACGACCTCGATCTGGTCGCTCACCTTCATGAGCTCCGAGGGATGCTCCAGCCGGCGGAACGACATCTCCCGGATGTGGAGGAGGCCGCAGATCCCGCCGATGTCCACGAAGGCGCCGTACTCCGTGAGATCGCGGACCTCACCCCGGAACACGCGCCCGACCTCGAGCGCCGCGAGGGTCTTCGTCTTCTCTTCCTCGAGGACCACGCGGCGCGAGAGCACGATGTTGCCCCGGCGCTTGTTCAGCTTGATGACCCGCAGTTCGAGTTCGCGGCCCTTGTAGCTGCCGAGGTTCCTTACGGGGCGGAGGTCCACCTGGGAGCCCGGGAGGAAACCGCGCACGCCGATTTCCCCGATGTCGACCTCGAGTCCGCCACGGATCCGGTCCACGACCCGGCCCCGGACCGGCGTCTGCTTCTCGAACGCGTCCTCGATCTGGTTCCAGACCTTCATCTTCTCGGCCTTGCGATGCGAGAGCACGAGGTGGCCGCGGCGGTTGTCCGCACGTTGGACGAGGACGTCGATTTCGTCCCCTTCCCGCACCCGGACGTTCCCGTCAACGTCCTTGAACTCGTCGAGCGGAATGATGCCCTCGGACTTGTAGCCGACATCGACGATCACGTCGGAGTCCGTCATGTGGAGCACCGTCCCGGTGACGATGTCCCCCTCTACCAGGTGAGTTTCGTACTGATCGAGGAAGGCCTCGAATTCGGCGGCTTCCTCCTCGGAAACCGTTGACGGGGCGCCGTCCGGGGACGCCGCGGCCCCGTTGCCCGCCGAGCTGGCGGCCTGGGGGACCTCGGCGGCGCCGTCTCCCTCGCTCGCGGCCGCTTCGACCGTTTCGGCCGGGGCCTCGCTCGCTTCCCCGGCGATCACCGCGGTCGCGTGCTCCGCGGCTACCTCACTGGCGACCGCCACTGCGGCCGTTCCCTCGTCCGTTTCGGGCATACCCTCTCTCATGAAGCAGAAAAGACTCCTGGTTGAGCGGGGGAATCCGGAGGCACGGGAAAACCACGCGCTCCGAAGACCCCTCTACCCCGCTCGACACTCTCCATGAACCCTCAGGCCCGGCGGTGGTTGCCGTAGTGACGCGGGGAGCCGCCCATACTAGGCGCGCGCAGGACCGGTTGTCAACGGAGCCACGGCTCCCGGCCGCCGGTTCTTCGTCTGGAGGCCGGCGGACGCCGGGTGATACAATTTTTCGGCTTACTTCGCGTCGCCCGCTCGTTTTTGGGAAGAACCGGACACCGGAAGAACCGGAACTGTAGGTCCGGGCGCGTCCGGTAAGAACTCACCCAAGGTTCAACAGCAAAGGCTCAACCGACCAAAGGTCCCGCACTCGCACATGTCACAAGGTTTCGACTTCTCCATCGCCATCGGGGGCGCCGCCGGGCAGGGAATTGCCACGCCCGGCAACATCCTTGCCCGGATGTTCGTTCGCCGGGGACTCCATCTCAACGCCTACAACGCCTATCAGTCCATCATCCGGGGCGGACACATCCTGCTGACCATGAGGGTCCGCGAGCAGGAAGCCCTTTCGCACGGCGACCACATCCACCTGCTGCTCTGCCTGAACCAGGACACCATGACGCGCCACCTGCGTCATCTGGGCCCCGGCGCCTACGCGGTATACAACGCCGACAACATCACCCCCGGTGAACACCGGGACGGCGTTCACCTCTGTGGGATGCCGGTGACCGAACTCACCGGGGACGCCAAGAACAAGCTGGCCCAGAACACGGCCGCGCTGGGCGTCATCGCCCACGTGCTGGGACTCGACTTCGAGGTCCTGGAGTCGGCGCTCACGCTCCAGTTCCAGCGAAAGGGCGAGGCGGTCGTCTCCTCCAACGTCGCGGTAGCCCGCGCCGGCTACGAATACTCGAGCGCCAACTTCACGCCGCTCGCGAACCCGCTCCCGGAGAACCCCGACCCGCTCGCGGTCTGGACCGGGAACGATGCCCTGGCGATGGGCGGGGCGGCCGCGGGCGTCAAGTTCTACTGTGCCTATCCCATGAGTCCGTCGACCGGAGTGCTCCACTGGATGGCCAAGAACGCCCGCGAACTCGGCATCATGGTGCGCCAGGTCGAGGACGAGATCGGCGTGGCCAACATGGCGGTGGGCGCGGCCCATACGGGGGCCCGCACCATGTGCGCCACGTCGGGCGGCGGCTTCGCCCTCATGACCGAGGCCATCGGCTCGGCGGCGATGATGGAGATCCCCGTGGTCTTCATCAACGTGATGCGCGCCGGGCCCTCGACCGGAGTTCCCACGAAGACCGAGCAGGGGGACCTGTGGCAGGCGCTCGGAGCCAGCCAGGGCGATTTCGAACGGATCGTGGTTGCCCCGCAGGACGCCCACGACGCTTTCGGCACCATCGCCGAGGTGTTCAACCTGGTCGATCGCTACCAGTGTCCGGCCATCGTCCTCTCGGATCTGCTTATCTCCGAAGGCACCTTCAGCGTGCCACCGGACGACATCGACATGTCCCCGGTCATCGAGCGCGGCAAGCTGATCCGCGAATCGAACGGTGACGCGGGACCCTACAACCGGTATGTCGATACCGCCGACGGCGTCTCCCCCCGAGCCGTGCCCGGAGTTCCCGGCCATGTCCACGTGGTCGCCACCGACGAGCACGACGAGGAAGGCATCCTCATCTCCGACGAGTTCACGAACCCGATCAAGCGCCGCCAGATGGTCGAAAAGCGCGCCCGCAAGCTGGACGACTACCTCACCCGGGTCGCCGCTCCCAAGGTCGAGGGGGACGAGGACCCGGAGGTCACCCTGGTGGGCTGGGGTTCCACAGCCGGTGTCATCGCGGAAGCCATGGAACAGCTCCGGGCGGACGGCGTGAAGGTCAACCGGCTCGCCGTGAAGTGGATCCTGCCGTTCCATGCCGAAGCCGTGACCGAGGCGCTTTCCGGCGCGCGGAAGACTCTCATCATCGAAAACAACCACTCGGGACAGTTCCACCGCTACCTGCGGAGCGAGACCGGCATCACCGCCGACGGCCACATCCGCAAGTACGACGGCGAGCCGTTCATGCCGCATCACATCGCGGACGGCGTCCGGGCCCACCTCGCGGGCAACGTCGCCGACGGCGTATTCGTGCCGGACCAGGAAATCCTCGTTTAGGACAGCCCCCGAGACCAGAACAGGAGACCAAAGTGACGATCGAGCTCAGGGAAAAGCCACTGACCGCCAAGGACTTCAAGGGAAAGGTCGACCCGGACTGGTGTCCCGGCTGCGGCGACTTCGCCCTGCTCCGGGCCACCCAGATGTCGGTGGCCGAACTGGGTCTGTCTCCGCACGAGATCGTTTGCGTGAGCGGCATCGGCTGTTCTTCGAACTTCCCCGGATACTTCAACTCCTACGGCATGCATACCCTGCACGGCCGGGCCCTGGCGGTGGCGACCGGCGTGAAGATGGCCAACCAGACACTCACCGTGCTGGTCACCGGCGGCGATGGTGACGGCTACGGGATCGGCGGCAACCACTTCACGCACACCGCCCGCCGGAACGTGGACCTCACCTACCTGGTGATGAACAACCAGATCTACGGGCTCACGACCGGACAGGTCTCCCCGAGCAGCAGCGTGGGCATGAAGACCAAGAGCACGCCGTTCGGGAACATCGAGCGGCCGGTGAACCCGATCACCTCCGCCATCATGAACGGCGCCACTTACGTGGGGCGCGGCTTCTCGGGCAACATCAAGCAGTTGGTCCGCCTCATCAAGGGCGCCATCGAGCACCCCGGTTTCGCGGTGATCGACGTGTTCAGTCCCTGCGTCACGTTCAACCGCGACAACACCTACGACTTCTTCCGCCAGCGGATCGTCCCGCTGGAGGACGAGGGGCACGATCCCTCCGACTGGAGGTCCGCCTGCGAACGGGCGATGGAGTGGGACGACCGGATCTACACCGGGCTCTTCTACCAGGATCAGGCTGTCCAGTCGCTGCACGCTCTCGAGCCGATCCTCGACGGCGGGGCGCCCCCGGTGTCCCATGTGCCCGAGGCGATCACCCAGGAGCAGCGCGACCGCATCGTCCGCCGGATGATGTAACGGGAGGCCGCTCCTGGCTGCCCACGGCGCGGGGGTTTCGAGGGCCGCCGGCGCTTCGCCGAACGCAGGCTTCGGACGCGCCGAAGCAGCGCTCGCGGTCGTCGTCCTGGCGTGGGCGGCCAGCCTCAGCATCGTCAAGTTCGGCGTTGAGCTGGGTGACCCCTACGCCTTCAACCTGGCGCGGCTCATCCCCTCGTCCCTCGTCCTGCTCTTCGCGGTGAGCAGAACGCCGGCGCTGAGGAAGTTCGAGTGGCGCGACGCCGGTCAGGTGTTCGTGCTGGGCGTCGCGGGTCACGTGGTCTTCCAGGTCGGGTTCATTCACGGGACGGACGCCTCCTCGGCCACGAGTTCGGCGCTCATCCTCGGCCTCACCCCGGTCGCCATCGCCGTGTTGGCCTGGGTGACGCGCGTCGAGCCGTTCTGCCAGCACACGGCTCTGGGCTTCGTGCTCACGATGGCGGGGATCGCGTTCGTTTCCGGGGCGGAGCCGAACCTGGGCGCCCACCTCGGCAACCTCATGCTGTTTGCCGCCATGATCGGGTGGGCCGTCTACACGGTTCGGGGAGCGTCGCTGGTTCGCAAATACGGCGCCCTGCGGGTGACCGCCTGGAGTTCCGCGGTCGCGTCCGTCCTGCTGCTCCTTCCGAGTCCCTTCCTGCTGACCCTGGCGGACTTCCGGCACGCGCCGGCGGAGTGGTGGTACGCCGCGCTCGTTTCCGGTCTCGCCGCCATCGGCCTCGGGAATATGCTCTGGGTGTACGCGACCGGACGGGTGGGTCCGACGCTCACCGGCGTCTATTCGAATGTCCTGCCCATCCCCTCGGTGCTGATCTCCTGGCTGTGGCTTGGAGAGGTCCTTCGGGCCCCCAAGGTCATCGGAGCGGTCCTGATCATCGCGGGCATCGCCCTGGCGCGCATTCACCACACGTGGGGAAGTAAAATTCCCGATCGGGTAACGGCCTGAGCGGCCGCTGACGAACAGAACCCAACAACCTTTCGACGGACGCCAGGTCCGTTCAGGAGACTGGAATGAGCACGGAATTCCGACTGAAGACGGGTCTCGCCGACATGCTGAAGGGCGGCGCCATCATGGATGTGACCGACGCCGGGCAGGCGCGGATCGCCGAGGACGCCGGCGCGGTGAGCGTGATGGCCCTCGAGCGGGTGCCGGCCGACATCCGCCGGGACGGCGGCGTGGCCCGCATGTCCTCCCCGGAGAAGATCCGGGAGATCATCGAGTCGGTGAGCATCCCGGTCATGGCCAAGGTCCGCATCGGGCACTTCGTGGAAGCTCAGATCCTTCAGGAGATGGGCGTGGACTTCGTCGACGAGAGCGAAGTCCTGACGCCGGCGGACGAGGCCAACCACATCGACAAGCACGCGTTCGAAGTGCCCTTCGTGTGCGGCTGCCGGAACCTCGGAGAAGCGCTTCGCCGGATTGGCGAGGGCGCCGCGCTCATTCGGACCAAGGGCGAGGCCGGCTCCGGCAACATCGTCGAGGCCGTCCGGCACCTGCGCCAGATCGGCAACGAGCTCCGCCGCCTCACGATCCTGACCGACGACGAACTCATGTCCGCCTCCAAGGAACTCCGCGCTCCCTACGAGATCGTGCGGATGGTGGCGCGGGACGGACGCCTCCCCGTACCGAACTTCGCGGCGGGAGGGGTGGCGACGCCGGCCGACGCGGCGCTCTGCATGCAACTCGGGGCGGAGTCCGTCTTCGTGGGATCCGGAATCTTCAAGTCAACGGATCCCGAGCAGCGGGCCAAGGCCATCGTGAAGGCGGTGACCCACTACCGCGACCCGGCCATGCTGGTCGAGGTCTCGATGGGCCTCGGCGAGCCGATGCGGGGCCTCGATATCGCTACCATGCCGGAGGAAGAGCTGCTGCAGACCCGCGGCAACTAGGTACTGATCCTTCCCGGGATTGGGTAGATCCCGAATTCGGTGCCGCGCTCGGGCAGCGTGCGTCCGGGTGGTTTGGTTTGAGCAACCGAGGTGACCATGGGAGCGATTCCCGAAGCGACGACTGTTGATCCCGGGCGGGGGTCCGCCCCGTCGCCTGCCCCGCCGCGCATCGGTGTGCTGGCGCTCCAGGGGAGCTTTGCGCTCCACGCCGCCGTCCTGCGCCGGCTCGGCATCGAAGCCGTGGAAGTCCGCCGGGCTGCCGCTCTCGAGGGACTCGACGGGCTGATCATCCCGGGCGGGGAAAGCTCGACCATGCTCAAGTTCCTCCTCGAGGAGGATCTCTTCGATCCCCTGGTGGCGTTTCACCGGACGGGAGGAGCGCTCTATGGGACCTGCGCCGGCGCCATCCTGCTGGCCCGCACCGTCGAGAACCCCGGGCAGGAGTCGCTCGGGGTGCTCGACATCGAGATTCAGCGCAATGGGTACGGCCGGCAGCTCGAGAGCCACGTGGGCGCCTGTCCCTGCCCCGCGCTGGGTGAGCCGGACCTGCCCCTGGTCATGATCCGGGGTCCGGTGATCAGCGGCACGGGTCCGCGCGTAAGAGTGCTCGCCGAATGGCGCGGACAGCCGGCCTTCGTCCGCGAAGGAACGGTCCTCGCCACGACCTTCCATCCGGAACTGACGGACGACACGCGCATCCATGCCTACTTCGTGGGAATCGCAGCGGCGAGGTGGCGTCGTCAGGAGCGGAACGTTTAAGCTCGCCGGAACGCGGGTTTCCGCGAGGCATCCGGCAGGGAGAACGATGGCCACCCATACGGCACGCCAGGCGCCGGGCCGCTGGGCCTGGGGCGGGATCACCGTACTTTTCTCCTGGGCGTTGATTTCCTCCTCCTGCGGTGGCGGAGACGGCGCCGCGACCCCCGTCACT
>VXWI01000074.1 GCA_009835985.1 Acidobacteriota bacterium | reverse complement strand
GGCGCTCCGAGCTCCAGCCGTTCCCGCCGTTTCATGCCCGGCGGGGTGTGCAGGAGGACCGATCATGAGGGTTTCTCCCGGTGGGGGCCGCGCGGCAGCGCGAAACCCGGTCCGGTGGTGCCCTTTTTTGCGGCAGCGCGATGCCCGTATCGTGCCCGATACCGCGCGTACCGGCGTAGGTTCTCCTAGCCGAGGCGGGCCAGGTGTTCCGTACATTCGGCCACACCCTCCTTGACCGGGACGGCGGCGTAGAGCGTCCGGGCGCGCCGCCAGAGAGTCCTGGTTTCGTCGGTCCGGCCCAGCGTCTCGCTGAGGATCGCCATCGGCCGCAGGGCGTTCGCGTAGTCAAGCGCCGGCGCGTCGTCGTGCCCGCCGTAAAGGGCCAGGGCCTCGGCATAGCAGGCTTCCGCTTCGGCCAACCGTCCCGCGTTTCGGTGCAGGTCGCCGAGATGCCGGACCGCGTGGGCGAGCGGCATCGGGTGACCCGCGCGGCGCGCGACCGCCACCGCTTCCTCGCGGGAGGCCAGCGCGGCGTGGTCGCGTCCCGCGTCTTCCTCGGCATGACCGAGCTTGCCCAGGGCCGCCACCAACAAGGTGGTCGCGCCAGCCGCCCGGAAGAGGGCCACCGCCTCGGCCAGACACCGTTGAACGTGAGCCATCGCCTGCTCGGTCTCGACCCGGGTGGCCGGCGGCGACGCGATCGTCGTGGACCGCAGCGCCCAGGCACGATCCACGAGCGCTTTGGCCCGTTCGACGGGGGAGTGTCCTGCGCCATCGCCCATCGATGCTGACATCACCGGCAGCATACGGGAACGACAGTGAGCGGACCCGAGACGGACGGCCGTTTGAGTAGGGTTCCCCGAATGACCTGCTCACTCCCGCTCCGTTACTTCGCCAACCTGCGGTCGGCTGCCGTCCTCATCGCGGCCTCGGTGGCCGCCGCGCCCACGGCCGCGTCCCCGCCGCAGGACGACGCCCGACCTATCCTCCAGCTCGAGGATGTCTTCGGCCTCGAACTCGCCACCGATCCGCAGATCGCCCCCGACGGCTCGCGGGTGGTGTACGTCCGCAACTCCATGGACATCCTGGTGGACCGCCAGCGGTCCCGGTTGTGGATCGTGGGCGCGGACGGCTCGGACCATCGGGCCCTGACCTCGGGAGAGAGCGGGGGCGACGAGCGTTCCCCGCGGTGGTCCCCGGACGGCCGCCGGATCGCCTACGTGTCTTCCGGAACGCTGCCCGACGACCGTTCGGCGCAGATCCACGTCCGCTGGATGGACAGCGGGCAGACGGCGCGGCTGACCCAGCTCCCCCGTCCCCCGGCGAATCTCAGCTGGTCTCCCGACGGGCGCTTCCTGGCGTTCTCGATGCTGGTTCCCGAACCGTCAGCCCCCTACGTCCAGCTCCCGGACAAGCCGGCGAACGCGGACTGGGCTCCGGCCGCCAAGGTCTTCCGCAAGATGATCTACCGCGCCGACGGCGTCGGGTATCTCGAGGACGGCTACAGCCAGATCTTCGTGGTGCCGGCCGAGGGAGGCTCGCCGCGCCAGCTCACCACCGGTCCCTTCCATCACCGGAGCCGGCTCTCCTGGACGCCCGACGGAGCGCACATCGTGTTCTCGGCCAATCGGCGGGAAGACGCCCTGAAGGAACCCGCGGACAGCGAGATCCACCAGGTGGCGCTCGCCGACGGGGCGATCCGCACCCTGACCTCCCGGCTCGGCCCCGACGAGAGCCCGGCGGTTTCACCCGACGGGGAACGGATCGCCTATCTGGGCTACGACGACCGCTACCAGGGATACCAGGTCACCAAGCTCTACGTCATGAACCGCGATGGCTCGTCTCCGGCGGTGGTGACCGGTTCGCTCGACCGGGATGCGGCGCTCCCGCAGTGGAGCGCGGAGAGCGACGGCCTCTTCTTCCAGTACGACGACGAGGGCGACACCAAGGTGGCGTTCGTGCCGCTCGACGGTGACGTGGAGATGCGGGCGTCGGGCCTCGGCGGCACCTCGCTCGGCCGTCCGTATGCGGGTGGTTCCTTCTCGGTCGCCAACGACGGGTCGTTCGCGTTCACCTCCGGGACGACCGAGCGTCCCGCTGACGTTTCGGTGGGCCCGGCCGGAGGGCAGGTCACCGCGCTCAACGAGGACCTGCTCGGGCACCGCGAAATCGGCGAGACGAAGGAAATCTGGCTCGAGTCCTCGTTCGACGAACGCCCGATCCAGGCCTGGGTGGTGACCCCGCCCGGGTTCGACCCCTCCCGGAAGTACCCGCTGATCCTCGAGATCCACGGCGGCCCGTTCACCAACTACGGGTCCCGGTTCACCGCCGAGGTCCAGCTCTTCGCCGCGGCGGGCTACGTCGTGCTCTACGTGAACCCGCGCGGCAGCACGTCGTACGGCGAGGAGTTCGGAAACCTCATCCACCACGCCTATCCGAGCCAGGACTTCGACGACCTGATGAGCGCCGTGGACGCGGTGATCGCCGAGGGCTACGTGGACGAGGACAACCTCTTCGTCACCGGCGGCAGCGGCGGCGGGGTGCTGACGAGCTGGATCGTGGGGCACACCGACCGGTTCGCCGGGGCGGTGGCCGCCAAGCCGGTCATCAACTGGTACAGCTTCGTCCTGACCGCGGACGCCTACGGGTTCTTCTACCGCTACTGGTTCCCCGGTTTCCCCTGGGACCACCCCGAGCACTACCTCGAGCGCTCGCCGCTCCACCACGTGGGGAACGTGACCACCCCGACGATGCTGCTCACCGGCGAGGAGGACTACCGCACCCCGATGTCGGAGTCGGAGCAGTTCTTCCAGGCGCTCCAGTTGCGCGGGATCGACTCGGCGCTGGTCCGCATCCCGGGGGCCTCCCACAGCATCGCCGCCCGGCCGAGCCACCTGATCGCCAAGGTCGCGCACATCCTCCGCTGGTTCGAGGACCACCGCCGGGAGTAGCGCGGAGCGCCGTCCGGGGCTCCGGACGCCTACCCCACCCGGATCGGGTGGGGCAGGGGCTGATTGAAGAGGTAGCCCTTGCGGTTCCACGGGACCGAGGCCGGCTGGGTGGCTCCGGTACGGTCGGTGGCCTTGGTCATGACGGTGTAATCGCCGGGCTCTGGCTCCCAGTCGAACTCGAAGCGGCGCCAGCTCAGTTCGGTCTGGACGCCGGTGAGCCGCGCCTCGTTCCAGGTGGCGCCGCCGTCGTCGCTCCATTCGACCCGATCGATTCCGCCCTCGGGGGACTGGGCGAAGCCGTGGAGAGTGTGCGGCCCGGGGCCAGGTTCCGCCGGCCAGGGCAGGGCGAGGGCGCTCTTGATCGTCTGGACCGTGGCGACCGTGCCCATTGCCCGGCCCTCGGGCGGATAGCTGTCTCCAATCAGCACGTAGGAGCTCGTGTTGTTCCGGGTCCAGTGCGGCTCGCTCGAGACCTCGATCCGGCCGAGCCACTTGATGCTGGAACTCCCCACCCAGCCGGGAACGATGGCGCGCACCGGGAACCCGTGGTCCCGCGGCAGCGGCTCGCCGTTCAGTTCGTAGGCGAGAAGCACGTCGGCGAGCGCCTTCTCCGCCGGGAGCGCCCGCCGGAAACCCCCTTCCGGCGCCTCCGCATCGAGCCCGACCAGGAGGACCGAGGCCGCGGTTCCGGTGATCCCCGCCAGTTCCAGCACGTCGGCGAGGCGGGCGCCGCACCAGACCCCGTTCCCGATGCCGCCCGTTCCCCACTGGGTTCCCTCGGCGGGCCGCCCCTGGATCCGGTCGAACATCGCCCGGTGGTTCCCGGCGCACTCGAGATACGCGGTCAGCGTGTGCGGCGGCAGGCTGCGGATCCCCTCGTAGGAAACCTCGATCCCTTTCTCCACCGCGTCGCCCTCGATGACCAGTTTCCAGTCGCTGGCCCGAATCCCCAGGCTGCCGCCGTTGTTCCGGACGAAGAAGAGTTCGTTTGGGGTGATGACCCCTGGCATGTCTTCGAGGCGCGCTTCGAGACTGTTCCCGTGCTCGATGAACGGCGCCGTGTCCTTGAAGAAGGGTGCGACCTCCGGGGGCTCCGGCGCGGGAGGGGGAATTGGCGCCGGTGCGGCCGGAGGCGGTGGCGCCGTGGGCGCTTCGGAGTCGCCGCAAGCTGCCAGCATCGCGGCCGGTCCGCCAGCCAATAGCCGCCTCAGGAACCGGCGGCGGCCCGGGAATAGCGCTTGCCTCATGTGGGCGTCCCGATCCATCGGCCGATCATAGAGAACGGCGTGTTCGGCTGCGATGTCCAGGGCACAACGGGAGCTCCGGTCGATAACGGCGCAGCTCCGGTCCTGTCAGGTCTTCAGCTGGGCGGGCAGAGGACCATAAGGGGGAAGGACGATGCCTTAATCTGCGTGAAAAAGAGGGG
>VXWI01000081.1 GCA_009835985.1 Acidobacteriota bacterium | reverse complement strand
CCCCACACCCCGATCAGGATCACCCCCACCATCACCCGCCGGCGCAGTCCCGCCCTGCCGCCGTCCTCCGGCGGTCCGGCGCCTCCCGACTCCCGCGGCGGCTCGGGCGCCGCGGCCGGCCCGGGTTCGCGGCGCGGCGGCCGCCGCGAAGACCCGCGCGTGGCCGTCTTGAGGAGCGGCTTCGGGAGGTCGGGGAAGAGGCTGTTGGGAGGAGGCTTCCAGCCGCCGGAGCCCGGTCTCTTTCGCGGGGGGCTCATCGCGTCGCCGGACCCCCGTTGTCCGTTGGGGCGGCTGCCGGGGCGTCGGGGGTTTCGAGAATCACCCGTTCTCCCGCGGGCTCCAGGCCGTAGGTTTCACGGGCCAGCCGCTCGACGGAACCCGGGTCGGTGAGCTCGCTCAACTCGAGCCGGTAACGCTCGATGTCCTTTTGGAGCTGGTCCCGCTCGAGACGGAGTTCCTCGACGCGGTAACCGAGCCGAATCGCCTCGAGGTGCGGCCAGGTGGCGGCGACGGCCGCGGTGAGCGCGAAGATCCCGATCACGAGATACAGGAGAAGCTGCGCGTACCGCTTGCGGTCGAGCTTCCGGTGCAGCCACTGGTTGTCCGGGCGGTAGTTCACCTCGAAGCGCTCCGGAGTCATCGTCGGGTCTCCTCATGGCGAGCCGCGCCGGGCCCGCTCGCCCCGGCGCGACGCAGAACCCGCAGGCAGGCGCTCCGGGACCGGCGGTTGGTTTCCTTCTCGTCTTCGTCGGGGCGGATCGGCCGCCGCGTGCCCAGCTCGAACTCCGGCTGGCCGGCGAGCCGGCGGAAGGCGTGCTTGACGGGACGGTCTTCCCCGGAGTGGTAGGAAATGACCGCCAGGGCGCCTCCCTCAAGCAGCCGCCCGGGCGCCTCGCGGAGGGCGGCGGCGAGGGCCTGAGGCTCGCGATTCACCGCCGAGCGCACCGCGAGAAAGGTCCGGGTGGCGGGGTCGATCCGTCCGCGGCGCGGCCCGACGGCGGCGACCACGGCGGCGCGCAGGTCTCCGGTGGTGCTGAGCGGCCGGCGGGCGGCGATCCGCCGGGCGATGGCGCGGGACCGCCGTTCTCCGATCCCGAAGAGCAGATCGGCGATCTCCCGCTCGTCGAGCCGGTCGAGCAACGCGGCCGCCGTCTCCCCGGTGGTCGGGTCGAAGCGCATGTCCAGGGGGCCGTCGTGGCGGAGCGCGAAGCCGCGCTCCGGGCTCGCGAGCTGCGGGCTGGAGAGTCCGAGATCGAGGACGATGCCGTCCACCCGGTCCCAACCCGCCTCGTCGAGGGCCGGCCCGAGTTCGGCGAAATCGGCCGGCAGGAAGCGGAAGCGGGGCTCGCGCGCGGCGAGCGCCGCAGCGGCCGGCGCCGCGTCCGGGTCCTTGTCGAGGCCGAGTACGAGGGCGCCGGGATCGGCCTCCAGAAGCGCCTCCGTGTGCCCGCCGCGCCCGAACGTGGCGTCGAGGTAGCGCCCGCCGGAACGGGGAGCCAGCCAGCGCACCACGGTGTCCCTGAGGACCGGCTGGTGCGCGATCGGCGCCGGCGTCGCCGTCAATTCAGGACGACTCCACGAGGAAAGCCGGGCGCGAAGCGACGGAAGCGGGAACCGGGACGGCGCCGGACGGGGGGCGGGGGGGAGCTGCGGGAACATGCCGGCCGGAATCCAGCGTCAGATCCCCTCCTCCGCCAGCGCGGCCAACTCGTCGTCGGTAATCGGATCAGCCTCGATGTCCGCGTCGAGGGGCTCGTGATCCCACACGTGGAGATAGCGCCCCTGCCCCAGCACATCCACCTTGCCCACGGTGTTGGCCCTGGTCCGGGTCTGTTGCGGGAGAAGGAGCCGGTTCTGGGCGTCCAGTTCGGCGACCTGTCCGTAGTAGCTGGTGACCTTCAGGAACTTGCGCCGAACCGGGTCCAGTTCGCCGCGGCCGAGCATCCGCGACTCGATCTCTTCCCACACCGTCATGGGGAAGATGGCGACGCAGTCGCCCTTGAAACTGGTCACAAAGACCTGCGCGCCGAATTTCTTCAGCGTGGCGAGGAACGCGGCCGGAACCTTCAACCTCCCCTTGGCGTCCACGGTGGCGGGGTGGTTGCCGCGAAACACGGGATCGGGGAAGCTCGGGGGCGGGTGCGTTTCCCTCCCTGCCCACTCCCGGACGTGAGTCTGGATTCAAGTACTGGATGAGAAGGAAGGTTCGCCCTATTTAACCACTTCCACCCACAAATTTCCACAGAGAAAACAACACCCACCACCGCTGGCCGGGAACGCCGGCTTCAGCCGGCACAGCCCGCGGCCGGCAGCGGCGCCCCTACCCCACGTTGAACCGGATCAGCAGCACGTCCCCGTCCTGCACCGGATAGTCCTTCCCCTCCAGCCGCAGCGCCCCCTGCTTCCGCGCCGCGTCCCAGGAGCCGCACTCCAGCAGGTCGTCGTAGGAGACGACCTCGGCCCGGATGAAACCCCGCTCCATGTCCGAGTGGATCCCGCCGGCAACCTCCTGGGCGCGCGTGTTGCGGCGGAACAGCCAGGCACGAGCCTCGTTCTCGGCGGCCGTGTAAAAGGTGGCGTGGTCCATCAACTCGAAGATGGCCCGGATGATCCGCTTCGCGGCCCCCGCCTCGACCCCCAGGTCGCGCCGAAACTCCGCCGCGTCCTCCTCGGACAACTCCGCGATCTCCGCCTCGATCCGCGCGGAGATGGTGGCGAGCCGGGTCTCCGGACGCCGTGACAGTTCCTCAACGCCTGGCCAGCTCCCCGGATCCCTGCCTGCCTCGTCTTCCCCGGCATTGAGAACGACGAGGTGCGGCTTCGCGCTCATCAGCCCGTAGCCGACGAGCCGTTTCCGGTCCTCTCGAGGGAGCGCCTCACGCAGCGGAACCTCCCGCTCGACTTCCCGCCGCGCCCGGTCCAGCAGGTCGCGCTCTCCCCGAACCGGTTCAGGAATGCCGCGCGCCCGGTCGCAGTCGAGTCGCGTGATGCGTTTCTCGAGCACCGCGAGGTCCGTGAGCAGCAACTCCAGCTCCAGATTCGCGGCGTCCCGTCCCGGATCCACCGAGTCGAAGGGGGACGGAACGATCGGATCCTCGAAGGCCCGCGCGACGTGCACGATGGCATCCACGTCCCGGAGCGCCGCCAGATTCTCCGTCTGGCCCCGAGCGCCCCGCCGGAGAGCGGGGATGAGCACCACTTCGATGGTGGCGGGAGTGAGCTTCCTGGACCTGTGCAACTGCCCGACGATCTCCAGCCGGGCGTCGGGAACCGCCAGCACCCCACGCCGGGCGCCCGCCGCGTAGCCGGCCTGGGCCACCCGGGTCAGGAGCGAAAAGAGGGTCTTCTTGCCGGAAGCGGCGAAGCCGACGATTCCGGCGCGCACGAGGGGTACATCCTAGTCAGGCGGATGGAAGCGCCGCGGTGCCGGTCTGAAGGCCGCGACCGCGAGAACCGGCCGGCGGTCGCGGACCTAGAGATCCAGCGCCGCCGGATCGGGGGCGCCGTCGCGGATGAGGAGGCGGCGTTCGGCGGGGTCCTTGCCCATCAGGTTCACGATGAAGTTGTCCGCCGCCGGGCGGTCGGGGATCTCGACGCGCAGCAGGCTGCGGGTCTCGGGGTTCAGTGTCGTGTCCCAGAGCACCTTGGGCTGCATTTCGCCAAGCCCCTTGAAGCGGGTGATGGTCGGGGACTTCCCGCCGGAAGACCGGCGCAGGATGGCTTCCTTGTCGGCCTCGTCCCGCGCCCAGTGCGATTTGCCCCCCAGGTCGACGCGGTAGAGCGGCGGCTGGGCGACGAAGACCCGCCCCGCTTCCAGCAGCTTCCACATGAACTTCACGAAGTAGGCGAGCAGCAGGGTGGTGATGTGGTGACCGTCAGCGTCGGCGTCGGCCAGCAGCACCACCCTCCGGTAGCGGAGCTTCTCCGGGTCGCAGTCGTCGCCGGCGCCGCAGCCGAGCGCCAGCGCGATGTCCCGGAGCTCCGCGTTGTCGGCGACCTTGGCGCGGGTGGCCTGCGCCGCGTTCAGGATCTTGCCCCGCAGCGGAAGCACCGCCTGCCGCATCCGGTCGCGTCCCTGCTTCGCGGACCCGCCCGCCGAGTCCCCCTCCACGATGAAGATCTCGGTCTCGTCGGCGTTTCGCGAAGCGCAGTCGCTCAGCTTGCCCGGCAGGA
Organism: Acidobacteriota bacterium; assembly: GCA_009835985.1. GTDB lineage: Bacteria > Acidobacteriota > Vicinamibacteria > Marinacidobacterales > Marinacidobacteraceae > Marinacidobacterium. The sequence goes on along the minus strand of VXWI01000081.1, from coordinate 22,066 downwards.
CGCTGCGGGTCCTGGTCTCGCTCTTCCGGGAGACCGCCGCCGAGGCGGCGCGGGACGCCTCGCGGGCCCGGGCGGCGAGCACCACCCGGTTCGCGATGCGCTCCGCCGCGGTTGGTGACTGGTTCAGCCAGCGCTCGAGTTCGATCCGGACGGCGGTGTCCACCGGCGCCCGCACCTCCGGGTTGTTGAGCCGGTCCTTCGTCTGCCCCTGGAACTGCGGGTTCTCGAGGAACACGCTCAGGATGGCGAGCACGCCCTCGCGGATGTCCTCTGCGGCGATCGTCACGCCCCGCGGAATCAGCGAATGCGTTTCGAGGTAGTTCCGGACCGCCTTCGCGAGCCCGTCGCGAAGACCCGTCTCGTGCGACCCCCCGGATCCGGTCGGGATCCCGTTGACGTAACTACGGAACTCCTCGCGCGGCGCCTCGGTCCAGCCGAGCACCATTTCGAGGCGGCCGTCGCCGTTCAGCGGGTCGCGGGAGAGCTCGAAGGCGGCCTCGTGGGCCAAGGTGAGTTTCCGGTCCCCGATCACCGCGTCGAAGTAGTCCGGCAGGCCGCGCGCCTGCTTCCACTCCCGCTCTTTTCCGGACGTCTCGTCGGTGAACGTAAGTTGAAGACCCTTGTGGAGGTAACTGGTCTCCGTCATCCGGGCGGCGATCCGCTCCGCATCCAGTCTCGGCTCCGGGAAGATCTGCGGGTCGGGCTGGAAGGTGATCTCCGTGCCGTTCCCCTTCCCCGACCCGGTTTCCTTCATCTTCCCGAGGGGCTTGCCACGGCGAAAACGCATCTCCCACTGCCGCCGGTTGCGCCGGACCTTCGCCGTCAGCGAGGAACTCAACGCGTTGACCACCGACGCCCCGACCCCGTGCAGTCCCCCGGAAGCGTGGTAAGCGCCGCGGTCGAACTTCCCCCCGGCATGCAGCGTCGTGAGGATCACTTCCAGCGCCGGCCTGCCCGACGGCTTGTGAACGTCCACGGGAATCCCGCGGCCGTTGTCCTTCACGGTCACCGATCCGTCGGCCTTCAGCGTCACATCGATCCGGGAGGCGTGGCCGTTCATGGCCTCGTCGACGCTGTTGTCGAGGATTTCCCAGACCAGATGGTGGAGGCCCTCGACGTCGGTTCCCCCGATGTACATGGCCGGGCGCTTCCGCACCGGCGCCAGACCCTCGAGGACGGTGATGTCCCGGGCGGTGTACCTGTGCCCGTTGCTCACGGCGGTCCCTTCAGCGGCTGAGGCAGGGAGACCTCGGTCTTGACCCTCTCGAAGCCCGCCTTGTTCACGAGTTGACCCCGGCGCCCGCGCGCGCCCACCTTGAACTTGTCGCCGCGGGCGATCAGCCGTGTTCCCCCACCGCGCGTCTCGACCACGAGCGGTTCCCTGCGCCGGGCGACGCGGAAACCGATCACCTCGTCTCCGGGCCCGAGGTTGATGGCCTTCACGCCGAGCCCGGCGCCCGACAGCACGTTGATCTCCTCGACATCGCAAAGCAGCGCCCGGCCGTCGCGGGTCGCCAGGATGAGCGTGTCCTCGCCGGTGGTGAGCTCCGCCCCGATGATCTCATCGCCCTCCTTCAGCCGGGCGAAGCGACGGCCGTTCCGCTTCGAGGGCTGGAGGAAGTCCTCGAGGCTGAACCGGAGGGCGTAGCCGCTCCTCGTGAGGGCAATCGCGTGCCGCGCCGGCAGCCCTCCTTCCGGGGCGTTCACCGGGCCGTCGAGGCCCCGGGAATCCAGGCCGAGCAGGCTCACGATCTGCTCTCCGTCCCGGAGCACGAACAACTTCTGGACGGGGTCTCCGTACCCGGTCGTCGCCGACACGTCCGCCAACCGGGCAGTGAAGGCGGTGCCCCGGGACGAGAAGAGGATGAACGCCGCTCGCGTGCTGCCCGGCTGCAGCGCGATGACCTCGTCGCCCTCGCGGAGCCGCAGCTTGTCCAGCTCGCGGATCTCGCGCTGGCGCTTGATCCAGCCGTCGCGCGTGAGGACCAGCGTGGTGTCCTCGGCCAGGATGAAGTCCTCTTCGGCGAACTCGGCCACCTCGGCCGACTCCGCGAACTGCGTGCGGCGCCCCGCCTCGATCCAGGGGCGGTCACGGATCTCGGCGAGCTCGTCGCGGATCAGCCCGGTGATCGCCGCCTCGCTGCCCAACAGGCGCTTCACCTCGCGCAGCCGCTTCTTCCGCTCCTTCGCCTCGTCGAGGATGACCTGGATCTCGAGGCGGGCGAGGCGGTAGATCCTGAGTTCGAGCACCGCATCGGTCTGCTCCCGGTCGAGCGGCAGCTCGGCCATGATCTTCGCAGCCGCGTCGGCCTTGCCGTCGGAAGCGCGGACGATCTTGAGGATCCGGTCCAGCGCGTCGAAGACCCGCGCGAGTCCGTCGAGGATGTGGAGCCTGCCGTCCAGCTTGCGGCGCTCGTCCTCCAGCCGGCGGCGGACCACCTCGCGCCGGAAGTCCAGAAAGTCCTGAAGCAGGGTGCGGAGGCCGACTCGTTCCGGGATCCCGCCCTCGGAACGGTCGAAACGAAGACACGTCAGGTCCACCGACACCGAGGACTGGAGCGGGGTGCGCTTGTAGAGGAAGGCGAGGACCTTGTCCTGGTCGACGTCCTTCCTCACCTCCAGCCGGATCCGGACGTCGTCCGTCGAGAGATCGCTGACGTCGAGGAGCGCCGGAAGCGAGCGGTCGGCAACGATCTCCCCGAGACGCTGGACGAGCTGCGCCTTGTTCACCCCGTAGGGAACCGAGGTGATGAACAGCGTGCGGATGTGACGCCGCGTCCCGTGGTCCTCGACAGTCCCCCGGACCCGGACGGAGCCCTTTCCCTCCTCGTAGATCCCGGCGAGCCGCTCGGGCGGATCGAGGATCTCTCCGCCGGTTGGAAAGTCCGGCCCCCGGACCGTCTCGGCGAGCTTTCCCGAGCCGAGCGACGGATCGTCCAGCAGCCGGATGAGTGCCTCCACGACCTCAAAGAGGTTGTGGGGCGGGATGTTGGTGGCCACGCCCACCGCGATCCCGGTGGACCCGTTCACGAGCAGGAGCGGCAGCCGGGTGGGAAGGACGACCGGTTCGGTGCGGGTCCCGTCGTAGGTAGGACGATGCGGGACTGTGTCGAGCCCGATCTCCCCGAGCACGTCCTCCGCGGCCTCCGCAAGCCGGCACTCGGTGTACCGCATTGCCGCCGCCGGATCGCCGTCGAGCGACCCGAAGTTGCCGGCGCCCTCGATCAGCGGCAACCGGGATGCGAAGGGCTGCGCCATCCGCACCAGCGCCTCGTAGATGGCGGCGTCGCCGTGCGGGTGGTAGCCGCCCATCACGTCGCCCACCACCTTGGCGCACTTGCGGAAGCGGCCGTCGGCGCGGAGCCCCTGGCGCCACATGGTGGTCAGGATCCGCCGCTGGACCGGCTTGAGGCCGTCCCGCACGTCGGGCAGCGCCCGGCTGCCGATGACGGACAGGGCGTAGGTCCGGTAACGGTCCTGAACGACCTCTCCGAGAGGGGTCGGAAGGCCGTCCGTCCCGTTATCGGTCCCGAGCGGCGGGGGGCGCTGTCTCGATCGCGCCACGGGTCAACGCCCGGCCCAAGGGCAGCGAAACTCGAAGGAGAGACAATGGTCGCCGTGCGCAGCGGCCGTCATCAGGGTCTGGCGCTCCTCGCGCTGTCATTGATCAGCCTGGGAGTGTCCGCCCTCCTCCGGGACCTGGTTCCCGACGTCACCCTCTGCGGCATCAAGAAGCTCACCGGACTGCCCTGCCCCTTCTGCGGCGGGGTCCGCGCCACCGCGGCGCTGGGCCAGGGCTCACCGCTGGAGGCGTTCGCCTGGAATCCCGCGGTCACCCTGCTCCACGCAGCGATGCTCTCGAGCGGGGCCGCGCTGGTCCTGGGCAGGACGCCGCCGTGGCTCACTCCCGAACGCCAGCGGTTCGTGTTCCGCGCGGTCGTCGTCATCCTGCTGGTGAACTGGCTGTATCTGGTCAGCGTCGGACGGTAGGGGCTCGCGCCCGAACCGGACGCGGTCCCCGACGCGCGCCGGTCAGGGCACGTCTTCCACATAGACCCGTACCTTGAGCCGCGTGGCGCTCCGCGAGTCGTTGGAACGGATGGTCAGCCACCGTTCGAGCACGCCGCGGTAGCGCCGGGTCTCGAGAGTCACCCGAAGCGTCCCCGCTTCCCCGGGCGGGATCACGGTACGGTCGGTCACCGCGGCGGCGCAGGCGCACGCCGACGCGATGCGGCCGATCTCCAGATCGCGGCTTCCCGTGTTCTTCAGCGCGAACTCCCGGACCAGCACCTCCCCGGGCGCCGCTCGTCCGAAATCCCACTCGCCAGGTTCGATCTCGAGCCGCGGCCCGCGCTGGACCGCGTTCCCCGACGCGGCGGAGAGCACCCCGACGAGGATCGCGGCGACCAGGCTCACCCGGGAAGAACGGCGCTTCAAGCGATCAGTCCTCCTGATCCGGGGTTTCGACCATCTTGAGGAAGGCCGCCAGCCGCTCGTTCTCGTAGCGGACGACGTTCAGGAACAGGCTTTCTATCAGGTAGCTGCGCCGCTCGGCGGCGTCCATTTCGTCCACCAGGTGGCTGATCTCGCGGGTCATGGCCTCGTAAGTGTTGCGGAACTCGCTGCGCACCGAGACCTCCCGGTAGAGCGCCTCCAGAATCGCGAGCAGATCGCCGTCCAGCTCGATCTCGCGACCGCCCTGCATTCGAATGGTTCGCATCATTCGTTCCCCCCGGTGCTTCCCGTTAGTGCGCGAACCGCGTCCTCCGCCGATCCGTAGATCGGAATGAACTCGTGGGCGCCCGTCATTCTCAGCATCCGCTCCACGCGGTCCAGGACCCCCGCCAGGGCGATGCGGCCCCGCTTCGCGGAAGCGCGCCGGTAGAGGTCCATGAGGCACCCGATCGCGGCGGAGTCCAGGTAGTTCACCGGGGAAAGATCGAAGACCACCGCGGGCCGGTCCTCCTCGAGGTGGGAACCGACCTGATCCACGAAGGAATCGAGGGTGGCGTAGACAAGACGTGCGACTTCGACGCGAACCACGACGGCGGCGCCGTCCGTGCGAGTGCTGACCTTCATGACATGTTTCTCCGCCCGGAAGTGAGACCGGGTGGCTGGCCGGGGACGTTCCGGTTGGCGACGAGGAGGCGCTTCAACTCGGCGCGCCCCCGGTGAATGCGGCTCTTGACGGTGCCTTCGGGTACGCCGAGGCGCTCACAGATCTCCTCGTAGGGCAACTCCTGGAAGAACCGGAGCTGCACCACTTCCCGGAGCTTGGGGGACAGGCCGTCGAGGGCCCGAAGCAGGCTGTCGCGCGCCTCGCGCTGCTCCAGCAGGCGGTCCGGGCCGAGAAGCGCGCTCCCCGGCGTCCGCTCGAGCGGCGTTTCCTCGGGGATGAGCCGCTGACGCTCGCGGACCTTCGTCCGGTAGTGGTCGATGCAGTAGTTGCGGGCGACCGAGTTGAGCCACACCGCGAAGTGCGCCCGCGGATCGAAGCGGTCCAGTTGCCGATAGACCCGGACAATGATCTCCTGGGTCAGTTCTTCGGCGTCCTGGTACCGGCCGGTAAAGCGATAGGCGAGCGAGAAGAGCCTGCGCCGGTGGCGGCCGATGAGGTCCTCCCACGCGGTGTCGGGATCCAGCTCGCCGGCCCGCAATGCGCGGATCGTCGCGATGTCCTGGGAATTGCGTACGTCTTGCGATCCGGGTCCTTCGCTGGCGCCGGGGACGACCGGGGTCGGGGCGAGAGTCGGGAAATGGGTCAGGTTCGAAACCTAGGAGTCTGTCCCGGCAAGATCGTGAGCACCGAGGCCGAGAACTGGGGCCGAGGCCCAGTTCTCCCGGTGGGGGTCTGGCTGACAAGGCGCGCGAGGGAGGAATAGCAGCGTTCTTTCGACCGAAGCGCAACGCAGAGCACCAGTTCTCCCGGTGGGGGTGCGGTTCAGCCGGGATGCATCGGCCGTCGAATGCCACGAGATTGGCGTGACAGGCTCCTAGGTTTCGGGAACTTCGGGGCGACCCGACGCCACCCAGGCCGTGTACCAGAGGCTCGCGGTGTCGCGCGCCGCGTCGGTCATCAACGCCCCGGTCAACCCACCAAGTTCGTTCCACATGCCGTCCATGTAGAACCGGTCGTAGCCGGCCACGCCGCGGCGCGACATGGAGTCAGTGAAGTTGATGTTGTCCACCCAGATGTACGCCTTGAGCGGCAGGGACCGGATGAACTCGTGCGGCCGGTCGAGATACACGGCGGCCGAATCGCGCACCCGCAACTCGTCGGCGAAGATCTCGATGAGCTGGGTGTCGTAGCGGCGGGCCAGACCGTCCTGCTGGGTGGCCTGTCCATCCCCATCCGCCGACGTGTTGGGCGGCGCCCCGAGTTCGCCGACGAGCCAGGCGACGTCGCTGGCGCGCTCCAGCACGAGGTCGAAGTCGGCCTCCTCGAACGCCCCGACCAACGCGTCGTACGCCTCGAGGAGCCGCCAGAGGCCGTCCCCGTGCTCCACGATCTCTTCCTCGGAGAAACGCCTGAGCGCCAGCTCCCGCGTGGCCGGCACGTCCCAGAACGGGAAATCGTCATACCGATCGAGAAAGAAGTGCGCGGTGTTCCGGCTGCGCGCCGGATCGTCGAGCAACTCGTAGAAGGTCTCCTCGCGGTCCTCGAAGAACTCCTTCAGCGGATCGCGAAGGGACTCGATCGCCTTCTCGCCGATCTCCCGGTGGCCTTCCGGTCCCCAGGAGCGAGCCGGAGCGGTCGAAAGGGCCAGACAGACGATGGCGGTGAGCGCAAGCACGCCGCGCCGCGTGGTTTCCATAGCAGTGAGGGCGACAGTCCCGTGGACGGCCGGCCGAATTCTAGCGAGGGGCGCGAGCCACGGTCAGGACGTCCACCGGCCCGGCGCCGGCGCGGAGCAGCGCCCGCACCGCCGCCTCCACGGTGCTTCCAGTAGTGAAGACATCGTCCACCAGCAGGAGCGGCCGGCCGACGAGCCGCCCGGGCAACCGCCCCGCCCGGAACGCTCCCCGCACGTTGCGGCGGCGGGCGCTCGGACTGACCAGCGTCTGCGGCGGCCGGGACCGCCGGCGCAGCACCCCGCGAACCAGTGGAATCCCGAACTCGCGGGCGATCGGCCGGGCCAGCAGTTCGGCCTGGTTGAAACCGCGGCGCCTCCCCCGCCAGAAGGGCACCGGAACCGCCACGACCGCGGCGGGGAAGTCCTCCGCGGCGGGGGCGGCGTGATCGCGGGACGCACGGCGGAAGGCCGCGATGGCGGGCTCGGCCAGGAGTTCGGCGAGCACCTCCCTCCGCCGGAACTTGAGCTCCAGGAGGGCGCGCCGGAACACGCCCTCGTACGGCGCGGCGGCCGCCGCTACCCGGAAAGGCCGCCGGCGCGTCCGGCACTCGCCGCAGAGGCCGGGCGCGACCGGGGGCGCCAGGAACAGGCCGCACCGGGGACAGGTGGAGACCGCCAGGGGCCGCAGCTGATCCGCGCATCGCGGACAGACCGGGCTGAGCAGGGGATCCTCGAGCGGCCGCTCGCACAGGCAACAGCCCTCCGGGAAGAGGAGCTGTCCGAAAGACCGCCTCCACCGAGCGGCAAGGCGGTGCGGCGCCGGCGCGCTGCGGCGACGGGGTTCTCCGCCACGGGCAGGCTGGCGGCGCAAGGGAGCCGGCCTAGAGGATCCGGAAGTCGGTCACGACCCCGGCGGCGCACAGCCGGACGTACACGTCGGTGGCCATCACCCAGACGAGACTCGCCCAGGCGAAGTTCATGTGGCGCAGGTTGAACCAGCCCGTGCACTCGTAGACGCACCGGCGGAGCGGCCGTCCCGAGAGCCGGTCGAGGACTCCGCCGGCCAGATGACGCAGAGAATGGCATCCGAAGGTGTAGCCCGCGAGCAGCACGGTGTTGAGCGCCATCACCAGGGTCCCCACTCCGAGGCCGAAGGAGACCTCGCCCGTCGTGGCATCCGCGAAACGGGTCGCTCCCCAGGTGTAGTAGCAGTGCAGTCCGATCCAGACCACCGCGATGTAGAGGAAGTAGCGATGGACGTTTTGGAGGATGAGCGGGAAGCTGTTCTCGCCCCGGTAGGTGCTCCGCGGTTTGCCCACCGTGCAGGAGGCCGGGCTCGCCCAGAAGGCCTTGTAGTACGAGCCCCGGTAGTAGTAGCAGGTGAGCCGCAGCCCCGCCGGAGCCCAGAACAGGAAGACCCCGGGAGCCCACGGCAGCAGGGCCGGCCACGCCGCGGGCCTGGGCCCGAACCAGGCGAGGGCGGTGTCTCCGAAGAGCACCGGCACATGGATCGGGGACACGTAGTTGCCGAACTCCGCGCCGTGATGCGCGAAGACCGCCCAGGTGGAATAGACGACGAAAGCGCTGAGGCCGACAAGCGTGGCGGTCGGCGTGATCCACCATGGATCCCGGCGCCTCGTGATCCCGAAACTCTGCGGGGCGGGCAGGACACCACCGAGCTGGGGGAGGGATCGAGCCACGCGCCGGGAAATCCTAACGGAGGGTCGGAGGCGCGGCCGCGCGGCGCCCGCCTCCCGTCAGACGACCGGCGTCGGCGAGTCGCCACCCACCGGTACGGGCCGAACCTGCTCCACGTCGAGCCTGATCACCCCGTAGGCTCCGCACTCCGCGCAAGTGTCGCTCCAGGCCGGAAATCGCGCGCCGCACACGGTGCAGGAGTACTCGGCGGACAGCGACGGCGCGGCGGAAATCACCTCGCGGGCCCGGATCACCGCTTCGGCGAGGTCGCCGCGGCCCTCGAGGATGCGCGAGAGACGGGCGCCGAGCGCCGGAGCGGCGGTCCGGGGCAGGTTCGCGAACGTCTTGAGGGCGTCGTCCAGCATGTAGAGACGGTCGTAGAGCTTTCCGAGAAGGTACTGGCTCTCGGCGGGGTTCTCGGCGGCGCCGATCGCCCGCTTCCAGACCGAAATCGCGTCCTCCGGGCAGGTCCGGTCGAGGTAGTAGTCCTGGAGCGCCGAGAGCGGCGCCGTGGCGCCGGTCTGGTCGAACGCCTTCTGCCAGGTGTCGACGGCCGCGCGCTCGTTGCCGCCTGCGAGGTAGGCCTCCCCGAGACGTACCCAGGCGGGCACCGCCCCCGGATCCTCCTCGAGGATGGCCCGGAACACCCGCGCCGCCTCGGCCGGCTCGCCCTCATCGAGAAGCTCCCTGCCGTACGCGTGACGGAGCGAAAGGGTCCGGTGCTCTTCGGCGGCGCGAGCAGAGGGGGCGACGTGCGAGACGAGCTGCTGCTGAACGGAAAGGGCGGTACGGTTCTCGCCGGACTCCACCAGGATGTCGCGCAGCCGGGCGAGGGCCGTCGTCGGCGCTTCCGGGTCCTCGGAAATGGTCTTCTCGAGCAGCGCCCGCGCCTGCTCGCGCTCTCCCATCGCCTGTCGGGCCTCCGCCAGCGCGTAGGAGACCTCGTGGTTTCCGCGATCCTCGGCCAGCGCCTGCTCCAGCGCCTCGGCGGCTTCCTCGGGCCGGCCGAGTTGCATCAGGCACTCGGCCTTGCGGCGCAGCGTCTTGGGATCGGCTCCCGCGTACTCCTGCGCCGCCTCGAAACTGAGGAGCGCCTGCGGCCACCGGCCGGAGGCCATTTCGTCGAGCCCGTCGAGATACAGCCGCTCACCCTCCTCGAGGTCCTGGCGCCCGCGCCGGAGGCGCCGCTCGCGAACGAGGCGCCGGACGCGGCCCGCCAGGTCGAATGCCAGCGCAATCGCGGCCCCGAGACCGACCCCGGCGAACATGACCTTCCACAGCTCCACCCGGATCGGCAGGAAGAACGGCAGGGTGACGGTCACGAACTGCGCGTTGGAGGCAACCACCACCAGGAGCAGCCCCGCGGTCAGCAGGACCGCCAATACGAACAGCAGGGTGCGAATGCCCATGGGACTCTTTGCCGCTCCGATTCTATGGCGTACCCGAGCCGGCTGCGGGGCTCGCGCCAGGCGGATCCGGATGCCAGCGCGCGGCGTCGCCCCAGAGCTTCTCGAGCTGGTACAGCTCGCGGCTCTCCGGCGAGAACACATGGACGACGAAGTCCACGTAATCGGCGAGCATCCAGCCGGCCGCCGGATACCCCTCGAGGTGAATGGGTTTGCGCCCCACCCGCTCCCGGACGCGGCGCTCCACGGCGTCCACGATGGTGGTGCGGCGGCGCTCGCTGCTGGCGGTCGCAATCACGAAGAAATCGGTGAACCCGGCGAGACCGCGCAGGTCGAGCACCACGACGTCTTCGGCTTTCTCGAGTTGCGCCACCTCTGCCGAGAAGCGGGCGCAGGACTCGGCGGAGGCGTTCGGAACGGAGTCGTTCAACGATAAAAACCCCTTTCGGCGATGCGGGCGGCGACCCGCGGGGGCACGAGGTGATCGACGGGCGTGTGCTGCTTCAGGAGTTCTCGAATCCGGTAGGACTGGGGGTCGGGGAGGTCAATGTCCAGGGTGAGGATACGCGGGGGGATCAACGGTGCGGACAGATCGGCGGTCACCCGGGTTCGGAATCGGCGCGGGAGCACCGTGACCGCCTCCGCGATCGCGCAGCCGGCCCGGCGATGGACCAGGACCGGGTGCCGGTCCAGGAGCTGCTCGTAGCGGCTCCAGGTCCGGATCTCCTGGAAGGCGTCGGACCCGACCACGAACAGCACCCCCGCCCCGCCCGCCGGCCGGTCTCGCCCGGCCGCCAACCCGTCGAGGGTGTCCATCGTGAACGACGGGCCCTCGCGGTCGAGTTCGACAGGGCTCGCGAGCAGGCGCCGTCGGCCGGCGACGGCCTCTTCCACGAGCCCGAGCCTCTCCGCGGCCGGCAGACGGGGCGTGGCCCGGTGTGGCGGAATCCGCGCCGGCACCAGCCATACCGCTTCCACCCCCACCCGGTCGCGGACGGCCTCGGCGGCGCGCACGTGCCCCCAGTGCGGGGGATCGAACGTACCCCCGAACACCGCGATCACCCCGGGCCGGCGGACCGCCCCGTCCGTCACGCGTCGCTCCGCCCGGCGACGCCGGCCACCCGGGCGCCGATCTCGGCGACCACGGCCGCGCAGCCGTCTCCGGTCGCCGCCGAGACCGCGAAGAAGGGCAGGCCGCCCGCCGCCGCCGCATTCGAGAGGGCCTCGAGGCGGGCTTCGTCCGTCAGGATGTCCGTCTTGTTCCCCACCACCACGGCCGGTTTGCCCGGCAGGTTGCGGCCGTAAAGCGTCACCTCCTGCCGGAGCACCTCGAGATCGGCCACCGGGACGCGCCCCGACGATTCCGAGAGGTCCACGAAATAGACCAGGAACGCGGTCCGCGAGAGGTGTTTCAGGAACCGGGTCCCCAGCCCGGCGCCCCGGCTGGCCCCGGGGATGAGGCCGGGAAGGTCCGCAACCACGAATTCGGCGTCGTCGCCGAGCCGGACCAGGCCGAGGTTCGGGGTCAGGGTCGTGAACGGGTAGTCCGCGATGCGGGGCTTCGCGGCGCTCACCCGGGCGATGAACGACGACTTGCCGGCGTTCGGGAAGCCCACCAGGCCGACGTCCGCAAGGAGCCGCAGTTCGAGCCGGACGGTCCGTGCGACCCCGGACTCTCCGGGCTCGGTGCGCCGGGGCGCCTGGTTGGTCGGCGTTCGGAAGACGGCGTTCCCCCGGCCGCCGCGGCCACCGGCCGCCACCGTGAGCGAACTGCCGTCTGCCACCAGGTCCCCGAGCAGCGCCCCGGACTCCTCGTCGTAGGCCGCCGTGCCCGCCGGCACCCTTAGCCGAAGGTCCCGCCCGGAGCGGCCCTGCCGGTTGTTGCCCGAACCGTGGCCCCCGGCTTCCGCCCGGTAACTGGGCCGGTAGCGGTAGGCCGCGAGCGTGTGGCGTCCCCGGTCCGCGACCAGCACGACGCTCCCCCCGCGGCCGCCATTGCCGCCGTCGGGGCCGCCGCGGGGAACGAACTTCTCCCGGCGGAAGCTGAGAGCCCCATTGCCGCCGCGCCCTCCGGCGAGCTTCAGCACGACCTCGTCAACCAGCATGAGCCGACCGATCCGACCGCCAGCCGTAGGGCTTGACGGACGTACCGCCCCCGAGGCGGAAGAACTCAGTCCGCGGTGATCGAGATGAACCGGCCCAGCCGCCCGCGGTTCCAGAACTGCACGACCCCGCCCACCTTGGCGAAGAGGGTGTCGTCATTCCCGCGTCCCACGTTGACACCCGGCTTGAAGCGGGTGCCGCGCTGGCGGACCAGGATGGTCCCGCCCGATACCCGTTCGCCGGCGAAGCGCTTGACGCCGAGCCGCTTCGAGTGGCTGTCGCGCCCGTTCCTGGAGCTTCCCTGACCCTTCTTGTGCGCCACGTTGACCTCCCGAGTGTTTCAGCCGCTTCGTGTGTCGTGACCGATCTACTCCGCCGTGGACGAGCTGTCCCCGGCGTCCGCGGCCCCTTCGTGGATGGCTTCCACGCGAACCTGAACGCGAGCCTGCCGATGTCCCTGCTTCTTCCGGTAGCCCTTCCGGCGCTTGCGCTTGAAGACGAGCACCTTCGGATCGCGGTAGTGCGCCAGCACGGTCGCCGAAACGGTCGTTTCCGGCAGGTAGGGACTGCCGATGCGGCACGCGCCGCCTTCCGGGTCCCGCACCATCAGCACGCGGTCGAACGAAACGGTGTCGCCTTCCCGGGCGTCGAGCTTTTCGAGCGCGAGGCGCTGCCCGGGCTCGGCGCGGTGCTGCTGGCCGCCGCTCTCGAAGATTGCGTACATGAGGTGTCTGCCCGGAGAAACAGGGGATTTTAGCAGTCCGTGGACGGTAGCCCGGTTCTGATTTGCGAGCCCTACGAAACCCGGATCGACGCCAGCATGTCGGCGTTGTTCTTCGTCCGCTCCATCCGCCCGAGCAGCAGCGACATCGCTTCCATCGGCTTCAGGCCCGCGAGCGCGCGGCGGAGCAGATGGGTCTTCGGCAGTTCTTCGGGCGAAAGCAGGAGCTCTTCCCGGCGGGTCCCGGACTGGTGGATGTCGATCGCGGGGAAGATCCGCGACTCCGCGAGCTTCCGGTCGAGGACCAGTTCCATGTTGCCGGTGCCCTTGAACTCCTGGAAGATGACCTCGTCCATCTGGCTTCCGGTGTCCACCAGCGCCGTCCCGAGGATCGTCAGGCTGCCGCCGTCTTCGATCTTGCGCGCGGCGCCGAAGAACTGCCGCGGGAACTCGAGCGCCCGGGAATCGATGCCGCCGCTCATGGTGCGGCCCTTGCCACGCATTTCCCGGTTCGCCGCCCGTCCGAGCCGGGTGATCGAGTCGAGCAGGATGACCACGTCCTCCTTCATCTCGACGAGCCGGCGAGCCTGCTCCAGGACGATCCGGGCGACCCGCACGTGGTCCGCACTGCCGCTGTCGGCGGTCGAGGCGACCACTTCGGCCTTCGGGACCGAACGCCGCATGTGGGTCACTTCCTCCGGGCGTTCGTCGATCAGCAGGATGATCAGGTGGATGCCCGGGTAGTGGTCCGAGATGGAGGCGCCGATCTGTTCGAGCAGGATCGTCTTGCCGGTCTTCGGAGCCGCGACGATCAGGCCCCGCTGACCCCTCCCGACGGGAGAGATGAGGTCCACCACGCGGAGCGACAGCGGCGCCGGTTCGGTGCGCGCCAGCTCGATCCGGGGAGCCGGGTGCTCGCTGATCAGGTCGGCGTAGTTCCGCCGGGGAGGCAGGGCATCGATGGGGTAGCCGTTGACTTCGAGGACCGTGTGGAGTTCCGCGCGCGGCGGTCCGCCGCGCCGGCGGCCGCGTCGCGGCGGACCGTGATAGCCGAGGATCGTGTGCCCCTCACGGAGCTTGTGACGATCGATCAGGCCGAACGGCACCCGGACATCTGTGGCCCGCGGCAGGAAGTTGTTGGCGAGGAGCCGCAGATGACCGCTGTCGCGGGGCCCGATGTCCAGCAGGCCGGTGATCTCGATGCGAGGGACTTCCTGTTCCCTGGCTTGCGGTTCGCGTTCCTTTTCGCCGGCCGGGGGGACTGGTTCCACCACCGCGACTTCCTCGTTCGCGGCGGCGACGGGCGCGTCGGGCATGGGCGTTTCCTGAGAGTTGGGGGGCGTCTTCGCCACGTGTTGGGTCTTTCGGTGGACTGTTGTCTGCTTCGGCTGGGCCGCGTGGTGCAGATCCGGCATGGGCAGGAGCCTGTGATTCGACAGCTCCGGATAGCGGACGGTGCCGGCACTGGCGAGGGTCGCCGCGCGACGGCCTCGAGGGCGAAACCGGGCCGGCGCGCCCCACGGCGCGCAGAACCGGGCTCACCGGTCCGCGGATCGGAGTCCCCGGGAACGCCGGTCGTTAGTTGCGGAGCGAAACCGCGGTGAGTTGAGACCGGGTCACAGTGGGTGGGGAACGCGCCGCCAGTGGAGCCGCGTCATCCCCCAGCGAATCCGAGAAGCAAGTCTAGCACGCCGGACTCCATCTTCCGGGAAACACAGCGTGGCGCGCCCGCCCGAAGCGTGCTATCGAGCTTCGATGGAGTGGACCGTCACGGTGGTCTTGTCCTCGCTGAGAACACCGGTGACCGTGACGTCCTGCCCGGCGAACTCCGTGACCTTCTCCTGATCGTCCACGGCGTAGACAGCGTCGTCCGCCTCCACGAAGAGCGCGAGCGCCGCGCCCATTTCGACGCACGCAATGGCGCATTCGGGATCGGTCATCCCGTCCATCATGTGCTCCTTGGCGCACATATCGTCGGTGACGTGCGCCTCCCAGGTCTGCTCTTGCTGGGCAGCGGCCAGGGCAGCGGCGCCCACGAGCAGCAGGACGAGGGAAAAGACGACGGCTACGTTTCGAACGGGACGCATGACGACCTCCTGCCAGCGATCCGGCCGGCTATCGCTCGGCATTGTGGCGCATCCGGGCCGGCCCGGCGAACCCAACCGCGGTACGCCGTGAGTATGCTCCGCCCCGTCCATGGGGAAAGCGCCCACCAAGCCGGTCAGCGGGATGCGGGACCACCTTCCCGCCGCCGCCCTGACCCGCCGCGAGGCGTTCCGCCGGGTCGAGAGCGCGTTCGCCGCGCACGGCTTCGTACCCCTCGAGACACCGGCGATGGAGCGGCTTTCCACGCTGCTCGGGAAGTACGGCGAAGAGGGTGACCAACTCATCTACCGGGTGCTGCACCGCGGCGAGCGGCTGGCGCGGGCGCTGGGCCGGCAGCCGGTGGAGCCGGGGGACCTGTCCGAACTCGGACTGCGCTACGACCTCACCGTGCCGCTCGCCCGGGTCACCGCGGAGTACCGCGCTCAACTGCCTCCGGTGTTCCGGCGCTATCAGATCCAGTCCGTCTGGCGCGCCGACCGGGCCCAGCGCGGGCGTTTCCGCGAGTTCACCCAGTGCGACGCCGACATCGTGGGGAGCAGTTCGCCGGTCGCCGACGCCGAGACACTCGTGGTGCTGCACGCCGCGCTGACGGCTCTCGGTTTCTCGGACTTCACCATCCTGCTGAACCACCGGGAGTTGCTGCGGGCGCTGATCGCGGCGAGCGGCATCCCCGCCCCATCGGAACAGGAGACGCTCGTGGTGCTCGACAAGATGGGAAAGATCGGCCGGGAGGCGGTTGTGAGCGAGCTCGGCGGCCTTGCCGAGGTGGGGCCGGACCGGGCCCGGCGGCTCCTCGATCTGGTGCCGGGCGATGCCGAGGACCGTGACGGGGACCTGGATCGGCTCCGCCGTCTCGGGCAGGCGCTGCCCGAGGGCCCCGGAAGGAGTGCCGCTTCGGACCTCGTCGAGCTGTTCGGCGCGCTCGACGGCGCGCTGGGAGAAGCCGCCCCGGTCCGTTTCTCTCCCAGCCTCGCGCGCGGGCTGAGCTACTACACGGGACCCATCTTCGAGGTGGTCGCGGCGGGAGGCGCCGGGTCGCTGGCCGGGGGCGGTCGCTACGACGGACTCGTCGGGATGTTCAGCGGGAGGGAGACCCCGGCGGTGGGGTTCTCGCTGGGCATGGAACGCATCCTGATGCTGCTCGAGGAGGCTGGCGCCTTCGCGGCCGAAGGGGCGGCGCCGCAGGCGATGCTCTGTCCCCTCCCCGACATCGCCGTCCGCGACACCCTCCGGGTCGCCCGCACCCTGCGCGCGGCCGGAGTGCGCCTCGATGTCCAGGTGGACTCCCTGAAGCTCGGGAAGCAACTCGGACGCGCGGGCGCGGCCGGCGTCCGGTTCGCGCTGATCCTCGGCCCCGACGAACTCGCCGGCGGGGCGTGCACCGTGCGCGACCTGGAGAGCGGCGAGCAGCGCACCGTCACGCTCGACGAGGTTCCGAGAGCTCTCGAGGCCTGACGCCGCCGATCAGCCCACCGGCGTCAACAGCACGCGGGCGCGATCGCGCATTCGCGGATTCCGCGGATCCGCCCTGCCCTCTCTCGGGTCCGGCAGCCGCTCGGCCCGGAAGCGTTTGTCCGCCGCGAAGTACTCGGGTTCTCGCATCGGAGGCAGGGGCCGGGAAGGATCGCGGACGTAGAGCCCTCCCTCCGTCTCGCGCATAGCGCCGATGAACAGGATTTCCCTCCATTTCCGCAAGGGAACGCTGAACGCTCCCCCGTCTCCGACCGGTCTCAGGTCGTGGAAGGGGCCTCGATCAGACATCGTTTGAAAGCAAAACCGACTCGGTACGAGCCTACCGCCGTGCCGGCTCCCGTCAGGTTTGGGGGTGACCGCGAGCGCGAGCAGCGAAACGCCATGCACTGGCCTCGGGCCAGCGCGTGCCGGCCTGGAGGCCGGCGTTCCCTAGGAGTCTGCGCCGCATTCTGCGCCGCAGACTCCTAGGATAGGCAACGTCTCATGGCCCAGGTCCACTTCGTCCTCGTGCGGCCGCGGCGTCCGGAGAACATCGGGGCCGTCGCCCGGGTGATCGGAAACACCGGACTTGCGGGTCTGCGCCTGGTCGAGCCCGGGGACTGGCGGACGGTCGAGGCCTTCCGCATGGCCTGGCAGGCCGAAGACGTGCTCGAGCAGGCGGCCGTGTTCCCCACGCTGGCCGAAGCCGTCGGCGACTGCCGGCTGGTGGCTGGACTGAGCGGACGGGGCCGGGAGGCGATCCGCCACCTGACCCCGCGCGAACTCGCCGCCGAGGTCACGGCGATCCAGCCCGGTGGCGAGGTGGCGGTGGTCTTCGGCAATGAGTCGAGCGGCCTGACCCTGGAGGAGCGCTCGCTCTGTCAGCGCCAGGTGCGGATTCCCGCCTCGCCCCGCCAGCCCTCCCTGAACCTCGCCCAGGCAGCCATGATCGCCGCCTACGAGATCTTTCTGGCAAGCGGTCCCCCACCCGAGGAACCGATTCGGCGGGCTACCGCGGAACAGACCGAACGCGCGCTCCTCACCCTCCGCGACGCCATGCTGGCCGTCGGGTTCCTGCCGCCGGAGAAACCGGAAGCGCGGTTCGCCGAATGGCGCGAACTCTTCGGGCGCGCCGGCCTCACCGAGCGCGAGACCCGGATGATGATGGCCTTCACCCGGCGGGTGAAGGACGCGGGAACCAGGGCGGGCAAACCGCCGGCACGGGGCGGCTAGCCGCCGCGCTCGTTCCTCAGAGACTCCCGCGGAAGAGGCGGATTACCCGGTCCCAGGCGTCGGCGGCCGCGTCCGCGTCGTACACCTCCGGACGGCCGTCGTTGAAGAACGCGTGGTCGGTTCCCGGGTACGTATGGAACTCATGAGCGACGCCCGCACCGTTGAGCGATGCGTCCAGGTTCGCCACGGCCTCGGCGTTCACGAAGCCGTCGTTTTCGGCAAAGAGCCCGAGCACCGGACAGCGGATCGCGCCGTAGTCCGGGTGCACGTTCGGGTGGACGCCGTAGAAGTCGGCGCAGGCGCCGATGCGCGGCGACTTGCTGGCGGCGTAGAGCGCGAGCTGGCCGCCCATGCAGAAGCCCACCACTCCGACGGAGTCGCCCGAAGCCACGGTCGCCAGGTGGTCCGCGGCGCCCCGCAGATCCTGCTCGGCGCGGTCCACCTCGAGCGCCATGAACAGCTTGCCCGCCTCATCGGGCGACGTCGTCGCCTCGCCGTGGAACAGGTCGGGGGCGAGCGCCGTGAATCCCGCCTCGGCGAAACGGTCGGCGACCTCCTTGATGTGGCCCACCAGACCCCACCATTCCTGGATCACCAGGACCCCCGGACCCGGCTGGTCCGGAACCGCCAGGTAGCCGTCCGCGGAACCGCCATTCGCGGCAAAGGAAACCATTTCACTGCGCATTGCGACCCTCCTCGGGGGCGGCGATGCTACCAGTGGGCCGCGAGGGGAATCACCGAATTCCTTCCGGAAAACACATCCCGTTTGTTATCTTCGGCCGGTTGCCCCCACGGGGGCGAAAGGAAGGATGCCGATGAGCCCACTGCTCGCGACGCTCGTCTGCTTCGGGCTCTATATCGTCGGCTACCGCTTCTACGGCCGCCGCATCGCACGCCGCTCCTTCGAGCTCGACGACTCGCGGCTTACTCCCGCGCACGAACTGAAGGACGGTCACGACTACGTCCCGACCCCGAAGCCGGTCCTCTTCGGGCACCACTACGCCTCCATCGCGGGCCTCGCCCCCATGCTCGGTCCCGCCATCGCCGTGATCTGGGGCTGGGTCCCCGCGATGATCTGGGTGGTCGTCGGGACCCTGCTGGTGGGCGCGGTGCACGACTTCTCGGCGCTCTGCCTCAGCATGCGGGCGAAGGGCAGGTCCGTCGGCCGGATCGCCGAGGACATCATCGGCCGCCGCGCCAAGTACCTCTTCCACGCCCTGATCGTCTTCCTCGTCGGGCTCGCGATGGGCGTCTTCGTCCAGGTCGTCGCGCAGCTCTTCTCGCGCATCTTTTATCCCGAGGCGGTGGCCCCGAGCACGGCCGTGATGGTGCTTGCCATCGCCATCGGCTACCTCTCCTACCGCAAGGGCGTCCCGCTCCGTTACCTCGTGCCGGTCGGCGCCACGCTCCTGTTCGTGAGCATCTGGCTCGGGATGGCGGTGATTCCGACGCCGGATCTCTCCACGACGGCCTGGAGCTACGTGCTGCTGGCCTACGCCTTCTGCGCCTCGGTCCTGCCGGTCTGGCTGCTGCTCCAGCCGCGTGACTTCCTGAACTCCATCCTGCTCTACATCGGGCTCATCGGGATCTTCGTCTCCTTCGTGATCCAGAACCCCGAGTTCGCGGCCCCCGCCTACAACCCAGACCCCAGCGGCGCCCCGCCGATCTTCCCGTTCGTCTTCGTCGTCATCGCGTGCGGCGCGGTTTCCGGGTTCCACGCGCTGGTTTCGTCGGGCACCACCTCCAAGCAGATCAACAAGGAGAGTGACGCACCCATCATCGGCTACGGCGGGATGATCGCCGAGAGCCTGCTCGGTCTGTCGGCGGTGCTCGCCTGCACCGCGGGATTCGCGAGCAGCGACCTGTGGCACGAGCACTACGCGGACTGGAACGCCGCGAACGGCCTGGCCCAGAAGCTGGACGCCTACATCACGGGAGCCGCGAACTTCCTGGTCACCATCGGGATTCCGGTGGAGGCGGGGAAGGCCTTCGTGGCGCTCGTGGCGGTCTCCTTCGCGCTCACCACGCTCGACTCGGCAACCCGGATCCTCCGCTACAACATCGAGGAGATCTCGGAGAGCATCAAGGTCCCGGTCCTCGGGAACCGCCAGGTGGCCTCGCTGCTCGCCGTCGGGATCATCGGCTTCTTCGCGCTGATGAAGGTCCCGTCGGGGACCGGGGAAATGGTGCCCGCCGGCACGGCGCTCTGGGCGCTCTTCGGGACCACGAACCAGATCATGGCGGGCCTGACCCTGCTCTCGGTAACGCTCTACCTCTACTTCCGCAAGAAGCCGTTCGCCTTCGCGCTCTTCCCGATGGTGTTCATGGTCGGCATCACCATCGCCGCCATGATCTACAACATCTGGCTTTACGCGGACTCCGGAAACCTCGTCCTGCTCGTGGTGGGCGGGGCGATCATGGCACTCGCGGTCGGGCTGGTCTTCGAGGGGATCCTCCGGTTCACGAAGGGCCGGGACGCCGCGATCGAAGGGATCCGCCGCGCGTTTGGCGACTGACCGCTCCACCGGAACGCCCTTCCGGGACCGGTCCCGAAGACCGGCGGCGGAGCTGAACGAGCCCGAGCTCGTCGCCAAGGAAGGCAGGGTGTATTGGCGTGACTAGCCTCGACCAGGAGGAGACGAACATGAAGACTTCCCTTTCCCGGCCCCGGGTTTCACCGGGTCGTGTATTCCCGGTGGCGCTGGCGGCGCTGCTTCTCGCAGCGCCATGTATCGCCCAGGAGAGCGCCCACCCCATCCGCATCGGGGAGATGCGGAGCCAGGACCGCCCGGTGGTACCCGGCGTCCACGGCCTGGTGAGCGCGGGGCACCCCCTCGCCTCCATGGCGGGCATCCAGACGCTGATGAAAGGCGGCAACGCGATCGACGCCTCGGTCGCGGTGCTGGCGGTCCTGAATGTGGTGCGTCCGCAGATGTCGGGCGCGGCGGGGAACGGCTTCCTGACCTACTTCGACGAGGCGACCGGGACGGTCCACTCCCTGAGCGCCACCGGAGCCGCCCCAAACGCGCTCCGCGCCCAGGACCTGTCGCCCGACCAGTTGAACAAGGGCATCAACGCCGGCGTGGTCCCGGGCCTCTTCGGCGCCTGGATCTCGATGCTCGACCGCCACGGCACCATGAGCCTCGAAGAGGTGCTGGAGCCCGCGATCGACTACGCGAAGAACGGCCATCCCATCGAGGAGTCCGTGTCACGGGCGATCGCGGCCTCGCGAGAGGACTTCGAGCGCTTCCCGACGAGCGTGCGGATGTTCCTGCCCGACGGACGCGTCCCCGCGACCGGCGAGCTGTACAAGATGCCCGACCTCGCCCGGACGCTTGAGAAGCTGGTGGAGGCCGAGCAGGCCGCCCGGCGGGCGGGCAAGACCCGCTCGGAGGCGCTTGACGCGGCCTTCGACCGGTTCTACCGGGGGGACATCGCCGAGGAGATGGCCCGCTTCTACGAGGAGAACGACGGACCGTTCACCCTCGAGGACTTCGCCGCTTACGAGCCCATGTGGAAGGAGCCCCTCCACACCAACTACCGGGGATACGACGTCTACTCGAGCCCGCCCACCTCCCGTGGGGGGATGGAAGTGCTGATGCAGCTCAACCTGATCGAGGGCTTCGACATCTCCGCACTGGGTCAGAACTCGGCGGAGACGCTCCACCTGGTGATCGAGGCGATCAAGGTCGCGAAGTCCGATGTCTACCGGTACGTCGCGGACCAGGCGAAGTTCGAGGTTCCGCTCAAGGGCCTCCTGTCGAAGGAGTACGCGGAGACGCGGCGCGCACTCATGAACGAACGGACCGCGATCGGCTATCCCGAGGGCGGCGTCCCGCCGGGCACCGCCGCCACGGATGCGGCGCCGGGCGTTCTTTCCGCACTGGATCCCCATGGGAGCCGGTCGTACGCCGGAAGCACCACCAGTTTCTCGGTGGTGGACGGGGCCGGCAACGCGGTGGCCTGCACCCCGACGCACGGCGGCATGTTCGGCACCGCGGTGGTGGTCGGCGGCACGGGCCTCACCTTCAACAACGGAACCCGGATCGGCTCCACCGCGCCGCATCCGGACCACCCGAACTACGCCCGCGGCGGCCAGATCCCCATCCTGAACAACTCGCCGATCATCGTCCTGAAGGACGGCGAGTTCATGCTCGCGCTGGGTACGCCCGGCGGCGAGACCATCGGCCAGACCCAGTTCCAGGTGTTGCTGAACATCCTCGATTTCGGCCTGAACATCCAGGAAGCGGTGGCCGCCCCGCGGCTCAGCCTCTTCGCCGACCCCAACTTCTACAGCCCGGGCGCCGACATCCTGGTGCGGGTGGAGAACCGGGTGACGCCGGGAGTCGTGGAAGCGCTGCTCGGGATGGGCCACCGGGCCGGACTCACCGGCGGCTACGCCCTCGGCAGCAACAACGGCATCCTCATGGATCTGGCGGCCGGCACCAT
Source organism: Acidobacteriota bacterium (assembly GCA_009835985.1). GTDB lineage: Bacteria > Acidobacteriota > Vicinamibacteria > Marinacidobacterales > Marinacidobacteraceae > Marinacidobacterium. The sequence continues at coordinate 104 of VXWI01000081.1, read as the reverse complement.
GACGGCGGGCGCCGATCCCCGCCGCGCGGCCTACGCCATCGGGTATTGACCTCGGAGCGCCGGCCTCCGGCCGGCATCGACCGCCGAGAGGCGGTCGAAACCGC
>VXWI01000090.1 GCA_009835985.1 Acidobacteriota bacterium | reverse complement strand
GTGCCGGTCTGGAGGCCGCTACCGCGAGAACCGGCCGGCGTTCCAAGCCGGCGCGCCATGCGGGCGGTGGGCGTCACCGCGCCGCTACAAGGGCCAGGCTTCCTGGCGCCAGGCCATGTCCCAGAACATCCATTCGTAGCGGGAACTCATGGCGAAGTGCCCGGCCATGGCCTTTCGGGCGTCCGGGCCGAGCCCTTCGGCGACGTCGTCGGTGAGATCCACCACCCGCTGCACCACCGCGTCGTACTCCGCGCTGCCGTAGCTTTCGATCCAGCGCCGGAACAGCGGATCCGGAGAGGGAGGCCGTTTCAGCAGCTCCTTGCCGACTTCCGCGTAGATCCAGTAGCAGGGCAGGATGGCGGCGAGTCCTTCGTGGAAGGGCTTCGAATGGACCTGCGAGAGGAAGTAGCTCGTATAGGCGCGGTTGGTGGGCGCCGGTTGGCGGACGAAGAGTTCGTCGCGGGAACCGCCCAGCTCGCTGATGAACTGGCCAAGTTGTTCCCGCTCCGCCTCAATGGTTGCCACCGCGTCGCCACAGAGCGCTGCGGTGATGTCCGGGTGCGGGGCCTTCCCTCCCAGAATGGCGACCGCCCGCGCGAACTCGTGCAGGTAGAGCGCGTCCTCCAACACATAGAACCGGAACACCTGCCGGTCCAGACTGCCGTCCGCCAGTCCGTCGAGGAAGGGATGGCGGAGGATGTCCCGGTAGATCGAATCGATGCCGGCCCAGAGCCGGGAAGTGAAGCGGTCTTCGCGCGGTGCGGTCATGACCGAGGAATGCTAGTGCGGCGAATCGTCGCTACCCGAACACCACCGGCACCCAGAAGACGGCGAACAGGCAGGTGAGGACCGCGCCGATGATGTTCACCCCGATGCCGGCCCGCACCATCTGGGGGATCGTGAAGTGTCCCGTTCCGAACACGATGGCGTTCGGCGGGGTGGCCGCGGGCAACATGAACGCGCAGGAAGCGGCGACCGTCACGGGGAGCAGCAGCATCAGCGGCGGGATGCCGGCGCCGGTGGCGACGGCGGCCAGGATGGGAACCATCATCGCGGTCGACGCCAGGTTCGAGGCCAGCTCGGTGAGCAGGATGATGAAGACCACCACCATGATCACGAACAGCGGCAGGGGCAGCGCCGAAGCGCCGGCGAGACGGTCACCCAGGAACTGGGAGAGTCCGCTCACCTCGAGACCGTTCGCGAGCGAGAAGCCGCCGCCGATGAGGATCAGGACGTCCCAGGGGATCTTCACCCCCCATTCCCAGTTGAGGATGCGTTCGCCGGAGCCGTTCCCGGCCGGGATCAGGAAGGCGAGCACCGTCGCCCCCATGGCGATGGTGGAATCGGTGATGAGCCCGCCGGTCGGCAGGAACCCGGTCCAGACCGGGCGGAACATCCAGGCGAGGGCCGTGACCCCGAACAGGATCGAGAGTCGCTTCTCCGGGGTGGAGAGGGGACCGAGCGCCCGGTAGGCGGCGCGCACCGGCTCCCGGCCGCCCGGAATGTCCTTGATCCGGATGGGAAACGCCACGCGGGTGAGCCAGAGCCAGGTCAGGGGGAGGAACAGGACCGTCAACGGCATCGCGAAGGCGAGCCAGCGCACGAAGGAGATCTGGATGTCCAGTTGTTCGCTCAGGAAACCGGCGAGGAACACGTTGGGCGGCGTCCCGATAAGGGTCGAGAATCCACCGATGGACGCCCCGTAGGCGCACCCGAGCATCAGGCAGACCGCGAACGGGAAATCCCCGGGCGCTGGCCGCTTCGGCCCGTGGACCGCCCTCGATATCTCCGCGATCACCGCGACGCCGATCGGCATCATCATCGCGGTGGTGGCCGTGTTCGAGACCCACATGGACAACAACGCGGACGCCACCATGAAGCCGAGTACGAGCCGCGGGGGCGAGCTGCCCATCGCCATCACCGTCCGGAGCGCGATCCGGCGGTGCAGGTTCCAGCGCTGCATCGCCTGGGCGATCATGAACCCGCCCAGGAAGAGGTACACGAGGTTGTTGGCGTAAGGCGCCGCCGCCCCCGCCGCGCTCGTGATCCCGAACGACGGCAGAAGCACCAGCGGCAACAGGGAGGTCACCGCCAGCGGCGCCGCTTCCGTAACCCACCAGGTGGCCATGATCGCGGCCACCGCCAGCATTCGGCGCGCCTCGTCGGGGATGCCGGGGATCGGGACGACGGCGATGCCGACCAGCAGGGCCAGCCCGAGAACGAGTCCGATCCGCTCGCGCTTCATCCGTTCTGTCGTCGGGATTCGATGCCGGGCCGGCCGCTCTTGCCGGCCGGGGGCGCGAGAGCGTATGCCATTCCACCGGCGATGTGTCGTCCCCAGACCCCGAGGCGCCTGGGGCGGCGGCGTGGCTGGCCGCTATTGCTGGTCGGTCGTTTCCGGCTGATACCCGAGGCTGAGGAGGTTCGCGAGCAACCGGTAGGCCCCCGGAGTCCCGGCGGGAAGCTGCCGCCAGAGCCCGAGCCCGAGGTAGAGCCAGCGGCCCTCGCCGTGCCGGGCCTCCACCAGGATGCCGCGCTTTTCCCCGGCGTTGTATTCGAAGGGGTCCTCGGAGGCGAGGAGGTCCTGGTAGGCGGGGTCCCCGCCCGGGGCCAGGAAATAGAGCCCGCGCTCCTGCACCCAGCCGGCCCAGTCGGAGTCGTCGACCCGGTTCGGACCGGTGAAGGCCGGATGGTCCGGAATCAGGACCTGCATCGGGGCGTTCTCATCGGTGATCCGGCCGCGCCCGACCGAAATCGGATACGGCCCCCAGGGTCCGGCGTTGAACTCGAACTTGTTGTACTGGACGAGGAGCGTCCCTCCTCCGGCCACGTAGTCGAGCAGGCGCTGGTTGTGCGTCCTGAGATCGGGGCGCGCCAGGTAGGCGCGCACTCCGAGGACGATGGTGTCGAACACCGAGAGATCTCCCTCGGCGAGCGCCGCTTCGTCCAGGAAGGTCAGGGGCACTCCGAGCTGCGCGATGGCCTCGGCGACCTCGTCCCCGACCCCCTCGACGTAACCGACGTGGACCGGGGCGACCGTGGCGTCCAGTACCCGCGCCGCGGCTTCCGCCGGTCGGAACAGGTAGCGCGTCTCGATGTGGTGGTAGGCGATCTCCTGAACGGTTTCGGTGAAGGGTTCACCGCCTGCCGCAGGCTGCGCGGAAGCGGCGAGCCGGTAGCTGCCGTCGGCCGCTCCGGCCGGAGCGCTCACCTCGAACTCGACCCGGGTCTCACCGGGGCCGGAAAAAGCGACCGGAATGCTCTCCGGGGCGACGGCCCAACCCGCGGGGGCCTCGAGCACCGCGTTGAACTCTGCCGCGCCGTCGCCGCGATAGACGACGGAGGCGCCGAGCCGGCGGGGGTTCTGCCCACGGGGAAAGACGACGATCTCCGGTGAGACGGCGACCGAGGCGAGCGGGAGCACCGAGATCTCCTTCTGTTTCTCCGTGCCCACCCAGGGTCCCTCGTAGCGGTACTCGACCGGCGTCGAGATCTCGACGGGAACGCCGGCGGACTCGAAGACAACGCGCGCCCTGACCTGGGGCGGCCGGGCCGACAGGGCGAAGAGCTCCTCGGACAGCGGGTCGAAGCGGTCCGCGTCGGGGTCGTCGAGCCAGGGCTGGCGGCTCAGGGCGGCGTTCTCGGCCACCGAGACCCCGAACTCCGCGCGCAGCGGGCGGCGGGAGCTCGTTTCGAGCGGCAGGTCGCCGGGGCGAATCGCGGGGGCCGGGGCGCGGCGGCGCGGGCCCGGGCGGGAAGGGACCCCTGTCGTGGCCGGGGAGGCATCGACTTCCCAGCCCTCCGGGACCTCGATGTGGATGCCGGTCACGGTCGCACTTTCGACGGGTCCTCCACGGACGAAGACCTGGGCGGCGAACCGGCCGCCCGGAACGGCGGTTCCGGTGTCTGCCACCGCATCCACCACGAGTCCGTGGGCGAGCCCGATCGCCTCCTGGATCTGGGCCGCCCGCGGCGCCATCCGGTGCTCGATCTCCGCGCGGCTCTCAGCGGTCAGTCCCTCCGGCAAGGTGTCGCGGCGCAGACCGTTGGCGGCTGCGAGCGCCCTTCTGAGGCCGGGCAGCGAGTCCTGGGGCGCGATCGCCGAGAAGGCGTTCGTGGCCTCTTCCACCGCCTCGCGCAGGGAGTCCAGTCGTTCGCGGGTCACGGCTGCGGCCTCCGGCGTCCCCGCGACGAACGCTTCCAGCCGCTCGAGTCCGGTCGGAATCCCGGCGAAGAGGCCGTCCGTCCCTTCCGGTCCAAGCGCCGTTCCGTCCTCCGCGCCGCGGGTCTCGACCAGCTCCGCAGGGAACCCGCTCGGCCCCCCGAGCACCTGGCCCATCCCCTGGCAGCGGTGCGCCGAGCGCGCCTCCGCCCCGAGGTCGGCGTACGTGCGGCCGAGGAGCGGATCCCAGACTGCGGTGTCCACCCGCACGGTACGGGTTTCCCCGGAGACCGGGCTGCCGCCCACGCCGCCGATCAGCAGGCGCACCGGCCGCCAGGGCAGGAGGCCCAAATCGGCATGCTCCGGGAAGCGGTCCGGGTCGTCCGCCACGTCGAAGGCCTCGTGCACGAGCCGTCCCGTCGCCTGATGGTGCTGGCCGCCGCCGGTCCCGGTGGGCGGCAGGGTGAACACCACGTCCGGACGGAACATCCGGAGCAGCCGCACCACCTCGCCGAGCGTCTTCTCCTCGTCCCACTTCTCGAGGGTCTCCTCGACGCTGAACGAGTAGCCGAAGTCGGACACCATGCCGAAGTACTGCTCCACGGAGTCGAGCCGGTGGGAGGTGAGAAGCTCTTCGGTGCGCAGGATTCGCAGCCCGTCGAAGAGTTCGGGTCCGATTTCGTTCTGTCCGCCGCCGCCGCGGGTCAGGCTGACGAGCGAGACGCGGGCTCCCAGGCCGCGGCTGAGGAGGGCGTGGAGGGCGTTGTTCTCGTCGTCCGGGTGCGCCACGATGGTGAGCACCGAAACACCGCTCCCGATCTTGCGGAGTGCGAGTCCGAGTCCGGTGGCGCCCCGGTCCTCGGCGAGGGGCCGAAGCTGGGCCTCGGAGCGCCGGCCTCCGGCCGGCATCGCCGCCGAAGGCGGCGAAACTGCCACCGCCCCTACCGCCAACGCCGCCGCCAGAAGCGTCAGAGTTCGAGGCGCGAACCAAGGCGCCGGTCGTGGAGTTTTCATTGCCGCGCTCTCCTGGGGGGGAATGAGGAGCCAGTCCTCCTAGAATCTCCGCGCCCGGGCCGGTCAGCGTCCGGCCCAGCCGGTGAGTCTAGCCGGACACCCCATGGAGCACCCAGGCGACCAAGCCCCCTCCCCGCGGGGGTTCTTCCGCTCCTGGCGGCGGCTCTATGCCGCGGTGCTCCTGACCGCGTTCTCCGCCTACGTCCTTCTCTTCGTGTTCTCCCGGATCTTCGCGCCCTGAGGGGCGGATCTCCTCGCCGTGCAACCTCTCGACTGGATCGTCGTCGCGGCCTATTTCGGGCTGATCATCACCGTCGGCTACTGGACGGGGCGGGGGAACCGGGGCCTCGAGGACTACTTCCTGGCGCGCCGCTCGATGCCCTGGTACGCCATGGGTCTCTCGGTGATGGCCACCCAGGCGAGCGCCATCACGCTGGTGGGCACGACCGGGCAGGCCTACGTGGACGGGATGCGGTTCATCCAGATCTACTTCGCCCTGCCGATCGCCATGGTGATCCTGTGCGTCACCCTGGTGCCGCTGTTCTACCGGGCGCGCGTCTTCACCGCCTACGAGTACCTGGAGCAGCGCTGCGGCCCGCACACCCGGTCGCTGACCAGTCTGCTGTTCCTGTTCGGGAGGGCGCTTTCCGGGGCCGTGGTGATCTACGCGCCGTCCGTGGTCCTCTCGGTGGTCTTCTCGCTCGACGAGACGCTCACCATCCTGATCATCGGCGGCTTCGCCACGATCTACACCGCGCTCGGGGGCATGCGCGCCGTGATGTGGGTCGAGACCTGGCAGATGCTGATCATCCTGCTCGGCATCCTGTTCTGCCTCGGTTCGGTCATCTGGGGGCTACCCGAAGAGGTGAGCCTCGGAGAGGCGCTGCGGCTCGCCGGTTCCACCGGCCGGCTGGAAACCCTGTCCTTCGATACCGACCCGCGCCAGACCTACACCGTCTGGACGGGGCTCCTCGGCGGGCTCTTCCTGATGCTCTCCTACTTCGGCTGCGACCAGAGCCAGGTGCAGCGCTATCTCACCGGGCGTTCGCTCCGCGAGAGCCGCCTCTCGCTGATCTTCAACGCGTTCGCCAAGCTGCCGGTGCAGTTCGTGATCCTGCTCACCGGGGCGCTCCTGTTCGTCTTCTACCAGTTCGAAAGGCCGCCCGTGCTCTTCGATCCGGTGACGCTCGCCGAGACGCGCGCGGCCCAGCCCGAGGCGATGGCGGCCATGGAGGCCCGCTACGAGACCGCGTTCGCCGAACGCCGCACGGCGGCCCTCGACTACGCGGAGGCCGACGGGGTTTCCTCCGAGGCGGCGCTGAAGGAGCGCTACGTGGCGGCCGATCTGGCCTTTCAGGAGACTCGGGCCGAGGCGGTCCGCACCGCGGCCGAGGTCAAGGGCGAACCGTGGAGCGACACGAACCACGTGTTCCCGACCTTCGTGTTCACGCAGCTCCCCCCCGGAGTCGTCGGCCTGATCCTGATCGCGGTGCTCGCGGCGGCCATGTCCACCGTGGAGTCGGAACTGTCGGCGCTCTCCACCGCCAGCGTGGTGGACTTCTACCGCCGCTTCCGCAACCGCTTCGTTCGGGGTCCCACCTCCGACCGGCATGACCTGATCGCGGGACGGATCGGGATCCTGTTCTGGGGCACGGTCGCCACCGGGGCCGCCCTGTACATGGGAAGGCTCGGGTCCGCGGTGGAAGCGGTGAACCGGGTGGGGTCCTTCTTCTACGGCCCCATCCTGGGGGCGTTCGTCCTCGCCGCCGTCTTCCCGAACCGGGGCGCCCGCCGCGCCTTCCCCGCGGTGCTCTGCGGCGTCGCCGCCGTCTGGGCCGCGGACCTGGTCCCCCGGGCGCTCGGTATCGAGGGTGTTTCCTATCTCTACTACAACCTGATCGGGACGGCGGTCACCGTGGGGGCCGGCCTGGCGCTGGGGCGCGTGGCGGGCGGCGATGCGCGGGAGGCGGGGACCCGGTGAGCCGGTTCCGGAGCCGCACGCTCTCCCGCATCGGCGAGGCGCTGTCCTCGCGGGAGATCCTGCGCCGCTCCGGATTCTTCACCGGCCTCAACCTCGGGATCGGAGCGCTGGTGGGCGGGGTCATCGTGTCCTTCATCGTGGTGACCGAGTGGCTCGCGGACATCGTGGTCCACGGCCCGGCGCTCGGCGCAGCCCGCTTCGCCGCCCCGGTACTCGGGGCCCTGGCCGCCGGATTCCTGATGCACCGCTGGTTCGAGGGGGCGCGGGGCAGCGGGATTCCCCAGACCAAGGCGGCGCTGGTCGCGAAGGACGGCCGGATTCCCTTCCGGGTGCCCTTCGGGAAGTACCTCTGCGGGGTCCTCACCCTGGGGAGCGGCATCCCGCTGGGACGCGAGGGGCCGTCCGCGCAGATCGGCGCGGGGATCGCCTCCTCGGTCGGAGAGGCGCTGAAGCTGGATACCGAACAGCGCCGGCAGTTGGTGCCCGTCGGAACCGCGGCGGCGATCGCGGCCGCGTTCAACACCCCGATCGCCGCGATCCTCTTCTCGCTCGAGGAGATCGTGGGCAACCTGCACGCCCGGGTGCTCGGCTCCGTCGTCCTGAGCGCCGTGGCGAGCTGGCTCGTGCTGCGCCTGTCGCTGGGCGACGAGCCGCTGTTCTCGGTTCCCGCATACGAACTCGGGTCGCCCTGGGAACTGCTCATCTACGCCGTGCTCGGCGTGCTCGGCGGGCTGATGTCGGTGGGCTTCGTGCGCGCGCTCCTCTGGCTGCGCGCCGCGTTCCGGCGGCTCCCGGTTGCGACCCGCTGGTTCCAGCCGGCGCTCGGTGGTCTCGCGGTGGCCGCCGCCTGGGTGCTGCTCCCGGGGTTTTTCGAGGTCGGCTACGGCCCGGTGGGCCAGGCGCTCGCCGGGGAACTGCCCATGGGAACGATGGCGGTTCTCCTGGTCCTCCACCTGGCGCTGGTGGTCTTCGCCTACGCCTCCGGGAACGCGGGGGGAATCTTCGGCCCCAGCATCTTCCTCGGCGCGATGCTGGGGGGAGTCGTCGGCAGCCTCGCCAACACCTGGTTCGACTTCGCCGCCGGTCCCGGGGCCTACTCGCTGGTCGGGATGGGGGCCGCCTTCGCCGGGATCCTCCGGGTGCCGATGGCGTCGGTCTTCATGATCTTCGAGATCACCCAGAGCTACGCGGTCATCGTGCCGATGATGATCGCCAACCTCACCTCGTTCTTCGTCTCCCGGAGGCTCCAGCGGGTGTCCGTTTACGAGGCGCTCGCGGCGCAGGACGGGATCCAGCTTCCCTCCACGGAGGACGAGGAGCCGCATCCGGTGGTCCGCGCGGCCATGCGGCCGCCGCGAGAGCTGCTCCCTCCGGGCCTGACCGTGGAGGATGCCATCGAGCGGGTGGCGCTGAGCGGCAAGCGGGCCTGGCCGGTGGCGGAAGGGAACCGGATCTCCGGGCTGATCACGCTCGCCGAGCTGGAACGGTGGCATGCCTGGGGGCAGGACCAGGAGCGGCTCGGGGACCTCGTGCGTGGCCGGAAGTTCCCGCACGCGCACGCCGACCAGCCCATCGACCACGTCCTGGCCACGATGGGGCGGCTTCGAATGGACACCCTGCCCGTGGTGAGCCGGGTGGACCTCCATCAGCTCGAGGCCGTGGTCACGGTTTCGGATCTGCTCCGGGCCTACGGCATCGCGCCGGGGACGGGAAACGGCCCGCCCCGGGGAATCCCGGGATGATTGCGGCCGTCCAGCGAGTTTCCCGCGCTTCGGTCTCGGTGGACGGCGAACTCGTGTCCGAGATCGGCGCGGGACTGCTGGTGCTGCTCGGGGTCGCCGTCACCGACACCGCCGGGGACGCCGCCTGGCTCGCCAGGAAGATCGCCGGGCTCCGGATGTTTCACGCTCCGGACGGAGCGCCCGAGCGGAGCGTCCTGGAAGTCGGCGGCGAGGTGCTCGCGGTATCGCAGTTCACGCTGCTCGGGAACTGCCGCAAGGGACGGCGACCGTCCTTTACCCGCGCCGCCCCGGGGCCCGAGGCCGAGGCGCTCTACGAGGAGTTCTGCGCCCGGTTGCGCGAGCTCGGGGTTCCGGTGGGCACCGGCCGCTTCGGGGCGATGATGGAGGTCTCGCTGGTGAACGACGGGCCCTACACCCTGCTCGTCGAGAGTCCCGGGGCCTCCTCGCGGCGGGGTATCCTTTCCGCTTCTCGCGAGTAGCGGCGGCTGGCCGGGTCGGCCCGTCGTGTGCCGACCGCCCCCATTCGCTCGAGAACGAGGTGTTTCTCATGCGCATGCTCTTCCGGACGGTCGCTCCGTTTGCGGTCCTCGTCCTTTCGTTCGCGTTCGCGGGCTGCGGCGGGCCTGCTGCCGGTTCCGGCGGCCGGGCCAACGGTCCCGACTCGCTGCTGCCGAACACCGTGGACTCCGAGGTCCTCGGGGTCCTGAACGGCGAGGAGATCACCCTCGACGATCTGGGCGACCGGGACATCTCCCAACTTGCGCAACTCCGCACCGACTACTACACCGAGACGCACGGCCTGCTCGAGGAAGCGACGGTGCGGACGGCCCGGGAGCAGTTGCTCCTTGCGGCCGCCGCCGGGAAGGGCATGACCCTGAACCAGTACTACACGCAGGAGATCGGCCTTCCGGAGGTCAGCGACGAGGAACTGCAGTACATCTACAACCAGAACCGCCAGCAGATCGGGCGGCCGCTCGAGGACATCGCGACCGACCTCCGCCGGCAGATCGCCAACCAGAAGATGGCGCGGAGCATCGAGCTCGAGGGCAACCGCCTGCTGCGTGAGGCCGACTGGGACCTGACCGTCCCGGCCTATCGGGTCGCCATCGAAACCGAGGGTCACGCCACGCTCGGTACGGACAGCGCACCGGTGGAACTCGTGGTTTTCTCCTGTTTCGAGTGCCCTTTCTGCCGCCGTTTCGACGCTTCGGTCAACCGGATCCGGGAGGACGAGGCGTTGGCCAGCCAGGTCCGCCTGGTGTTCCGGCACTTCCCGCTTCGCAACATGCATCCGATGGCCCAGAAGGCGCACGAAGCGTCCGTCTGCGCCGAAAACCAGGGGAAGTTCTGGGAGTACCACGACGCCCTGTGGGCGGACGACAACATCTCGGCCGATGGCCTGGAGCAGCACGCCCGACTCGTCGGTCTGGACACCGAGGAGTTCGCGCAGTGCCTCAACTCGGGCAGCAGTTACGAGCGCGTGCAGGCCGATCTGGACGCCGCCCTGGCGCTCGGACAGACCGGGACTCCGGCCGTTTTCGTGAACGGGCGGTACATCGGCGGCGCGGTGTCGTTCGAGCAGTTGACCGCCGAGATCGAGCGCGAAATCAGCGCGTCGAACTGACCCCCGGAGAAACCAGGAAATGCCCCGAACCGACACGCTCGCTCCCGAGGTCCGGGAGTTCCTGGCGACCCGTTGCTACGTCCATCTGGCCACCCTGATGGCCGACGGCAGTCCCCAGGTCTCTCCGGTCTGGGCGGAGACCGACGGGGACCTCATCGTGGTCAACTCGGCGGCCGGCCGGGTCAAGGACCGGAACATCAAGCGCGACGCCCGGGTGGCGCTCTCCGCGACCCATCCGGAGGACCCGTTCAAGGCGCTCATGATCCGGGGCCGGGTGGTGAAGGTCACCGAGGAAGGCGCCGAGGACGGGATCGACCGCCTCGCCCGGAAGTACATCGGGGGCGAGCGCTACGAGTGGCGGCGTCCCGGTGAAGTGCGGGTCGCCTACTACATCCAGCCCGAGACCGTTAAGACGCTCTAACACCTCGGGCCCCCACCGGGAGGACTGGCCGCCGGCCTCCGGCCGGCATCGCGGCCCGAGAGGGCCGCGAAACGGGACCTCACTGCCCGCGCAGACGGCAGGAACGCGTCGGAGGGCCTCCCCCCGGCCGGCCGCGTCCTCGTTGGGCACAAAGCACCCAACGGCCAGACAAAGGAATGCCATGCGGTGTGGTATTTTTCTTACCATGAGTTCTACCATAGATTCTGCCGGAAGAGTTGTCATTCCGAAGCCGATTCGGGAGGCGGCGCGGCTTGGCCCGGGTACCCGCGTCCGTTTCAGATTGGACGCGGCGGGAGTGCTGGTTGAACCCGAGCCTCTCCCCGTCACCCTTGAGCGACGCGGCACGATGGTCGTGGCTGTCCCGCGAACTCCGGTCCCGGTCATGTCGGCCGACGATGTTGCCAGGGCCATTGACGAGATCCGCGAGAGCTACACGGACACCGGGCCGGACTCGTGATCCGGTTCTGCTGCGACACGAACGTCCTGATCGCTGCGTGTTGCCCGTGGCATGACCATCATGATCCGTCGCGTCGCGAGATTGATCGGCGTCGTTCGGGGGGAGAAGAGATGGTGGTCGCGGCGCACTCCGTGATCGAGATGTACTCCGTGCTGACTCGAATTCCTCGGTGGCGAATGTCGCCCGAGGACGCCTCAACGCTCATTCGCTCCAACCTCGAGGGCGTCCCGGACATCCAGCTCCCCACCGCTGAGGTGTGGAAAGCGCTGGAGCAGGCGGCGCAGTTCGGGATTCGGGGCGGACGGATTCATGACGCCTTGATCGCCCGGTGCGCTATCCGGGGCGGAGCTTCGACGCTGCTCACCTGGAACCGGCGCGACTTCACCCTGTTCGCGGGCGAGATCCAGTTGCTGCGGCCCGCCCCGTAGAGCAGTCCGCTCCACTCCGCGGTGGTGCTCGCGCGGTCGGCCGGCGTTCCCTACCCGGGTGCGTCCAAGACGGAGCCGCTCATGGAAGCCGGAGCCTCGCTGCCGAGCCAGGCGATCACTTCTGCGACCGATTCAGGCGCGGACCTCGGCTTGGCCCCCGGCATGGCGACTCGATACGACTCGGAATCCACCGACCCGGGACACACGGCGAAGACCGCAATGCCCGCCGGCCGCAGTTCCTCCGCGCACGCCTTGGTCAGACCGACGACACCCCACTTGGAGGCGCAGTAGGCCGCGAGGCGCGGTGCGCCGATCCGTCCGGCCACGGCCGCGAGGTTCACGATGCGGCCTCGCCGACGCGCGATCATGCCGGGAAGCACCGCGCGGGTGCAGAGGAACGTCCCTTTCACGTTCACGCCGAGGACGTTGTCGAAGTCCGCATCCGACGTCGAGGTCAGCGGAGCCCGGTGGACGGCGCCGGCGGCGTTGACCAGCAGCCCGACGGGCCCGAAGCGGCGCCCGGTTTCCGCCACCAACTCCTGTACCTGATCCCGCTCGGTGACGTCCGTCGGAGCGACGAACGCGAAGCCGCCGACTTCGCGGATCCGGTTCTCGATCGCGACGAGACCCGCGGGGCGCCGGGCCGCCAGGGCGACTCCGAACCCCTTCTTCGCCAGCGCCAGGGCGGTTGCCGCCCCGATCCCCTGACTCGCGCCGGTGACGATGGCGACCGGCGGACCTGCCGGAGTCGCGGCGGCGACGCTCGGAGGGGTGGCTGACTCGGTGCTCACTTCGCGTCCACCAGGTCAACCCTGGTGGTCCGACATTGCCGGTGCTTGATCGCGGCGCAACGCGCCGCGGGGGGAGGGGTGCGGGAAGGGGGCTTCCCCTTCCCCGCGATGGACGACGGCGCGGATCGCGAAGCGATGCGCGTCATCACACCTGGGGGACAGTGCCCCGCGGCGACACGACCGAGGATTCTGACGAACGGATCGTTTTGGGAACGGTGTGGGGCACTGTTCCCCAGGCTGTCAGACGCCGATCAGGTGCGCGGTGACCGTGCGCTTGCGCGGTCCGTCCAGCTCCGCGAAGAGGATGCTCTGCCACTGGCCGAGGCTGATTTCGCCCTCGTGGATCGGAACCGTCACGTTGTGGCCGAGCAGCGTGGCCCGGAGATGCGCGTCGGCGTTCTTCCGTTCGCAGTCGGAGCAGTCCTCGCAGTTGTGGAGGTAACCGTCCTCCGGATCCGCAAGGCGCTCGAGGCACTCCGTGAGATCGGCCATCAGGGCCGCCTGGAACTCGTTCAGGAAGAGCGCCGTGGTGGTGTGGAGGCTGGAAAGGATGAGGAAACCGGCCTTGATGCCCGACTCCCGCACCTGGTCACGAACGCGGTCGCTGATGTTGTGCAGTTCCACGCGGGAATCCGTCACCACCTTCAGCGTGCGATGCATGATCTTCATCTGCCCGCGGATCACCTCTTCCTTGGGCTGCGCCTCTACCGTCTTGACAGGCGGCTGCGTCAATACGCTCTGCATGATGAACTCCTCGACCCGAGCCGCTCGGCGCCGGTCCAGGACCGCCGCGAGCAGGCGGACAGCCAGTATACCAAGCGCACCCGGGCGCAGACGCCGGCTCCGCCCCGGTCTGGAACCGGGGGCTGGGATACTTCCAACGGCGCCCGCGCCCGCGAATCCGCCTCATTGCCCGACTGTCCCTGATGGAAGCCCTCGCCGCTGAACTCCGCCCGCTCCTCGGGAAACATGGTTTTCTGCTGCGCCCGGAGCACACCCTCCCGTACGAATGCGACGGCAGCACCGCCTACCGGAGCGCGCCGCAGGCGGTGGCGCTTCCGCGTTCCACCGCCGAGGTCGCCCTGGTGGTCCGGGCCTGCGCCGCCGCCGGGGTTCCGTTCACCGCCCGGGGGGCCGGGACCGGCCTCTCCGGGGGAGCGACCCCGATCGAGGGCGGGGTCGTCATTTCCCTCGCGGGGATGAACCGGGTCCTGGGGATCGACCCCGGGGAGCGGACCGCGCGTTGCCAGACGGGCGTGGTCAACCTGGAGATCTCCCGGGCCGCCGCCCCGTTCGGACTCTTCTTCGCCCCCGACCCGTCGAGCCAGTCCGCCTGCACGCTGGGGGGGAACATCGCCGAGAACTCCGGGGGGCCGCACTGCTTCAAGCTGGGGGCCACCACCTCGCACATCCTGCAGGTCACGGTGGTCCTCGACGACGGGGAGACCGTGGTCCTTTCCGAAGATGACGCCGGCTACGACCTGCTCGGTCTCTTCGTCGGCTCCGAGGGCACTCTCGGGATCGCGACCGAGGCGACGGTCCGGCTGCTGCCGGTGCCGGAAACCGTCGAGACCCTCCTCGCGCCTTTCGCGGGGCTGGTGCCCGCCTGCGAAGCGGTCTCCCGCATCGTGGCGGCCGGCACCGTTCCGGTGGCGATGGAGATGCTCGACGCCGCCACCATCGAGGTGGTCGAGGCCGGCATCGGGGCCGGCTACCCGAAGGATGCCGGGGCGGTGCTGCTGCTCGAACTCGACGGCGCGAAACCGGCGGTCGCCCGCCAGCGCGCCGACGTGGACCGCATCCTCGGGGAGTGCGGGGCCCTCGAGATCCGGGTGGCGCGCGACGCGGCGGAGCGCGAACTGCTCTGGCGCGGCCGGAAGTTCGCCTTCGGGGCCATGGGCCGCATCTCGACGGACCTCTACGTGCAGGACGGGGTGGTCCCCCGCTCGGCGCTCCCGGAGGCGATCGCCGAGGTCGAGCGGATCGGCAAGCGGCACGACCTCCGGGTGGCCAACGTGTTCCACGCCGGCGACGGCAACCTTCATCCCTGCATCTCCTACGACGGGAGGGACGAGGACGAGAAGGCCCGCGTGATGGCCGCCAGCCACGAGCTGCTCTCCCTCTGCGTGCGGCTCGGCGGAGTGCTTTCCGGCGAGCACGGGGTGGGGATCGAGAAGCGGGACTCGCTCGATCTGCTCTTCGGCGAGGACGACCTCGAAGCGATGCGCCGGATCCGCGACGCCTGGAATCGGCGGGGGCTGCTGAATCCCGGGAAGATCCTTCCGGTCCGCGCGGGCTGCGGCGAGCCGCGGGCGGCCCTTCCGGAGCGTGGCATGCCCGGCCGGGTCGCCGCGATTCCCGGCGCCTGGATCTGATGGCTGGGACATCGGCGCCCTCAAGCGAGGAGGACGTTGCCGCGGGTCTCGCCGCGGCATCGCGGTCGCGTGAGGCGGTCGTCATTCGGGGAGGTGGTACGCGGTTGGAGCTCGGGGCTCCGGCGCGGGCCGACCGGGTCATCGACCTCGGCGGCCTGTCGGGGGTGATCGAGCATCACGTCACGGACCTCACGGTCGAGGCGTGGGCGGGCACGACCGTGGGAGCGCTGAACCGCGAACTGGCGCCGCAGCGGCAACTGCTCGCGCTCGATCCGCCGCTCCCGGACCGGGCGACCCTGGGAGGCGTCATCGCCGCCGGCGATCCAGGATTCCGGGCGGTCCCCGGCTCAAGGCCGCGGGACCTCCTTCTCGGCCTCTCGGCGGTGCTCGCCGACGGCACCCGCATCCGTTCCGGCGGACGCGTCGTGAAGAACGTGACGGGCTACGAGTTGACGAAGCTCTTCACCGGCTCGCTCGGGACCCTGGGAGCGATCACCCGGGTCACCCTGCGCCTCCGCGCGCTTCCCGAGGCCTCGCGGACGGTCGTCGCCGATCTCCCCGTTTCCGACTCCGCGCATCCGTTTGCCGACCGGGTGCTGGCCGCCGCCGCGGCGGCGCCGGGTCCCGCGGCGGTCGCGGTGGTGCCGCCGGGGACGGGACTGCCCGGGCTCCCCGAAGACGGTGGTTTCCGCCTCGCGATCCGCTTCGAAGGACTGCGGGAGGAGGCGGCGATGTCGCCCGACGGGGTGGCGACGGCGGCGGGAGGGGTCACCGAAATCCTCGGGGGTCCCGAGGAGGAGCAGTTCTGGGCGGGGGTCCGTGATTTCCCTGCGGTGGCGCCCGGGAGGGATGGAACGCTGGGCCTTGCCGTCCATGGCCCTCCAAAGGCCCTGCTGCGCACGGCCTGGAGACTCGCCGCCCTCGGCCCTCCCCTCGCTTTCCCCGACCAGCGGCGCGCCATCGCGAGCATCCCGGCGGAGGAGTTCGAGGCGGCGCTCGGGGCGCTTCGGGAGGAGCCGGACGTCTCCGCCGTCGTCGAGACCGCTCCCGGTGACTGGAAGCGCAACCACCCCGTCTTCCACCCACCCCCGTCCGCCGCGGTCGCCGCGCTCTCGGGCCGCATCAAGGCGGCCCTCGATCCAGACGGGATCCTGGCGCCCGGCCGGCTGCCTTTCTGATGGGCCTACCCCGCGTTTCGCGTAGATTCTTCCCGTGACCCAACCGAGCGGCGGCGAGGCGCTCCGGATCTACGAGAAGACCCTCGCCTGCGTCCACTGCGGTCTCTGCCTGCCGGCGTGTCCCGCCTACGAGAACGCGCCCCGGGAGTCGCTCGCCCCGCGCGGGCAGGTCTTAAACGCCCGCGCCCTGCTGGAAGGCCGCCTGCCCGCCAGCGACGGCCTGGCGGAAGACCTCTACGAGTGCCTCGCCTGCCGCGGCTGCGAAACCGTCTGTCCGGCCGGAGTGGAAGTCGGCGCCATCGTCGAGGGAGTCCGGGGACTGCTCGACGAGGAAGCCGTCGAGCCGCGCCGGGTGCGGGTGCTGAAACGGTTCGCGCTCGGGGTGGTGGTGGCCCGGCCGCTGGTCCTGGGAGCGGCGATGTGGCTGCTCCGCTTCACGGGACGCATCGGCCTCCGCCGGCTCGTGCAACCGGTGCTGGCCCGCCTGGCGCCGAAGCTCGCAGCGCGGGAACGGCTGCTACCCGACGTCCCGGCGCGCGAGCGTTTCCCGGCGCGGATATCCCCGGATGGGGAGGCGCGCGGAACGGTGGCGCTCTTCCTCGGCTGTGTCGCCCCGCATCTCCGCCCGGAGACCAGCCGGGCGGCGATCGAGGCGCTTTCCGCGAACGGTTGGGAAGTGGTGATTCCCGAGCGCCAGGGATGCTGTGGCGCCCTCCACCTCCACGCCGGTCTGCCGGACCTGGCGCGGGGGCTGGCGCGCCGGAACCTGGCGGCGTTTCCCGACGAGCTCCCGGTGGTGACCACCGCCGCCGGCTGCGGCGCCGCGCTGTCGGAATACGGTGAGCTGCTGGATGCCGACCCACCGGCGGAAACCTTCTCCTGCCGGGTGACGGACGTCTCGGCCTTCCTCTCGGAGCACGGCTGCCGGCCGCCCGCGGCCGGCCCCCGGGAGACGCCGCTGCGGGTGGTCTACGACGCGCCCTGCCATCTCTTCCACGCCCAGCAGGTGCGCGAGGAGCCGCTGCGGATCCTCCGCAGCCTGCCGGGGGTCGAGCTCGTCACCGTGCGTGACCCGGAGCGCTGCTGCGGTTCCGCCGGGATCTACAACGTGACCCGGCACGACACCTCGATGGCGGTCCTCGACCGGAAGATGGCGAACATCGCTCCCACGGATCCCGACCTCATCGCCACCGGGAACATCGGTTGCCAGCTCCAGCTCGCGGAAGGCGCCCGCCGCGCCGGCCTGGCCGCGGAGGTCGCCCACCCGGTCGAGCTCCTCGCCGACGCCTACCGGCGCGAAGAAGAGGCCTGAACCCGGGCCCCTACCTCCGTCCCTTCCGGGGCAGCTTCTCGTCGGCCATCGCGGCGTGGTACACGAATGCCGCCACCACGACCGCGTTCTTCTTGAGGTCGTCGACCGGCAGGGTGTCGTAGAAGTCGAGGTTCGTGTGGCCTCCGGTACCGCCCACCCGCGCCTGCAGGAACTGGAAGCCCGGCAACCCGGCGTCGTCGAACGCCACGTGGTCCGTGCTGCCCACACTCGCGGGCGCCAGCGTCGTCATCCCGAAGTCGTGGAAGGGCGCCATCCACGCTTCGAAGATCGGACGCACGTGCTCGTTCTCCTGGAGCCAGACGCCCCGGTAGCGGCCGGGGCCGTAGTCCTGGTTGAAGTACGCGGAGACGTTGTCGTAACCGGGTTTCGTCCCGGTCTCCGGGTCGCCGAAGTGCTTCTTCACGTAGGCCCGCGATCCGAAGATGCCCTGCTCCTCCCCCGACCACAGCGCGATCCGGATGGTCCGGCGCGGCTCGGCGCCGACCGCCTTCAGGATGCGCATCGCCTCCAGCATCACGGCCACTCCCGAGCTGTTGTCGCTGGCGTTCGGGCTCGCGTGCCAGGTGTCGAAGTGGGCGCCCAGCATCACGAGCTCCTGGGCGAGGTCGGTCCCCGGAATCTCGCCCAGGACGTTCCGGGCCTCGCTGGCGGCGTCCCCGTGCCGGTTCCGGACCTCCAGCTCGATGGTGACGGGGACCTCGCGCCGCCGGATCCGGTACATCCGGTTGTAGTGCCCGGGGGTGACCGCGATGATCGGCACCGAAGACAGGGTCGCCTCCCTGTCCCACATGTCCACCTTGGCGCCGGGGCGCGCGAACCCGCGCACCGCGCCCGGCCAGCCGCTCCGCGACTCGAGCACCGCCGCGGCGCCTTCGTCGACATAGAACTGGAGTCGTTCGAAGGGGCTCAGGACGTCCGGGTGCGGCGGCAGGTCCGCATACTCGCTCGTGAAGAGGGGGTCTGTCGCCAGCCTCGGCAGCACGCTCGCCGCGAGCTGCTCCATTTGCTCATCGGTGCGTTCCGGCGTCCCGGTGGCGAAGCGGGTCCGGTCCACCGCCGCCGGGGGCGTTGAGAGGACCGCCTTTCCCCGGAGTCTCCCGCGCAGGGCGTCGAGGTCGCCGCGCGTCCGCACGTCGGCGATCACGACCTCCAGCGTCTCGAGCCCGCCGGTCCCCGGCGTGTGGGCGATGGGGTAGCCGACGATCGTCTGGTACACCGGCTCCCGCATGTGCAGCGAGAAGTACTCGTTGTCCCAGCTCGCTCCGTAGTTCATGAAGGGCTCGCGGACCGTGTTCACGAGCCCGATCTCGGCCATCTCCTCGAGCACCCAGCGCTGGGCCCGGTCCATCGCCGCCGAGTTGGTGAGCCGGCCGCCGATCACGTCGGTCATATAGGAGAGGGTGTCGGGAAGCTGCGAGCGGTGGAGTCCTTCTTCCCGGATCTTCGCGACCATCTCCCGGTCCACCGGGAAGGGACCCTGGGCCGCGGCGGCGGTGGTGACGCCGTATGCCGCCGCCGCACCCGCGATCGACGCCCGGATCAGGTACTGCCTCATGTTCGCCTCCGATCCGCGGCGTGGGCGCGGTCTGCGCGGGCCGGCGGGTCAGCGGAGAGGGTACTTTCGGGGCCGCCACCCCCGGGAATCGTGCGCCCTAGAATGGGTCGGTGAACGTGTCGCGGGACGCCGGTGAACGCGTGGCGGGGCCGCCGGGGACGGTTGCCGCAGGCCGGCACATCCTGGAGGGCCGCCGGCATGTCGCCACGGGCCGGGCGACGGCCTTCCGGGCCGCGGTCTTCGGGATCAACGACGGCCTCGTGTCGAACACCGCGCTGATCCTGGGCGTGGGCGGGGCGACCGACGATTCCGGCTTCGTGCTGCTGGCCGGCGCCGCCGGTCTGATCGCCGGATCGCTTTCCATGGCGGCCGGGGAGTACCTGTCGGTGCGCTCCCAGATCGAGATGCTCGAGAACCAGCTCGCGCGCGAGGAGCTGGAGATCGGTCCCGGTGACGTGGATTCACCCTTTGCGGCCGCCATCTCCTCCTTCCTGAGCTTCGCCGTGGGCGCGGCCGTTCCGCTCTTCCCGTTCGCGCTGACAGGCGGGACGGCGGCGCTCGCCGCCGGGGCGTCGCTGGCGCTCCTTGCGCTGTTCCTCGCGGGCGCCGCCGCCAGTCTGTTCACCGGACGCGGCCCGGTCTTCAGCGGCCTGCGCATGGCCGCCATCGGCGGCGCAGCGGCGGCCGTCACCCACGCCGTGGGTCGCCTGTTCGGCGTCGCGATCGGCTGATTCGCCTGGTCCGGCCGCGCGGCGTCGTCCGGTCGGAACGCCCCCCTTGATTGGTAGAATGCCCGGCTGTTTCGCGAGTCGTGCGTTGCCGTGAGGACTCTGGATCGGAGGACCGATCCCGATAGCGGGCGCGACGCGCACCCCGGTTTCCTGCTCAGGAGAGAGAGACGTATTCCATGGCAAACCAAGCCCCGACGAACCGATTCTGGTGGCCCGACCTGTTGGACCTCAGCCCGCTGCGCCAGCAGGCGCCCGCGTCCAGCCCGATGGGCGACGACTTCAACTACGCGGAGGAGTTCAAGACCCTCGACCTCGCTGCGGTGAAGAAGGACATCGAGGCGGTGATGACGGCCTCGCAGGACTGGTGGCCGGCGGACTACGGCCACTACGGGCCGCTCATGATCCGGATGGCGTGGCACGGTGCGGGCACCTATCGGGTCGCGGACGGCCGGGGCGGCGCCCGGGGCGGACAGATGCGGTTCGAGCCGCTCAACAGTTGGCCGGACAACGCCAACCTCGACAAGGCGCGCCGGCTCATCTGGCCCGTCAAGGCGAAGTACGGCCGCAAGCTCTCGTGGGCCGACCTGATGATCCTGACGGGAAACGTCGCGCTCGAGTCCATGGGCTTCGAAACCTTCGGGTTCGCCGGTGGACGGGTGGACGAATGGGAGGCCGACCAGACCTACTGGGGGCCGGAGACCGAATGGCTCGCCGACGAGCGCTACAGCGGCGACCGGGACCTGGCGAAACCGCTCGGCGCCGTGCAGATGGGCCTGATCTACGTGAACCCGGAAGGCCCGAACGCCAATCCGGACCCGGTCGCGGCGGCCCGGGACATCCGGGAGACCTTCAGCCGGATGTCCATGGACGACGAGGAGACGGTCGCGCTCATCGCCGGCGGCCACACCTTCGGCAAGACCCACGGCGCCGTCAAGGAGGAGAACGTGGGGCCGGACCCGGCGGGCTCGCCCGTCGAGGCGCAGGGTCTCGGCTGGAAGAACAAGGCCGGCTCGGGCTGCCCCTTCACGAGCGGGCTCGAAGGCGCGTGGTCCGCGAACCCCGTCCGCTGGACGTCCCAGTTCTTCGACAACCTGTTCGGCTTCGAGTGGGAGCTTTCGAAGAGTCCTGCCGGGAAGCACCAGTGGGTGCCGGCGGGCGGGGAGGGGGCCGGCCTCGTGCCGGACGCCCAGGACCGCTCGAAGCGGCACACGCCGGTCATGCTCACCACGGACCTCTCGCTGCGGTTCGACCCCGAGTACTCGAAGATCTCGAAGCGGTTCCACGAGAACCCCGAGGAGTTCAAGGTCGCCTTCGCGAAGGCGTGGTTCAAGCTGACGCACCGCGACATGGGGCCGCGCTGCCGCTACGTGGGCAGTGAAGTCCCCGACGAGGCGCTGATCTGGCAGGACCCGGTGCCGGCGGTGGACCACGAGCTGATCGACGCCGCGGACGCCGCGGCGCTGAAGGCCGAGGTCCTGGCAAGCGGGCTCGGCGTTTCCGCGCTGGTCCGCGCCGCCTGGGCGTCGGCCTCCTCGTTCCGGAACACCGACCTGCGCGGCGGCGCCAACGGCGCGCGGGTGCGTCTCGCGCCGCAGAAGGACTGGGAGGTCAACAACCCGGCCGAGCTCGCGGAGGTGCTGGGTGTCCTGGAGACGATCCAGGGCCGCTTCAACGGTTCGCAGACCGGCGGGAAGCGGGTGTCGCTGGCCGACCTGATCGTGCTGGCGGGCGCCGCGGCCGTCGAGGCGGCGGCGAAGGCGGCCGGCCACGAGGTAGACGTCCCCTTCACTCCCGGGCGCACCGACGCCTCCGCCGAAGCGACCGACGCGGAGTCGTTCGCGGTCCTGGAGCCGGCCGCGGACGGCTTCCGGAACCACTTCACGAACGGAAACGGCCGGTCGCCGGCCGAGGCGCTGGTCGATCGGGCGAGCACGCTCAACCTGACCGCTCCCGAGATGACCGCCCTCGTCGGCGGCATGCGGGCGCTGGGCGCGAATTCCGGCAGCAATGGCGCCGGGGTCTTCACCGACCAGCCGGGCACGCTGAGCAACGACTTCTTCGTGAACCTGCTCGACATGTCCACCGCGTGGTCGAAGTCGGCGGACACCGAAGGGCTCTACGAGGGCCGCGACCGCGCGACGGGCGAGCTGAAGTGGACGGCCACTCCGGTCGATCTCATCTTCGGGTCGCACTCGGAGCTGCGGGCGGTCGCCGAGGTCTACGGGGCGGACGACGGCGGGGCACAGCTCGCGCGTGACTTCGCCGCCGCCTGGGACAAGGTCATGAGCCTCGACCGCTTCGACGTCGCATAGTCCACCCCCCCCGTTCGTTCCCCAAGGAGGCGCCCGCGATGGCGAAACGACCGAGATTCCTGCTTGCCGTACTGGTGGTCGCCCTGGCGGCGGTCCTGCCGGACGCCGCCTTTGCCCAGGGCGAGGCGAAGTCCAACCGGTTCTGGTGGCCCGAACAACTGGACCTCGGTCCGCTTCGCCAGCATGCGCCCGAGTCCGATCCGCTGCATGGTGATTTCGACTACGCGGAGGCGTTCCGCAGCCTCGACCTCGCCGCGCTGAAGCGGGACATCGAGGCCGTGATGACCACGTCCCAGGACTGGTGGCCCGCGGACTACGGGCACTATGGACCGCTCTTCATCCGGATGGCGTGGCACAGCGCGGGCACCTATCGGGTGGAGGACGGCCGGGGCGGCGCCGGCGGCGGCCAGCAACGGTTCGAACCGCTCAACAGCTGGCCGGACAACGCGAACCTCGACAAGGCGCGGCGCCTGCTCTGGCCGGTCAAGGCGAAGTACGGCAGGAAGATCTCGTGGGCCGACCTGATGGTCCTGACCGGGAACGTCGCCCTGGAGTCCATGGGCTTCGAGACCTTCGGTTTCGCCGGCGGACGCGAGGACGACTGGGAGGCCGACCTCGTGTACTGGGGACCGGAGACCGCATGGCTCGCCGACGAGCGCTACAGCGGCGACCGGCAGCTCGAGAAGCCCCTGGGCGCCGTCCAGATGGGCCTGATCTACGTGAATCCCGAGGGGCCGAACGGCACCCCGGACCCGCTCGCGGCGGCCCGCGACATCCGGGAGACCTTCGGGCGCATGGCGATGAACGACGAGGAGACCGTCGCGCTGATCGCCGGCGGGCACTCCTTCGGCAAGGCCCACGGCGCGGCCCGCGCGGGCGACTGCGTGGGCGTCGAGCCGGCGGGCGCGGACATCGAGGCGCAGGGCTTCGGCTGGACGAGCGAATGCGGCTCGGGCGCCGGCGGCGACACGATCACGAGCGGCCTCGAGGGCGCCTGGTCCGCCAGCCCGGTGACGTGGACGTCGCAGTTCCTCGACAACCTGTTCGGCTTCGAGTGGGTGCAGACCCGCAGCCCCGGCGGCGCGGTCCAGTGGATCCCCGCGGACGGCCAGGGGGCCGACCTCGTCCCGGACGCCCACGACCCGGAGAAGCGGCACGCGCCGATCATGCTGACCACGGACCTCGCGCTGCGGTTCGACCCCGCGTATGGGGAGATCGCCAGGCGCTTCCACGAGGACCCGGAGGAGTTCGAGCTCGCCTTCGCGAAGGCCTGGTTCAAGCTGACGCACCGCGACATGGGGCCGCGCGCCCGCTACCTCGGCCCCGAGGTACCGGACGAGGTGCTGATCTGGCAGGACCCCGTTCCCGCGGTCGACCATGACCTGATCGATGCGGCGGACGTCGCGGAGCTGAAGGCGGCCGTCCTCGATTCGGGGCTCACCGTCCCCGAGCTGGTCCGGACCGCATGGGCGTCGGCCGCCTCGTTCCGCGGCACCGACCTGCGGGGCGGGGCCAACGGAGCTCGGGTGCGCCTTGCGCCGCAGAAGGACTGGGAGGCCAACGACCCGGCGGCGCTGGCGGGGGTGCTGGAACGCCTGGAGGCGGTCCGGAACGACTTCAACAGCGCGGCGACCGGCGGCAAGCGGGTGTCGCTCGCCGACCTGATCGTGCTGGGCGGCGCCGCCGCCGTCGAGCGGGCAGCCGAGCAGGCCGGTCACGCGGTGCAGGTTCCCTTCGCGCCGGGGCGCACCGATGCTTCCCAGGAGCAGACCGACGTGGACTCGTTCGCCGTGCTGGAACCGGCGGCCGACGGGTTCCGCAACTACTTCGGCGACGCCAACCGGCGGTCACCGGCGGAGATGCTGGTGGAGCGCGCGAGCCTGCTGACGCTGACGGTTCCCGAGATGACCGCCCTGGTGGGCGGCATGCGGGCGCTGGGCGCCAACGCCGGAGACAATGCCCAGGGGATCTTTACCGACCGTCCGGGCACGCTCTCCAACGACTTCTTCGTGAACCTGCTCGACATGTCCACCGAGTGGTCGAAAGCTGACTCCGAGGGTGTCTACGAAGGCCGGGACCGCGGCACGGGCGAGTTGAAGTGGACCGCTTCTCCGGTGGATCTCATCTTCGGGTCGAACTCGGAGTTGCGGGCGATCGCCGAGGTTTACGGCGCCGACGACGGCGGGGAACGGTTCGCCCGCGACTTCGTCGCCGCCTGGGACAAGGTCATGAACCTCGACCGCTTCGACGACTAGACGGCGCCGCCGAGCGCCCGCAGGGAGCGTTGGGCTGTTTGGTGGGATGGCGTCCCGCCTCGGAGCGCCGGCCTCCGGCCGGCATCGCCCGAGCCAGCGGGCGAAACGCGCAACGCCGCTCAGCCCGGGCGGTCGGTCACCAGCCGGCGCCCGTTGAGCGGCTGCACCGGGCGGTTGTTGACGGGGAAGAGCGCGGCGAACGCCTCGATCTGTTCCCTCGAAGCCGTCACCGGCTCGGTCATCATCAGCCAGGACACGCCCTCGCTGCACGGCGGCGTGGTGAGCGACCCCCGATAACGCCAGGTCGTCCGCCGCTCGGGGAGGAGCGCGGCGGCGTCCACCGTCCCCTGAACCAGCGCGGCGGGTCCCGCGTCCGCCGGCAGGTGACGCCAGACCGGAGCGAGGGCCCCGTTCGCTCCGCCCTCGGCGAGGAACACGCCGACGACGGCGAGCGCGCCGTCGGCGTCGGCGTGAACGAGGTGCAGCTCCAGCGGAAAGTCCGCGCCGTCCACGGTGTGCTCGCTGCGGTGGTGGAAATGAAACTGGGTCAACGCGTAGCGCGTTCCGTCGAGGACGATGCCGCTCCCCGGCTCGTAGTTGACCTGGATGGAGTGGCCGTTGTTCTGGATGGAGATCGGGCTCGACGCGTACTCGAAGCCGATCTCGGACAGGGTTACCCGTTCGGCGCCCGTAAGGTCGATCGGTGACTGCTCGCGGCCGTGGCTGCAGGCGGCGAACCCGGGGTCAAGGGAGCTCCAGTGTTCGGGAGCCTGCGGGCCCTCGTATCCCCAGTGGGTCATGCCTCCCTGCGTAGTGTGTAATTGATCGCCTCCGCGTCCACGTCCGAATACGGCCGGGTCAGCGGGGGAGGGGGGGATGAGGTCATGATCGAGTGGCTCGGCATCGGCCACCTGCTGGAGCTTTCCGGAACGGAGGCGGTTCTGGGGTTTCTTACCCCCCTGCTCGTCTTCATTTTCTTCTTCCTCGCGCAACTCATCCTGCCGGGACGGTGGGTTCCCGGCTACGTCATCGACTCCGAGACGGGAGAGCCGCGCAAGTACCGGCTGAACGGCCTGCTGGTCTTCGTGGTCGCGATGATCGTGTGGGCTCTCGAGCTCACCGGGATGCCCCGCGACTGGTTCTACCGGTCCTCGCTCTACGCCGTCGCCGGAGGAACCGTCCTCACCATCATCTTCACGATCCTGGCGGTATTCAGCCAGCCGGAGGGCAAGGTCAAGAACCGGTTCCTGGCGTGGTGGTTCGGACGCGCGCAGGAACTGCAGTTCTTCAGCCACCGCTTCGACGTGAAGATGTGGTTCTACGTCGTCGGCGGGACGATGCTCTCGCTCAGCGCCCTCTCCGGGGCCGTCTACCACTACGAACTCTTCGGCGAGAACTCCAACCCGGGCGTCTTCGTGTATGCGGGCTTCTTCACGTTCTACGTGCTGGACTACTTCGTCTTCGAGCGCGTCCAGCTCTACACCTACGACCTGATCCACGAGAACGTCGGCTTCAAGCTGTTCTGGGGCGGCCTCATCGTCTACGGGTGGATGTTCATCCTCCCGCTCTGGGGCATGGCCGTTTATCCGAATCCGGGGTTCTCGCCGGCCGCGACGAACGCCTGGCTCATCGGCACCGTGGCCATGTTCCTCTTCGGATGGGGCATCTCGCGCGGCGCGAACCTGCAGAAATACACGTTCAAGCGCTGGCCCGACCGCACGTTCCTGGGCATCGAACCCGAGGTCATCGAGGCCGGCGACCGCAGGATCCTGTGCAGCGGTTTCTGGGGCGTCGCCCGCCATTTCAACTACCTGGGCGAGGGATTCCTGGCGCTGTCGATCGCCTTGATCTTCGGCCACTTCACGAACTTCTGGGCCTGGACCTACTTCATCTTCATCGTCTCGATGTTCACCTACCGCCAACGCGACGACGACGCGCACTGCGCGCAGAAGTACGGCCCCGAGAAGTGGGCCGAGTACCAGGCTCGGGTGAAGTACCGGATCGTCCCGGGCCTCTACTGAGCTCGGAGCGCCGGCCTCCTCATCACGTTGGTTTCGCGCTCCCGCGCGATGCCGGCCGGAGGCCGGCGCTCCAAGCAGTACGCGTCGTGAGGGTGGTAGGCGTTGCGACGTGGGCGGGGGGGGGGGCCGCGCGGGGCGGGCGGGGGGCCGGCGGGGCCCGGCCCGACCGCCCCAGGGGACGTTTTGGC